>JANPGV010000152.1:0-21712 GCA_031424145.1 Ilumatobacteraceae bacterium
CGATCACAGCAGTACGCGGCGCGGGCGACGGCCGAGGGTCGGTTCCAGGCCGAGATCCTGCCGGTGCTCGGCACCGACGGCGAGATGGTGTCGATCGACGAAGGGTTGCGCGAAACGACCACCGAGTCTTTGGCCAAGTTGAAGCCGGTCTTCCGCACCGAGGAGGAAGGTGGCCGTGTGACGGCCGGCAACTCATCGCAGATCACGGATGGCGCGGCTGCCTTGCTGATCATGAGCGAGGAGAAGGCGGCGCAGTTGGGATTGCGGCCGCGAGCGCGGTTCGTGAACTTCTCGCTGGCCGGCGCCGATCCAAGGATGATGCTGACGGCGCCCATCCCCGCGACCGAGAAAGTTCTGTCCCGTGCCGGCATGTCGATCGACGACATCGACCTCGTCGAGATCAACGAGGCCTTCGCCTCGGTGGTGCTGGCCTGGGAGAAGGAGCTGCACCCAGACATGGATCGAGTCAACGTCAACGGCGGCGCGATCGCCCTCGGACATCCGCTCGGAGCGTCCGGGGCGCGCCTGATGACAACGCTGCTCAACGAGCTCGAGCGCACCGGCGGTCGCTACGGCCTGCAGACGATGTGCGAAGGCGGAGGCATGGCGAATGCGACCATCATCGAACGCCTCGGCTAGCCCGCCATCGCGAGGCCGTCGTTGCGCAGCAGGCGTCGACGCCGCGTTGCCGAGGGTGTCCCGTCACACCCTCTTGCGAATCGTCCGTGACGTAACTCGGGCGCGGCGCCCGGTCTGGCTCCGTTGCGAATCGTCCGTGACGTAACGCGGGCGCGGCGGCAGGCGCAATTCGTCACGGACGATTGGCGAGGGCTGGTGTGCGACTTGATCTGCCTCGGCGCCAGGGGCATCCGGGCTCAGCGACTCGCCCACTCGGCCACTCGGCCACTCGGCCACTCGGCCACTCGGCCACTCGGCGACTCTGTCACACCCTCGGCGTAGAAACGGATCATGCCGATCATCTCACACCCTCGCCCTACTCATCGGGCCTGTTCATGGTGCGCTGCCGAGTTCGTGGTCGTTCGTCGTCCGGGGCGTCCACGCTTGTACTGCAACCACTCTTGCCGGCAACGGGCCTACGAGCATCGCCACGGTTTCGAGCACGAGCGAACGATTCGTCCCCTTCCCGCTCAGGCTCGGGGCGAGACCTGGACCGGCACGGGCTACGAGCGCAGCATGACCGGCTTGTTCGAGGGGTACGGCCGAGTGCACGCCCTGCGCACGTCCGTGCGTCCGGAGGGCCGCAAGCGCGAGACCTTGTGTGGTCTGCTGGCGGCGCCGCTCGCCGGGCGACACTTCAACGCGTTTCAACCTCGAGCATGCAAGACCTGCGTGGCAGTGTCGAAGGCAAATCCATTGCGTCTCGGCATCGCCGCCTCGAACGAACTTGCTCGAATTCGCGCCATGCTCGCCGAGATCAGCGAGCATCGAATCGATCCGGCCCAGGCCCTTCAGTGGATCAACCGCAACGATCCGCTAGCGGCCTAACCGACGCGCTGCGCGCGCCGCTCGCGACGTGTAGAACCTCACGGATAGCCTGAGGTTCATGCCAGCTCTGTCCACGATCATTTGGCTGATCGCCGGCCTGGCGATCGCCCTGGTCCTGTGGAAAAGCGGCATTGGCCTGCTGAGAAGCTTCACTACTCCGATGGCGCCACCTCCACCTGCCGGTGAGCTGCGCAAGGTGAACGTCAGGTACCGCTGCAGCGTCTGCGGCTTAGAAATCAAGCTCACGCTGGCCCCAGACGAGGATCCGCCACCCCCTCGCCATTGTCTGGAGGACATGGACGTGGTGGCGCCGCTCTATGACTAATCTCTCCACAGCCTGTGGATAAGTATGTGCGGAAACTACAAGAGTGTTAGTTGAGTCAGCGCCACTTCGTGGCTACCCACAGGCCCGCGAGGAGGAAACCGAGCCCGACGAGCACCGGTGTGTTGGTCGTGTCCCAGATCACATAACGCGACAGAATCGCGAGAACGCCGATCGCCAGGAGAGCAAGCATGAGCACGGGCACCCACCGCGGACTCTCGTAGAAGTCCTTCGGCGTGGGCGGCGTGTACCTCGACGATGCGGAGACCGTTGCCGACGACGTGGAGATCGGCTCATGCGTCGTCGTGGCCTGTCCCGGTCTGGTGCCCTTGGGGGTCACCCGACCCGATGTCTTGCGTTTCGGTGGAGCCACGGCGTCAGAGCATACGTCACGGAACACATTCGACACGACCGGTAGCACTACGGCAGTCTGGTGCGGTGACGAGCCAGCGGGTTCTTGTGATCGACAGCTACGACAGCTTCGTCTACAACCTCGTCCAATACCTCGGCGAGCTCGGCGCCGACCCGATCGTGGTGCGCAATGATCAGGTCACCGTCGACGAGGCGCTCGCCCTCGAGCCCGACGCATTGCTGCTGTCCCCTGGACCCGGCCGACCCGAAGACGCTGGCATCCTCTGCGCGGCCGTTCCCGCCTTCGCTGAACGCGGCATTCGTGTCCTCGGTGTCTGTCTCGGCCTTCAGGCCATCGGCCAGGTGTATGGCGGCACCATCGTTCGTGCGCCGACCTTGATGCACGGCAAGACGTCACCGATCGAGCATTGCGGCGTCGGAGTGTTCCGGGACCTCCCATCGCCGCTAACGGCGACTCGTTACCACAGCCTCGTCATCGATCCGGCAACAGTTCCGGAATGCCTCGAAGTGACAGCGACGTCGGACGACGTGGTGATGGGAGTTCGTCATCGAACGTTGCCGATCGAGGGCGTGCAGTTCCATCCCGAGAGCATCCTGACCGCGGTCGGGCACGACCTGTTGCGCAACTTCCTCGACGCCAAGAACTGATCGCCCTACGGCGTCACAGTGTCCGTGTCCGTCGCCGAGTTGTTGCTGCCAGCAGGATCGGACACGCCGCTCGGTGACGAGATGGTGACTGTGTTCGTGAGCGTCCCGGAGCTCGTGGACACGGTGCCCGACACGATGAACGTCACCGAGCTACCCACGGGAAGATCGATCGGCGCATTGATGTTGCCATTGCCGTTCGACGGGCAGTTGGCACTGCCGGTCGACGAACAGGTCCAGCTCACTCCGCTAAGCCCGCTGGGCATGATGTCGGAAACGAATGCTGCCGAGACAGAGGACGGCCCGGCGTTGCTTGCCACGATCGTGTACGTCACGGCTGAGCCCGATGACTTTGTCGAAGCGCCATCCGTGATCGTCACCGACAGGTCGGCCGAAGGCGGGGTAGTCGTTGTCGGAGGAATGGTCGTGGTCGTCGGTGCCAGCGTGGTGGTTGGAACCGGCGCCGCTTTGCCGACCTTCAGCTTGATGGTGGTGCCTGGCAACACCGAGTCGGTCGACGGGATGCTCTGTGAAATGACGTGTCCGTCGTCGGGTGAGCCGATCGCAACCGTCACGAACTGAACGTCGGGGACAAGGCCGCGATTGGTCAACTGATTGCGAGCAGCAGCCTCGGTGAGACCTTCGACCGGTGGCACTCTGACCTTGGCCGGACCGCCCGAGACGATGACGTTGATGTTCGATCCCTTGGTGACCGGTGTGTTCACCGGCGGATCAGTGCGGATCACCACGTTCACCGGGACGTCGGCGCTCGGCTCAGGCGTCAAGGTGACGACGAAGGTGTAGGGCTCGGCCTCGAGCAGGGCTTGCGCCGCGGCACCGTCCTGCCCGGTGACTTCGGGTACGCCGACTTGGTCCGGTGCCTTCGAGACCGTGAGGATGACTACCGTGCCCTGCTTGGCGGACTGTCCGAACGGCGGGTTGGTGCTCAGCACCTTGCCCGGTTCGATCGACGAATCGACAACGAACACGCTGTCGGATGAAACCGTGAAGCCGGCGCCTGTCAGCGTGCTGGTCGCTTCTTCGACTGTTTGTCCCTTGACGTCAGGGATCGGAACCGGCGTCTTGATCGGGTTGTACAAAACATCGATCGCCTGACCGACGCTGACGATGGTGCCCGCCACCGGTCGCGTTTCCACGACGGCCCCCTCGACAGCATCGGGCGTGACTTGCTCGATCTTGTTGAACGCGAGCCCAGCGTCCTCAAGCTTCTTCGTGGCTTCGTCGAGCGGGAGGCCGACCACCGACTCGAGTGCGAACGACGTGGCTTTTGGTTCGTTCTTCAATATGTTGAACAACACGATGCCACCCGCGACGAGTGCGAGCAGGGCAATGAACGAGGCAACGCCGTACCAGTTGTTCTTGCGACGCACGGCTGGCCGTTGCTGCGGCATCATCACGGCGCGAGACATGACCGCGGTAGCGCCCTGAGCTGGATTCGCAGCGGTTCGCGGCATCGCCCGGGTCACGTTCGTCGCCGAGCCCGTGTCGCCGCTCCGCGGAAGTGATGCAGCCGCGCCCGCAACCGCCGCTAAAGCCAACACCGGCTCACCGCTGCGATACCGGCGAAGGTCGTCGCGCAACGCGTCAGCGTTGGCGTAGCGCATGTTGGGGTCCTTCGCCAGCAGCTTGGCGACGATCGCTTCGAACGGTCGCGGCACGTCGGCGACCAACTGGTTCAACGGTTGGGGCAGATCGTGCACCTGCTTGTAAGCGATGCTGACCGGGTTCTCGCCTGCGAACGGGGGCTTGCCCGCCACCATCTCGTACAGCACGATGCCGAGTGAGTACAGATCGCTGCGCGGGTCCGGTTGCGCGCCCTGGGCCTGCTCGGGCGAGAAATAGGTCGCCGTGCCCATGACAGAACCGACCTGCGTCAGGTTGTTCTCGCTAGGCGCGTTCATCGCTCGGGCGATGCCGAAGTCGGCGACCTTCACTTGGCCGTTCGAGCCGATCAGGATGTTTGCCGGCTTGATGTCGCGGTGAACCACCCCGCTGGCGTGGGCATTGCCCAGTGCGGCTGCCACCTCGTTGGCGATCTCGGCGGCTTGCACCGAGTTGATGTGGCCGTTGGCGCGCAAGATGTCGGCCAGTGTGCGCCCCTGCACGTACTCCATCGCCATGAAGTAGGTGTTGGCGTACTTGCCCCAGTCGTACACCGCGACGATGTTGGGGTGCGTGAGGTTTGCGGCGGATTGTGCCTCACGACGGAACCGCTCCACGAAGTTCGGGTCGGTGGCGAACTCGGGAAACAGCACCTTGATGGCCACTAGGCGATCGAGCAACAGGTCGCGCGCGAGGAAGACGTCGGCCATGCCACCTCGCCCGATGCGCTGTTGGATTTCGTAGCGGTCGTTGAGAACCGTCCGCTCGCCGTTGTCTGTCACGTGCTGCCTACGCTGCTTTCTTGCGCGTCGAACGCGCCACGAGGTTACCTACGCATTGCCGTTTATCTGACGTCACCCCGCCCGTCACCCGCCTGTCGCGCTTGGGTGCGCGAACAGATAATCGAGCACCGTCTTGGCGATCGGGCCGGCCAACTTGCCGCCGGTTCCTGCGCTGATCTCGTCGTTCGGGCCACCCTTCAGCACGACTGCGATTGCGTATTGCGGGTCGGTCGCGGGTGCGAATCCGATGATCCATGCGTTCGATCGCTCGGGGCCTGTCGTATTCAACTGCGCCGTTCCGGTCTTCGCCGCAGCCTGGATACCGCCGTCCAGTTGCATGGGTTTGCCAGTGCCTTGATTGACAACGCCGATCATCAGCGTCGTCAGAGTCTCGGCTGTCGTCGCCGCGATGGGCGTCTTCCACACGGAGGGAGTGGTGCGCGACAGGACTCCTCCGTCATGAGCAAGCGTCGCGTCGACCACGTGCGGCTTCATCATCACACCGCCGTTGGCGATCGTGCTTGCCACCATCGCCATGTGCAACGGAACCATCGTCGTGCTGCCCTGACCGAAGCCGCCGATGGCCAGCAAGGGAAGTTGATCGGTGAAGTCGGAGACCTCTCCGAAGCCGCTCGCCGCGGGCGCCGGCAGATCGATGGGCACTTTCTCGCCGATACCCCACTTCTTCGTGCCCTCGACCATCTTCTCCGGACCGAGCTCGATCGCCAGTTGTGCGAACGGGATGTTGCAGCTCCGGAAGAACACCTCGACCATCGAACCGCCGCACACCGTGCCCCCGAAGTTCTGGATCGGATCGGTGGTCTGCGGTGGCACGTACTCCTTCGTCGACGGGAACTGACGATCGAGTGCCGTCACGCCGTTCTCGAAGGCAATAGATGTCGTGATGACCTTGAAGCTCGAGCCCGGCATGTAGCGCTCTTGGTAGGCGTTGGCGAGCAGTGGTTTGCCGGGCAGGGCGTTGAGGAACGTGAGCACCTCTTCGGCCCGCTTGGAGTTGTGCACGGCGACATCAGCGGGGTTGTACCGCGGGTTGCTGATCATCGCGATCACGGCACCCGTATGCGGGTTCATCACGACGACGGAACCTTCGCGGGTGCCGAGGGCGTCGGCAGCCACCTGTTGCACGTCGGGACGCATCGACAACACGACACTGCCCGTGTTGTCGGATCCGCTGAACAACCCGCCGATCGCGCGCAGCTTCTGCTCGTCGGTGTCACCCATCAGCACGTCGTTTTGGGTGAGCTCGAGTTGCGTCGAGCCAAAGCTGAACGTGTAATAGCCGGTCACGTTGCCGAACAGGTCCCCGGTCGGGTATTCACGCTGGTACTTGAACTGATCGCCGCGAGTCGTCGGCACGCTGCGGGCCAGGACGGTGCCGTCGGCCGCGACGATCGAGCCGCGCGGTCGGTTGAAGTCTCGCTCGGTCTGACGGTTGTTGCGCGGGTCGGCGTTGAGCTCTTGCTGACGACCGACAGCCAACACGTTCAACTGCACAAACAGCACGAGATAGCAGGCCAGCAGAGCAACGGCCAGGCGACGGATCTGCTTGTTCATGGAAGAGCCTTCGCTGCGGCGCGTCGCTGGCGGTACGCCTTGATCCGTTCCTGTGCTGTGAGCTCGTTCGGTGTCTCACCCAATCGTCGAGCCGTGGAATCGCTAACGCGTACCAGCAACGCAAGCAGCACATAGTTCGCCAACAAGCTCGAGCCGCCGTAGCTGACGAAGGGGAGGGCGATGCCGGTGAGCGGCACGACGCGAGTGACGCCGCCGATGATGATGAAAGCCTGCATCCCGACGATCGTCGTGAGGCCGGTCGCCAGCAACTTGTCGAACGGGCGGTCGGCGCGGATGGCGATGCGCAATCCTCCGCCGATCATCAACAGGAACCCGATCAGGATCGCAGTGGTGCCGAGCAGACCGAGCTCCTCACCGATGGCCGCGAAGATGAAGTCGGTCTTGGCGACGGGGATCTTGTTGGGGCTGCCGAGACCAAGGCCGGTGCCTCCGGTTCCGCCGTTGGCGAACGCGAACATCGCCTGCACGACCTGGTAGCCCTTGCCGGAGTACTGCGGCCACGGGTTGCGCCAGATGGCGACGCGTGTCTTGACGTGATCGAACAGCTTCCACGCCGCGAACGCTGCTCCGGAGAACAGCACCAGCCCGATCACCAGGTAGCTGGCCCGCTCCGTCGACACCCACATCATCACGACGAACAGCGTGAAGAACAGCAGCGACGAGCCGAGATCCTGCTCGGCCACCATCACCACGACGGCGAAACCCCAGGCCAGCGCGATCGGCAGTAGGTGTCGCAACTCGGGCAGATGGAACGGCCCCACACGCCATGCGCCAGACGCGATCAGTTCGCGGTGATCGGCGAGGTAGCCGGCGAAGAAAAGCGCCAGCGCGATCTTGGCGAACTCGCCCGGTTGGAAGTTGATGGGCCCGAGGCTGACCCAGATCCTCGCGCCTCCTTTGCTGTTGCCGATTCCAGGCACGAGCGGTAGGAGAAGGAGAGCCGCGCCGACCGCGAGGAAGCTCCACTGGTAGCGGGCCAGATCGCCGGCACGTTGGATGATGACGAGCGTCGCGACGTAGGCGAGGATCGCCACGAAGGTCCACGTCGTCTGCAAGCCGGCTGACCGTTCACTGAGCCTGGCGATGATCACGTACCCGATCCCGTGCAGCATCGCCGCCAGCGGAAGGATGGTGCCGTCGGCACCCTTGGCGAGCACGCGGTTCGCGAGGTGGGCGACGACCAACAAGCCGAGAACAATGATCAGGAACGGGACGAGGATCGGCGGAATGACCGCGTTCTTACCGAGCGACGCAAGGGTGTAGGCGGCGCCGGTGATGGTCGCGGCCATCACGATCAGGCCGAGTTCCGTCCGGCGGCGGGCGGCGGCAATCGGTGACGAGCTCATGGCCCCGATGTGGTCGAGCCGACGATCGACGACGTGGAGCTCGACGCAACCGTTGTGCTCGTCGAACTGGTGGTGGTAGTTGTCGTCGAGGTCGACGATGTCGAGGCCGGTTCCGTCACAGCAACGGTCGTCGATGTGGCCGGAGTGGGCTCACTGTCGTTGTTGTAGATATAGGCGGCGAACAGAGCTACCGCGATCGTCAATACCGCCGCGGCGCCGAGCAGCTTCAAGAAGCGACGCTTGTTCCAACGGTGCGCACTGGCATCGCCTGCCTCGGCGCCGAGGACCACGGGCGCCGTTGGCGAGCTGGGATCGGCAAGGAGGCCGGCCGCGCTGAGCACACTGTTCGCGTCGGCGTCGATCATGGTGCTCGCCGAATCGGACCCCGGCCATCCGGGCTCCGATTCGAGCTCGGTGTCGGCCGCGGTCGGCTCGACGCCTTGCAGCACGTCGACCACCACGACCGTCGTGTTGTCGCGCCCACCGTTGGCGTTGGCTTTGGCGACGAGTTGCTCGGCGGCGTCCTGCGCATCGCTGGTTGCGAGGGCGATCGCGGCGATCTCATCGTCGTGCACCTCGTCGACCAGGCCATCGCTGCAGAGGATGAAGCGGTCGCCGTGAACCATCGGCACCAACCAGGTATCGACCCGAACTGTCGGCTCGATGCCGAGAGCGCGGGTGACGATGTTGCGCCGCGGGTGCGTTCGAGCCTCGTCTTCGGAGATGTGCCCCGTGTTGACGAGCTCTTGGACATAGCTGTGATCGAGGGTTGCCCGGTGCAACTCGCCATTGCGCAAGAGGTATGTCCGCGAATCGCCGACGTTGATCAGCGCGAAGCGGGCGACGTTGGACTCGTCGGCGCGCATCACGACGAGCGCAGTCAGCGTCGTGCCCATCCCCTGGTGATCGGCGCTGGCATGGGCTGCCTGATAGATCGATGCGTTGGCTTCGACAACCGACGCGATCACGACCCCTACGTTGCTGGCTCCGGTTCCGAGCCTGTCGCGGATGATGCGTGCCGCGATGTCGCTGGCGACCTCGCCTGCCTGATGCCCACCCATGCCGTCGGCAACGCCGAAGACCATCGGCTCGGCGACGAACGCGTCTTCATTGCCCGCGCGGACCAAGCCGACGTCGGTGGCAGCGCCCCAACGCACGGCGGGTTGGTCGGTGAAGGGGACGTGATCGCTCACTACTCGGCCTCGAACACGGTGCCGCCGATTTGCACGCGGTCGCCCTTGCTGAGGCGTTCCGCGTTTGCCAGACGCTTGCCGTTGAGGTATGTGCCGTTGGTGGAGCCGAGGTCCTCGACGATCACGGACCCGGAGTCGCGAAAGACTCGAGCATGCAGTTGCGAGACGAACGAGTCGTCGGGCATCCCGATCGTGCACGTGCCGGCCCGGCCGATGGTGATCTCTTGACCGAGCGCGTATGCCGAGCCTCTTGCGGCCTTCGGCTCCAGGACGACGAATCGGCCGATGTTTCCGCGGCGACCCTTCGGCGCGCGTGTCGCCCGCTTGGTCTGCTTGACCTCCGACGTGAGAGGCGATGGGGCAGCAACCGTCGGATCGGCAGGACCCATGCCGGCGTGAACCTGTGGCGCGATGCCCTGCCGCGGACCACGGACCTCACTCCAAACCGCCCACAGAACCCTCGCGAAGAACACGTAGAGCAATGCCAGCAGTACGTACTTGAGAATGCCGAGGAGCGGCTCGGTGGCAGCTGCGATCACGTTGCCTCAAAGCGCAGATGCGTGCTCCCGACGCTCACGATGTCGCCGTCGGCCAACGTCCGATCGCCGTCGATTCGTGTGCCGTTGATCTTCGTGCCGTTGGTGGACCCGAGGTCGACGATCACAAAGGCGTTGCCCCGGTGATGAACCTCGGTGTGCCTGCGGCTGACGTTGGCATCGGGCAGGGCAATCGTGCAGTCGGGCAGACGCCCGATCGTGACGACCCGGTCGCTCAGCGTTACCCGTTCCCCGGATGGCAGCACCAGCGTGGCTGCGCCACCACTTCCGGCCTCACGCAGGCGCGACGTCACGGTGAAACGGCCCGGCTTGAGCTCGCCGTCGACCGTCATCGCCACCCGAACCGGGCCCATGAAATGGAAGCCTTCCGCTCGGGCGTATTCGCGGGCGGTCTCGCACAACTCGTTGTTCAACGCCTCGTCGATGTCGGCAAAGCCGGCGTGATCCTTGCCGCTGAGGTGAAAGGTGAAGTCGTTGGGAACAATGCGCCGGCCTTTGACATCGACGCTGCGATTGTCGTCCATCTCGCGCAAAAGACGCCGGCCGAGCTCGACCGGACGAATGCTGGAATGAGAACCACGTGAGAACACGCCCTCGACCATACGCTCTAAAGACCGCTCGAACCCTTGCAATCCCATAACTTGGTGAAAGGGTAGTGGTGTTCACCGCGTGTTCGCGTTCGCTGACCTGCCAACCCGCTGTTCAGCCATGGAATCGTGTTGGGGGCGAGGGCCCCGATTGCTAGCGTGATGACCTCTACTCGGGCGAGTGGCGAAATGGCAGACGCGCTAGCTTCAGGTGCTAGTAATCGAAAGGTTGTGGGGGTTCAAGTCCCCCCTCGCCCACTGTTCGTGTGAGCCGTTCTGTGGTGGCCATAGCGGATTTGTTGCGAAACCCGCTTGCGACGGGCACCCTGTCTTCATGCGGCGGGCCGGTGTCGAGTGGTGGATCTCGCATCGCGTGGTCGCCGATGGTGCGTGTTACGCGCACCCCGGGCCCGACGAGTGTGTTGACGGCGGATTCTCGTATGGCGTTGTCGTGGGCCTCCTGCTGGTATCCGCGGTTGTCGTATACGGATTCGTCTTCGTGCGTCGCGACAACGTTCGTTCTGTCTTCCGCCATCTTGCGCCTGCCCTCGCATTGGCCTTGGCTGCGGTCGTTGTTGTGTTGGCCTACTCCTGGGGATGAAACCCGCGTCACCGGCCATCGAACTTCGTCGCTGGGGACCGGTTGGACGTGTCGGGAACGACAAAGTTCGGGGTGGACAAACGGTAAAAGGGCGAGGCCGCGCTGGCCGATCGGTCCTCTAGAATCAATCAACCCCAAACTCGATTTCTGATTGGATCTTGCGGGTCTACAGACCGGACCAGGGGCCTCCGTACACATGTCATCTCCTTTGATTCCCCTACTGTCGTCTCGTCGCCAGGTACTCGGAGCTGGGCTGATGGCTGCCTTTGGTTCGTGGGCGGCACACGGGCTCCTCGATGCAGGAGTGGCCAGGGCATGGACGAGGTCACCGGCGGCCACCAGGGTTTCCGTTGTCGGCGACTCGCTGACCACGGGCACTGTCCCGTATCAGGCCGACGCCTTCGCTGAAGTCGGGTTCGAGCGCACGACGATCGACGCTTTCCAAAGTCGCGGCGTGCGCACCAAGCTCAAGAAGGACCATCACACAGGGCTCACCGCGGTCGATGCGATCCGTGAAACCGCCGGCGATTCGCAGCTGTGGGTCGTCCAGTTGGGCACGAACGACGCCGGCATCCATCGCAAAGACCAGTATCAGGAATTGATCGGGCAGATGATGGATCGAATCGGTGGTGGCCACTACGTCATGTGGGTCAACATCTACCTGCCCGAAAAACCGATGAGGCAGACGAATTGGAACGCAGCGCTCGCGGCGGCCGCCGCCGAGCGACCTGACGAGATGTTCATCTTGAACTGGGCGGCGTTGGCGGATCAGAACCCGCGATGGACCAGCGCCGATCACATCCACTGCACACCAGTCGGCTACAAGAACCGGGCAACGGCGATATCAACGGCATGCGACGTTTCGGTTCCCCGTACGCCGATCGCGTTGGACCCGCTCGACACCCGCCGGCCGGGCCTCACGCTCCCGGTGCCGTAGCTCTCAGCCGAGATCGGCGAGCAGTTGTTTCGTCGCTACCTCGAGACGATTCGGGTCGTCGTGCAACCGGGCGACAAGCATGGCTCCTTCAAGGGTGCTGATCACCACCTGTGCCGCGCTTCGCGCCGAACCGCGATGTCGCAGCGTCCCGGCGTGCTGACCCTCATTCAGCACGCGTTCCAGCCATGTCTCGTTGATATCGAAGAACCGCACGATCGACTGTTGCATGGGTGGCGGCAAGGTCTGGTACTCGGCCGCCAGCATTCCGCACAGACACATCCGCTGTTGACGCAGCACATCGAGATAGATGCCCGCATACGCCGAGATCTTGGACGGCGCGTCCATCCCGCCCTCATCGATCGACTCGAGCGCCGCTTCGAACCGGATCGTGTACCGGTTGATCAAGGCCTCGCCCAGCTCAGCCTTGGTGGCGAAGTGGTAGTGGAGAGCCGCCTTGGTGACGCCGAGCTCACCGGCCACATCGGCGTAGCTGACGCCGTTGAAGCCGCGCACCTGCACGAGCTGTTCGGCAACGTCGAGGGCTCGCTCCGCTGTATCCACAACGATGCTCTGACCGAGTTTCACTGCGGCGATGCTAGCCCACTCTTGACGTACTTACCTACTAGTAAGTAGGATCATCCCCGGAATTCGTCAAGCAGAGGTCTGACCGAGATCTGACAATAGATAGAGGAGAGATGCCATGAGTGACACGTCTGATGCAGCGTCCGTCGTCGCGGCCTTCGGGGCTGCCTGGGGTGCGCACGATCTCGACACCGTGTTGACGATGATCACCGATGACTGCCTGTTCGAGGCCACGGGTCCTGCGCCCGATGGCAGCCAGCACAAGGGCCGTGACGAGATCCGCCTCGCCTGGCAACCAATCTTCGCCGACACCAAGAGCACGTTCGAGGTCGAAGAATCGTTCTCGGTTGGAGACCGAGTCGTCGAGCGCTGGTGCTACAGCTGGGATGGCGGTCACATCCGCGGCGTGGATCTCTTTCGCGTGCGCGACGGCAAGGTCTCCGAGAAGTTCGCATACGTGAAGGGCTGAACGATGATCACTACAGACGTGTCCCAAGCTCACCGCCAAGCGCTTGCGTCAATTCGGCCAATCGTTGCCGGAATCCGCGACGACCAATGGGATCTGCCAACCCCGTGTGATGGCTGGACCGTCCGCGACCTGCTGAACCACATCGTGGCCGGGAACCTCTGGGCAGCGGCGCTGGCGCGTGGCCGCACGATCGACGAAGTCGGTTCAGCACTCGATGGCGACATGTTGCGCGCCGGCCCACTCGCGGCTTATGACATGTCTGCCGAATCGGCGGCAAGCGTGTTCGAACTGCCTGGCGCGCTCGACGCACCATGCGCCGTCTCCTACGGTCCGGTGCCCGGGTCGGTGTACGCAGGGCATCGATTCATCGATGTGCTCATCCACGGCTGGGACCTGGCGTCGGCAACCGGCCAACCGACGGACATGGACCCCGGTCTGGTCGACGCGTGCTGGGAGGTCGTGCGGCCGCAACTGTCGCTGCTGCAGGGCAGCGGCGCGTACGGCGCTGCTCAACCGGCGGTCGCCGGGGATGAGCGCGACTCGCAGGCCAGCCTGTTGGCTGCTCTCGGTCGCAGCGCCTGACCCGACCCGGCCGCAGACTCGGCGGCTAGGTTCGCTCCGTGGCCAACCTCTCCGAATCCGACGTAGCAACCGCAGCGCAGGCTTTGTTTCAGGCTGAGCTCGACAATGCGCCGATCAACCCCATCTCCGAGACGTATCCGACAGCCGACGTCGAAGACGCGTACCGGATCTCGCAAGCGGTCACCTCCCTCAAGGTCGCCGCTGGTCGAGTGATCAAAGGCCACAAGATCGGTCTCACCTCGAAGGCGATGCGCGCCCTCACGAACGCGACCGAGCCCGACTACGGGACAATGTTCGACAACTGGTTCGTGATGGAAGGCAGCATCGTGCCGCGCAGCACGATGAACCGGCCACTGGTCGAAGTAGAGCTTGCGTTTGTGCTCAAGGAACCGCTCGTCGGTCCGGCCGTCAACGTGGCCGACGTGATCCGGGCCACGGAGTTCGTGCTACCGGCGATCGAGATCGTCGACACCCGACAGCTCGGCCGCGGTCCGAACATGCTGATCGACAGCATCTCCGATGCCGCGGCGTGCGGCCTGGTCATCCTCGGCGCCAACCCGACCAAGTTGAAAGACATCGACGTGCGCAACATCGGCGCGACGTTGTCGATCAACGGCGACATCGAGGAGAGCGGCATGGCACGCGCTGTCATGGGCAATCCCATCAACGCCGTTGCGTGGTTGGTCAACAAGCTTCACGAATACGGGGTCACCCCGCAGGCCGGCCACGTCATCCTGTCGGGATCGTTCATCAAGGCCATCCCGTTCCAGGCCGGTGACAACGTCGATGCGCTGTTCAACAACGGTCTCGGCGAAGTGACGTTCCGCGCCCGCTGACCTGGCTGCGAGGCTCAGTCGTCGATGTAGGCAATGAACTCGCAGGTAGCGACCTTCGCGCTCGAGACGAATTGGGTGTGTCGAGCGGGACGCGAGTCTGCGTCGGGAAAGTGTTCGATCCAGATCGGGTTGCAGCTGTCGCGGTATGAAATGTCGGGCACGTAGAACGTGATGCGAGCGACGTGGCGCCATTCCGCGCCGGCCTGCTCCAAGATCTGGCCGATGTGATGGAACAGGTTGACGTACTGCGCTTCGGCGGTGTCGGGCACCGTCGACTCACCAGGGTCGCGCGCTGCGATGACGCTCGACACGAGCAACGGCCCAATGCGTGAGGCGGCCGGTATCGGATTGACATGAGTGAAGCTGGTGATCTCGATCGATTGCCTCGCCATCGCTACTGACCCTTCTCCTTGGCTTTCTGTTCCGCGTACCACGCTTCGAATTCCGCACGGCGTTCCTTCGACACCGGGAACACGCCGACCGTGCTCTCGCCTGCATCGACACGCTCCAGAGCCCACGCCTCCTCGGCCTCCTGTTGCACCGACGCCGCCGCCAGCTCGACGACCAGCGACGGCGGAATGACAACCGCACCCTCACCGTCGCCGACGACGATGTCGCCTGGCATCACGGTGACGCCGGCGCAGGCAATCGGGATCTGGTGCTCGAGCGGCATGTGCGTTCGACCGAAGGTCGCGGCGTGCGACGCGCCGTGGTACACGGCGATGTCGAGCTCGGCGACGGCGGGCGTATCGCGCACCGCACCATCGGTGATCATGCCTGTTGCCCCGCGTCGCAGGGCGCGGAGCGCGAAGACATCGCCGAACGTGCCGGCATCCGGCTGGCCGCGAGCGTCGATCACCAGCACCTCCTCCGGAGCCATGCTCTCGATCGCCCGGCGCTGTGCGTTCTGCCCCGAGGTGAACTGCGAGTTGAGGTCTTCGCGCAGCGGCACGTATCGCAAGGTGTGGGCGTATCCCAGCATGCGCTGGCCCGGCTTGATCGGCTTCAGCCCGGTGAGGAACGTCGAGCGGATGCCCTTGCGTTGGAGCTGGTTCGTCAACGTTGCAGTCGATACCGAATTGAGCTGAGCGCGTAGCTCGTCGGTAAGGAGAACCGGGCGCGGTGGCTCGTCAGATGACATCGGCCTAGTCAAGCATGCACGGCGTGCAGGGCCGTAACGGGGCCGACTCAGGTCAGTTCGTGCGTGTTCCAGGTCGGCCGGGTGTCGGCAGCCTGGACGTACTGCTCGGCGAGGCGGCGCAGGAGGTAGTTCTCGAAGGCTTCTTCCGGCAGCGCTGGCGCGTACAGGTGACCCTGTTGGCGCACGCAACCGAGGGCGATCAGTGCATCGGCCTGGGCACCGGTCTCGACGCCATCGGCTGTGACTTCGAGCCCGATCTCGCGCGTGAGGGCAATGATGGAGCGAACGATCGCGCGGTCGTGCGGATGCGTCGTGATGGTGTCGATTGAGATGCGGTCGATGCGGACCTCGTCGAGCGGCAGGCGCCGAAGCATGCTCAGCGACGACACACCCTGGGCGAAATCGTCGAGGCACACCCGACCACCTCGAGCGCGGAACTCGGCGAGGTTGAACGCTGCGGACGGGAGATCGACGGTGACAAAGGACTCGCGCACATCGACCGTCAACAGATGCGGGTCGATGCCCTTCACCAACAGATCGATCGGGTTGTCGCGCCACGGACGTTCGGTCGAGTGCGGGGCAAGGTTGACACGGAACCGGAATCCGTCGGGGAGCCCCAGGACGGCGAGCCTGCGGATCTGCCGGCGGGCTCCACCGAACACTCGCTCGGTGACTCGGTCGAGAAGCCCGGCCCGTACGGCCAGCTCCATGAACTCGTGCGCCGGGACGACGGTGCCATTCGGCTGCACCCATCGTGCCAGGAGCTCTGCGCCGACGATCATGCCGGTGCTGGCGTCGAGCTCCGGCTGGAAGAACGGCACGATGTCGCCGTCGTCGATCGCCCGTCGCAGGCGCAGCTCGAGGTCGATGCGGTTGGTGTTCTCGCGAGCCAGATCGGTGTCGAAGTGTGTGACCCTGCTACGACCGGTTGACTTGGCTCGGTAGAGCGCGACGTTGGCGTTGCCGAGCACCTCACTGACGTTCGTGCCGTGAGTCGGGGCGTGAGAGATGCCGATGCTGACCGACGATGGCAGCTCGCGACCCGCGGCGTGAATTGCCTGGCCGAGGATTCCTTGCAGCTGGTGGGCGACGGCGACCGTCGACTGCTCGTTGAAGCCGGGGAGCGCGACCACGAACTCGTCGCCACCGATGCGCCCGGCGATTCCCTTGGACTTGATGCATCGCTCGATCCGGTCGGAGACGATCCGCAGGAAGTGGTCGCCACCGCGATGACCGAGCGTGTCGTTGATTGCCTTGAAGCGGTCGAGGTCCAGGAAGAGGACACCGACGGGTACGCTCTCGCTCTCGCCGACCATGGTCTCCAGCGTCTCGAACATTCCCCGCCGATTGAGCAGACCTGTCAGGGCATCGTGGGTCGCTTGGAACGTCAGTTGCTGGATGGAGATGGCCAGCTGGGTGTTGGTCTCGGTCAGTTTGACCTGGTCTCGTTCGATCTCCGCGAGCAAGTCCTCGCTCGTCTTCTGCAGTGCGATCGCGGTGCGCACCGTTTTGGTCAACGTCGCGTGGATGACGGTGAGCGCAGCGGTGTAGAACAGCCACAGGACCGCCAATCCGCGCAGGCGGATGTCGGCCGACATCCACAACGTGTACGCCGACAGGAGTGCCATCGGGGCCAGCAGGCTGGCGAACATGTCGCGGCGTCCGGCGGTCAGCATCGCCGCGATGGCGCTGGCGGTGGTGGGGAACACCGCGAAGAGCATGACCATCTCGACCGACGAGGAGGTGGCCACCCATGTCGTCATGCCGAACATGAGGCCCATCACCAGCAGACCCGTTCGTAGCAGGGCAACGATCCAGCCTGGCGTCTTGACCGGCTCGGACATGGGCTTGGCGGTTTTGGCCCAATGGCGATATGAGGCCACGCCGGCGGTGATCAGTGCGGTCGACAGCGCTGCCGCTGCCATCCACCACTTCAGCCGGGACAGGTCGTTCTCGCTTTTGGTCAGGATGCTGACGAGCACGGTGAACGGCAGGAGCCAGAAAGGCGCAATGGCGATGTTCGTGACGACAGGAACAAGAGCCCGTTCCCGCAGGCATGCGCCATGATCGTCCCTCGTTGGCGATTCCGCCTCCGCCACGCATATCCCCTTTGGCTTCTTCGCATTCTGCGTGATCTGTTATCGGTCGGTTCGGGTCCCAACGTGAGCTGCAATGTCGATTTGTTTGGCGGCCGAGATTGTCCTCACATGGGTGAGAATGGCCGGGTGCGCGGTCGATTCGCTCCGTCCCCAACGGGTTCCCTGCACCTTGGAAACCTGCGGACGGCGCTGGTTGCCTGGCTCACTGCCAGGAGCGCCGGGGGCAAGTTCATCGTGCGCATGGAGGATCTCGATCGGATGACCTCGTCGCCGGATCACGAGGCCGACCAGCTCGAGTCGTTACGTGCCCTGGGCCTCGACTGGGATGGTGAAGTCGTTCGCCAATCGGAGCGCTTCGGGCTCTACCAGGAGGCGATCGATCGCCTGCGACGCGATGGCCTTGTCTACGAGTGCTACTGCACTCGTCGCGAGATCCGCGAAGCGGTCCGGGCACCGCAGGGGGCCGAACCCGGCGGGACCTACTCGGGCACATGTCGTCATTTGACCGACGACGAGCGCACCGCACTTCGTGAGGCGGGTCGCCGGCCGGCCCTTCGTCTGCTGACCGATGGCCGCGGAGAGTCGTTCGACGACCGGTTCAGCGGCCGGCAAACGGGCCCCGTCGATGACCTCGTCCTGCAGCGCAACGATGGTGTGCCCGCATACAACCTGGCGGTGGTCGTCGACGATTCAGCGCAGGGAGTGACCGAAGTCGTGCGAGGCGACGATCTCCTCGCCGCGACACCGGGTCAGATCCTTCTGCACCGACTGCTCGGGCTGAGGGTTCCTGCGTACGTCCACATCCCTTTGGTCCTGGCACCCGATCGATCACGTCTGGCCAAGCGGCACGGCGCAGTCACCCTCGCAGCCCTGGCCGAGCGCGGTTTTTCACCCGCCGATGTCTGTGCGCGCCTGGCCGACAGCCTTGGCATGGACACCGGCGGACTGCCAGTGACGGCTCCCGACCTGTTGGACCGCTTCGACCTGGAAAGGGTCCCGGCGGAACCATGGCAGTTGGCCCCCGGCGAACTCTGACACGATCGTGGAGATGTTCGACGATCTGCAGCAACTGCTCGGTTATCGGGGGGCGATCGATGAACGTACCGGGCCCGAGACCGTCGGTCCCGATCTGTTGGTCGTGCCGTGCTGGACGCCGGGGTTCTGCGAGACGGTCGTGCGCGCCGCGGAGGCCATCGGGGCTTTCCAGCCCAACCCGGATGATCCAGTGCCTGGTCACGAGGTTTCGTTGGCGGTGATCAGCCCGCGACTGTTCGAGATGGTGCAAGAGGACTTCGGTGCGCGCATCTGGCCGCAGATCCAGATGGTCTGGCCGTACGTCGACTACTACGGCCTGCGCGACGCGTTCGTGATCCGCTACGCGCAGGGCGAGCAGGAGTCACTGCGTATTCATCACGATGTCGCCCAGGTCTCCGGCTCCATCAAGCTCAATGGTGGATATGCCGGAGCTGATCTGGTGTTCCCTCGGCAAGCTTTTGACAACTCGGCCGTCGCGGTCGGCGAGATGCTGGCGTGGCCGTCGCTGGTCACCCATCCACACGAAACCGCGCCACTCACCAACGGGGTGAAATACGCGCTTACGGTATGGTTCGAGTTGCCGTCGTTCTGACGCGTGGATGGAGTAAAATCCCGGGCAAATGAATCGGCGAGCCTCTTACCAATCCTTGCCGCTGGTGTTCGGTATTTTGGCTCTGGCCCTTTGTTCATGCTCGCGAAGTGGGTCCTCTGCCTCGGCTCAGACGATCCCACCGCCGATCACGCTGTCGGGCTTGCCGGCGCCGACCTCCGAAGAGGTGGCCACGACCCCCGCCACGACCGAGGCGCCCACCACCACCGAAGCCCCGACAACGACGGAAGCTCCGACAACCACGACCGAGGTTCCGACCACTACCGAGGCACCTACAACGACGACTCTTGCGCCCTCCAACGTCGAGATCGCCGGTGTCTCCGAGCAACCGCTCGAGGCAGTCGGCGGCCACAGCGGTGCAGCCACAGCGGTGGTTCAGGAGAGGTTGCTGCAGCTCGGTTTCTGGAACAGCGGCGCGGACGGCAACTACGGGTTCACCACCAAACAGGCCGTCATGGCCTTTCAGAAGTACATCGGCCTGCCGCCGGACGGCTTCGTCAACCGGACCACTGCCGACTACTTGGCCAACTTCGTCGAGAAGGCTCACGCTTCGGCAGACACGGGAACGCTTGTCGAGGTCGACAAGGCCAAGCAGTTGCTCTTCATCGTCCTCGACGGCAAGACGCAGTGGACGTTCAACACCTCCACCGGCACCGGCATACCGTACGAGGCGGTCAACAAGAACGACCCGACCAAGATCGAAACCGGAGACGCTGTCACTCCCGAGGGTCTGTTCCACACGACGCGGGAGCGACCGGAAGGTTGGTGGGAGGGCGACCTCGGCCAGATCTACCGCCCCAAGTACTTCCATGGCGGTGTGGCCGTGCACGGTATGACGAGCGTGCCGAACCACCCGGCGTCACACGGTTGTGTGCGCCTCAGCACCCAGGCGATGGACTTCATCTGGGATCAGAACCTGATGCCGCTGCGCATCACCGTGTGGGTGCACAGCTAGTGCTCTGACCACAGTGGTTGGTGGGTCGTGTCCACCATTGTGATGGCTGGGTCTGTTTTGATTGGTGGATGGCTGAACGTGTGCGTGTGCGTCGGTTGAACGACGTTGAAGGAAAGACCTTGCAGCGGATCGTGCGTCGAGGGGGTGGTTCGGAGAAATCGATCGTGAAGTGGCGACGAGCAATGGTCGTGTTGGCCTCGGCCGGCGGTAACGACGTGAACGCGATCGCTCGTCTGGTGCAGACGTCACCGGATCGGGTCCGCGAGATGATTCACCGGTTCAATGATTTGGGGATGCGATCGTTGGACCCTCAGTGGGCGGGTGGCCGTCCCCGCCTGATCACGACGACTGACCGCGAGTTGATCGTCAAGACCGCCAAGACCCGCCCGACCAAACTGCGTCAACCGTTCACGCACTGGTCAGTCCGCAAGCTCGCCGACTACTTGGCGACCAAACGAGGTCGCACAGTGATGGTCGGGCGGGAACGGTTGCGACAGATCCTGATCGACGAAGGGATCACGTTCCAGCGGACCAAGACGTGGAAGGAATCGCCGGATCCGTTGAAGAACGCCAAGTTGGCCCGCATCGAGTGGCTGCTCGAACATGCACGTGAGCGCACGTTCGCGTTCGACGAGTTCGGTCCGTTGACGATCAAACCGGTCGGCGGCTCAGCATGGTCGCCGGAAGGCAAACCGGAACGGTTGCGGGCGAACTATCACAAGCCCCACGGCTCTCGACAGTTCTTTGCCTGGTATGCGATTGGTGCCGATCAGCTCGCCGGGAACCTGGAACCGTGCAAAGGCTCGGCGCCCACGCTGCGCGCGTTGCAAGCGATCCGGGCCAGTGTCGATGACGGCCGGCCGATCCACGTGATCTTGGACAACTTGAACCACCACAAGAACCGTGGCGTGCGCGAGTGGTGCGCGGCCAACCATGTCGAGCTGGCATTCACACCGACCTACGGGTCGTGGGCCAACCCGATCGAAGCGCACTTCGGGCCCCTACGCCAATTCGTCATCGCCAACAGCGACCACCGCGATCATCCCGCCCTAGCCCGGGCGATCCGCATGTACATCGCCTGGCGCAACACCCACACCCGCGACCCGAAAGTCCTCGAAGCCGAACGCCGCCACCGAGCCAAAATCCGAGGCGAAGCCCAACGACGATGGGGCCACCCACGAACCACCGCCGCATAACGCGCGAACGTTCGTGGTCAGAGCACTAGCTGCAAATCGATCCCGCCCGACCCCACCTCGGCCCGATACGTTGGGCCGGTGCGTTTGGCCACAGCCGAGAACTCCTGATGTTCGTCAAGATCTGCGGGATCACGAATGAG
>JANPGV010000153.1:0-36799 GCA_031424145.1 Ilumatobacteraceae bacterium
CTTGCGGTCGACGCGATGTGTTGACACCGTGGTGATGTCGAACGCCTCGGCTGGCAACGCTTTGAGGGTCGGGGCCTCGAGCGTGAAGTGTTCCCCGACACTGATCCGTCTGGCGGCGATGTGGCGGCGGTCGTCTTTGGCGGTGGCTCGTTCCAACAGATCGTTGAGTTCGGTCATCGACCCGACGGATGGGACCGGGACGAGATGACGGCGGCGGAACCGGCCAACCTCACCTTCGACGCCGCCTTTCTCGTGTGAACCCTGGATGCCTGGGATGCAAAAGAATGAGTCGAACCCGTAGTGCGACCGCAGGGCGATGAACCGGGCCGACTCGACCCGGTCTCGGCCCTTCAACACCTTCTGGACGGCGGCTTTCAAGTTGTCATAGCGGATCCTGGCGGGGATGCCGTCGAAGTGGTTGAACGCCCGGACGTGGCCATCGAGGAACACTTCTTGGGCTTCGGACATATAGACCCGGGCGAACGACTTCCCCGACGCCGACAAACGCATGATGAAGATCGAAACCTCCAACACCACCCCGGCAACTTTGGCCGTGACCGTGCCGAAATCGACCTCGGCCTCTTCACCCAACGGGTGATGCTGCGGGACCATCACCTCACCGAGACCGATCTCATCGCGGCGACGGGCCTCGCTCACATACCGGCGAACCGTGCCCTCGGAGACATCCGCGTCGTGCTCGTCGACGAGACGTTGCCACACCCGTCGCGCGGTGTGGCGCTGCTTGCGAGGCGCCGCCCGGTCGTCGACAAGCCAGCCATCCACCACCGGTTTCCAACGATCCATCTTCGGCGACAACCGCTCCGGCTTCTTCCGTGACGGCGGCACCGACGACGCCAACGCCAACCTCACATCGCGGCGATGCACCCCGAACCGGCGCGACAACTCACGGATCGAAAGACCCTCGCGCTCCTTGGCCCGCCTGATCTCCTCGAACACCTTCACTCTCGACCTCTTCGTCATGACACCCACAATCGAAGAGCGCGAGCCCGCACCCGCGGACCCCCGAGGTGGGGCCAAATCAGGTGCGCGTTACCCGCCCAAGTGGGGCCAAATCAGAAGACCACACTCACTCGGCTATCTCGAACAGCAGCGGTACGGCATTCGCCTGACCGCGTTCGGTCTGACCGACGCCCAGGCGCGCGCCACACCGACGTCGAGCGCTCTCAGCGTCGGTGGGTTGATCAAACACGTGACGGCGACGGAGCGCAATTGGATGGACATCATCCTGCAGCGCGAGAGGGCCGGCACCGACACGGCGGAGTATGGCGACGACTTCGTGATGCGCCCCGACGAGACGTTGGTCGACATCTTGGCCGACAACGAGAGGTGCGGACACGAGACCGAGGCCATCGTCGCCGCCATCGCCGACCTCGGGCAGGCTGTGCCGGTGCCAAAGGGTGTGCCGTGGTTCCCGGACGATGTCGAGGCGTGGTCCGTGCGTTGGGTCCTGCTGCACGTGATCGAAGAGGTCGCCCGTCATGCCGGTCACGCCGACATCGTGCGTGAACACCTCGACGGTGAACCATGCACCCGATCATGGCTGCCGCCGAGAAGTGGCCAGAATCGCCGTGGACGCAACCGTGGAAGCCGACCGGCGATCAGGTCATGCCCTAGCGAACCCCGCGCAACGGCGGGAACTTCGAAGGAAGGCCCTTCGCAGTGACCTGGAACAGATGAATAGCCTCGGGCAGCCCGCGCAGCTTGTGCTCGCCGAGTGCTTTGAAGCGCACGCCGAGCGGCGCAAAGGCCATGACGCCTTCTCTGGTGTTGGCCGACACAACGACCTGCCTGCCGTGTCCCACCGCCGTGATGCGTGACGCCGTGTTGACGTCCATCCCGACGTAGTTCCGCTCGGTCGAGGTGGGGTAGCCGCTGTGGATGCCGATCCGCACGCGAACGTCGAGATCGTCCGTCCACGATCGTGCGATCAACTCGTGTTGAAGGGCAACGGCGGCGTCGACCGCGTCGCGGGGCGACGCGAACACGGCAAAGAACTCGTCGGCACGTGCCTCTACCTCATGACCACCTGCGGCGATGACTCCCTTGCGCAGGACCGCCCAGACTTCGTCGATCAACTCCCGGTACCGCTCCCCCAGTGTCAGCACGAGTGCTGTGGAGCCCTCGATGTCGGTCATGAGCATCGTCACGAATCCGGCGGGCAGGTCGAGCGGTTGCGGCTGCTCACCGAGCGCGCGCTCGTTCTGAAGCTGCCCGGCTATGAAGCCGACCGGCACGATCTTGAACTTCTTCGCCGCGTTGAGCAGGCGCATGCGTGCCTGTTCGCGGGCGGTCTCGTCTTCGAAGGCGACCTGTCCGAATCGCACGAGGGCGTTTCGGACGTGACTGGGATCGTGGATGGGCAGCCTGCGCCGCCCACCTGAATCGATGTACGCGAACGCACGGTTGGGAAGGTTTGCACGCTCCTTCGGGTCGAGACGGGGCATGCGACTGACGATATCAACGGGGTGTGATACCGCTCAGCGAACGCAAACTTGCCGGCTCCGACCTTGGTGAAGCGTGCGCGAGCAGGCCGCAGGCAGCCACCATCACCAGAACGTTCTTGATGATGTACTGGCCCGTCATCGTCGGAACGAGCGCCGACTGCCAGGTCATCTCAGGGACCAGCACCAATGGCGCGCTGGCCACGGCCATGTGCACGACTAGCAGAGCGATCGCCCAACGCACCATTCTGGGTATCAGGCACAACACGCCGATGAGGCATTCGATGATCGCGAGCGCCCTGAACATGATCATGAAATGGGCCACCCCGACTGTTCTCGCGGTGAGGGCTCTGGCGAGTCCGATGGCTTCGCTCTGGCCGAGCAACTTCACGAAGCCGAACCAGAAGAAAACCACGAACAGAGCCCCTCTGGCCATCGTTGGATACGCCGCCCTGGCTATGGCGATGCTCTTTCGATCCAACGCATCGAGTCTGTCCTTGGCCTTCGCCCAACGGCTTGGGAGTGCGAGGACTTGTCTCAACTCCGGGGCTCGCCCCACGAGATCGAGATCGTCGATCAATGCCACTTCGGCCCGGCTCATTGCTGCCCCGCGCAAATACGCGTTTGATGAAGATTCCGTCCAATCACCCAATGTGTCTATAACCCGTGAGACAGGCTTGGGGCCTGGCTTCTGAGGGAGGTGGACATGGGCGAGGGATCGACGGTGTCGAGCGCGGTGCGTACCGGACAGACTGGTGGGAATGGAACGTCGCGCAAATCCTTGCGTGCGCCTGGCGATCGGGCGCAGCGTCGGATCTTCCGGAACGACTACAAGTTGTCGGTGCTCGCCGAGTACGACCGGTGCAGCGAGCCTGGCGAGAAAGGAGCCCTGCTGCGCCGCGAGGGCCTGTACTCATCGATCATCACCGATTGGCGACGCCAACACCGCGAAGGAATCTTGGTGGTGACCGAGGGCCGCTCGTCCGACGGTGGCCGGGGTCTGCCATCGGCCAACGAGGTTGCCCGGCTGCGCGCCGAGAACGAACGATTGAAAGTCAAGCTGGCCAAGGCCGAAGCGATCATCGAGGTCCAGGGAAAAGTGCAAGCGCTCTTGGAACAGCTCTCCAAGAGCGCGGACAACGACGACTCGTAGAACACATACTCGACACTGCCATCGACGAGCTCGCTCCGATCGTTGGTCGCGTACACGCCTGCAAAGCAGTCGGCCGATCTCGAGCGACGCACTATCGGCGGCACGTGACCCCACCGAAGCTGGGTCCGCCGGCACCACGGCCACGTTCGACCAAGGCGTTGACCGACGACCAGGTCGACGAGATCATTGCGGTGCTGGACTGCGAACGGTTCTGCGATCAGGCGCCCGCCCAGGTGTGGGCGACACTGCTCGACGAAGGCCGCTACCTGGCATCGGTGTCGACCATGTATCGGATCTTGCGTTCCCGTCATCAGGTTCGTGAACGTCGCCAGCAAGCACGCCACCCTGCCCATCTCAAACCCGAACTCGTCGCTGACGGACCGAACCAGGTGTGGTCCTGGGACATCACCAAACTCGCCGGCCCGCACAAATGGACCTGGTTCCACCTCTACGTCATCTTGGACGTGTGGTCCCGCTACGCCGTTGGCTGGCTCGTCGCTCCACGCGAATCAGCCCGTCTCGCCGAAGAACTCATCGCCGCCTGCGCGACCATCGAGAACATCGAACCCGGACAGCTGACCTTGCACGCCGACCGAGGCACCTCGATGACCTCGAGGACCGTTGCTCAACTCCTCGCCGATCTCGGCGTCACCCGCTCGCACTCGCGGCCGCAGGTGTCGAACGACAACCCGTTCAGCGAAGCCCAGTTCAAGACCGTGAAAAACTCACCACGGTTCCCGCCCCGCTTCACCAGCCTCGCTCACGCCCGAGCGTTCACCGACGCGTTCTTCGAGCATTACAACCACCACCATCGCCACTCCGGCATCGGCTACCACACCCCAGCAACCGTCCACGCCGGACACCACCACGCGATCCGCGCTCATCGCCAGGCCGTCCTCGATCACGCCTACGCGACCCACCCACACCGGTTCCGCAAACCCCCCACCGCGCCGGTTGTCCCCGACGCCAGCTGGATCAACGAACCCGAAGGAAATCTGTCTCAAACCGCTTGACAGGTTCCGGCCGCTTCATGGGTGTCACACCCCGGGCGTAGGGTTCAGGTCATGGATGCGGAGCTCGACGGCATGCGATTCGCGGTGGTCGACGTCGAGACGTCGGGGCTGTCGCTGCGCCGGCACCACGTGCTGCAGATCGGCCTGGTCGTGATCGACGGCAACGGCCGAGTTCTCGACAGATGGTCCAGCTTGGTGGCCCCTCGCCGGCGTTGGTGGTTTCGTGTCGGGCCCGTCGGCATCCACGGCATCCGCAGGCAGATGGTCCGCGATGCTCCCCCCGGGCGTGAGGTGCTCACCGAATTGGCGGCTCGACTCGGCGACGCACATTTCGTCGCCCACAATGCGGCGTTCGACGCAGAGTTTCTACGCAAGGCCAGCCGAACTCACGGCGTGGTCATCCCGATAGTCGACCCCGTCTGTACTCTGGCGTTGTCGCGCCGTCTCGACCCGGATCGCAGGCTCTCCCATCGCCTCGCCGACCTCTGTGCTCGCTACGAAATCGAATTGGTGCGACCGCACGATGCCCTGGCCGATGCCGACGCCACAGCGGCCGTGCTTCCCCACCTTTTACGAGCCCACGGCATCACCACAGCAGATCAGTTGTCGGTCACGTCGTAGCGCGTCAGCAACTCACGCGCCGCGTCTGCGGCCAGATCGTGCCAATCCGCAGGCTCGAGGACCTCGGCGTGCGGGCCCAACCGCAGCAGCAACGTTCGCAACCACTGTTCGTTGGCCACCGCCATCCGCACGACCATAGTCCCGCCCTGTTCGCGCGCCGCTCCTTCCGCGCCCTCCTCGGGCTCCTGGCGCAGGGGGTAGCGCTCGGCCGCCCAATACGCTTCGGGCGCGAGTCGGAGCACGACGGATGGCAGGTCGCCGTCGGCGAACCATTCGTCACCGCTCGGCGGCACCGCGGCGCTCGACCCCTCCCGAGGCGCATCGATCGCACCCGTGCGCTCCCATTGTTCGAAACGGTCGATCCGAAAGGTCCGCGACTCCCCCGAGCGGCTGTCATCGGCAATCACGTACCAGTTGCCTCGGTCGAGGAAGATCGAGCGCGGGGTGATCTCGCGTTCAGTCTCCTCGTCTCTGCTGGCCGACCAGTAGCGGACCCGCAGCCGGGCGTTGTCGTTGACTGCTTCGGCCAGGTCCGCGGTCGCCGGTGGCTGCGGAACGTCGACCACGACGCCGTCGTCACCCAACACCGCCGCCAGCTTGACGAGCGCCCTGGCCAAGGAGCCGTCGGGGTCCGCGCCGGGAAGCTGCATCGCTGCTCGTGCTGACGCCAGCAAGGCAAAACCCTCCGGAGCAGTGAGCCGCAACGGCCTGGTGAACAACCGTGGGAGACCGGCGAAGACGACACCTTCGTCGATGAACACATCGATCATCTCGTCGATGAACGGTGGCAGACCACACAGTGCAGCGAGCTCGAGGTCGCCGACCAGCTCGGCCTCGGTGAGCTCGAACCTTGCAGCCATCTCAGCCAGTGGCACCTCGCCCCGCTCCATCAACCAGGGCAGCATCACCAGCAGCCGTCGCAACCGATCGCCGGAGCGGCGCGGACCCTTTCGAGAGCTCACGACCCGCTCGCCATCGAACGAAGCCACTGGACCAGTGCGTCGCGCACGTCCGCCGGCGCGACCACTTCGGCGTGCACTCCCCATCCGAAAACCCATGAGCGGAACGCGTCGAGGTTGCTGCACGGCACCTCCACTTCCACGCTGCCGTCGTCGGGCCGACGAACGACCGCGTCCTCGCCGAGCTCGCGAAGGGCGAACGTGGCGCGGCTGTGGTCGATGCGCACGAGCGCCGATCGGTCGTCATCGCCGAGCTCCTTCGGATCCGCGGGGAACACGGCGCGGGGATCGAAGTTGGCCGGCCGTTCGAATCCATCACGCTCGCCCTGATCTATTGAGCCCTCGATGCGGTCGACGCGATACGTGCGCACCCCGCTGTGGCCGACGTCGTGACCGATCACGTACCAGAACCCTTCCCGCAGGAGGAGCGCGTACGGGTGGAGCTCGCGCGGCGCGGCGTGATAGCGGAACGTCACGGGGGCCCGGGCGGCGATCGCTTCGCGAAGCACCGGTAGCAACTCCAGCTGTGGCAGGTTGGCTGTGATCGACGCAGAGCTGTCGGCGACACCTCCGAGCTTGAACATTCCGAACTCGGCCTCCGTGGTGCGCGCGGCCGCCACAGCCACCTGCAGCGCCCGTCGTTCCGCCTCGGTCAGATCGAGATCGCGGAGCTCGTAGCGATGGCGATCGACCCGGTAGGCCGTCTGCCCGGCCCGTGTTCCACCCAGCACCTCGGTCTCGATCGGTACGCCGATGTCGCGTAGCAAGCCTTTGTCGCGCTCGAACGCCCCGCGCAGCGCTGTATGTCCGGGCGGATACTGCCCGCTCAACTGGTTGACGATGTCGTCGAGCGTCAATGGGATTCGGGTTTCGAGCAGCAGGGCAAGGAGGTTCGTCGTGCGCTCCAGCTGATCGGTCACCTCCGGAGCGTAGGAGTTTGAGCCGACGTCGGCATACCCTGATCGCATGTCGGTGCTGGACCAACTGCCTACGGTCAGTGACAAGCGAATGGCGGTCCGGGTCACGCCTGACGCCCGCCGGCAGATCGCCGCGGGACATCCCTGGATCTTCAACGAGTCGATCTCGTCGATCAGCCATCGAGGCGTCGTCGGCGATCTCGCGGTGATCTTCGACAACGACCGCAACTTCGTGGCCATCGGCTTGTGGGATCCCGGCTCGCCGATCCGCATCCGAATCCTGCACCACGGCAAGCCGGCCACGATCGACACTGCGTTCTGGCAGCATCAGATACGCGCGGCGGTCGAGCTGCGCGCCGCTATCAGCGGCGACACCAACGGCTTCCGTTTGCTCAACGGCGAGAACGACGGCTTCCCCGGCCTGGTGCTGGATCGGTATGCCGAGACACTGGTGCTCAAGCTGTATTCACCGGTGTGGATCCCCCATCTGCGATCAATCGTGGCAGTGATCGCCGAAGAGCTGAAGCCCACGACAGTCGTGCTGCGCCTGGCGCGCACCATGGCCGATCAGCGGCTGCACGGCCTCACTGAAGGCATGACGTTGATCGGCGACGTGCCCACCGCGCCGGTGTTGTTCCGTGAGAACGGCCTGGTGTTCGAAGCGGATGTCGTCGGCGGTCAGAAGACGGGACATTTCCTGGACCAACGCGAGAACCGGGCATTGGTCGGCTCGATGTCGGCGGGCATGCGCGTGCTCGACATCTTCGCCGCGACCGGGGGCTTCGGGATCTACGCCGCGGCAGGAGGTGCAACCAGGGTCACGAGCGTGGATCAGAGCGAGCCGACGTTGGCAGCAGCGGAACGCAACTTCGCTCACAACTCCGGTCTGCCCAATATTCGCCATTGCGAGCACGACGCGATCATCGGCGACGCCTACGAAGTGATGGACCGCCTCATCCAACGACGCAAGCACTACGACATCGTGGTGGTCGATCCTCCGGCGTTCGCGCAACGCAAGTCGAACGTGGATCGGGCCCTGCACGCTTATGGACAGCTCACACAGCGGGCAGTTCAACTGACACGCCCCGACGGGCTCCTGGTGCAGGCGTCGTGCTCGAGCCGGGTCACCGAAGAACAGTTCTACGCGACGGTGCGCGGGTCGGCGCAACGGGCCGGCTACGACCTCGTCGAGCTACGGCGCACGGGGCACGCCGTCGATCATCCGGTGACGTTCCCTCAGGGCGGCTACCTCAAGGCGCTGTTCGCCAGGGTCACACCGCTCGGCTAGTCCCGTTCGACGGGCGATTACTCAGGAACGGCGCGGTTGGCCCGGTACCACTCGATGAGAGCGGTCGTCGATGCGTCGTGCTGCGTCGTTTCATCGCTCGTCAGCTCCGGTGTGATCTTGTTGGCCAACGCCTTGCCGAGCTCGACACCCCACTGATCGAAGCTGTTGATGTCCCAGATGCAACCCTGCACGAACACGATGTGCTCGTAGAGGGCAATCAGTTGGCCGAGCACGTTCGGAGTCAACCGCTGGGCAATGATCGTGGTGCTGGGCCGATTGCCAGGAAACACCCGGTGCGCCTGTTGATGCTCCGGGACGCCTTCGGCGATTACCTCTTCGAGTGTCTTGCCGAATGCGAGTGCTTCACCTTGGGCAAAGAGGTTGGCCATCAGGAGATCATGCTGCTCGACCAGCGGATCGTTGGGCTGGCCGAAACCGATGAAGTCGATCGGCACCAGCCTGGTCCCCTGGTGCAACAGCTGGAAGAAGGCGTGCTGGCCATTGGTTCCCGGCTCGCCCCACACGATCGGACTAGTCGTCGTCGACACGGGTGAACCGTCGAGGCGAACGCTCTTGCCGTTGGATTCCATGTCGAGTTGTTGGAGGTATGCGGGGAAGCGCCGCATCGCGTGGGCATATGGCAGCACCGCCTTCGTCTCGGCACCGAGCACGTTGGCGTACCAGATGCCGAGCATGGCCATGACCACCGGAGCATTGAGGTGCAGCGGAGCCTCGAGGAAGTGCCGGTCGATCGTGTTGAACCCATCGAGGAACTGGCGGAAGCCGGCGGGCCCGATCGAGAGAGCCAACGAGAGACCGATCGCCGAATCAACCGAGTAGCGGCCGCCGACCCAGTCCCAGAAACCGAACATGTTGGTGGTGTCGATTCCGAAGGCGGCAACCTCCTTGGCGTTCGTGCTGACCGCCACGAAGTGCTTGCTGACCGCGTCTTCGCCGAGCGCTGCTGTCAGCCAGCGACGTGCCTCGCCGGCGTTGGTCAGCGTCTCGATCGTGGTGAACGTCTTCGAGCACACGATGAACAAGGTGGTGGCAGGATCGAGGCCGGCGAGATTGCTGGTGATGTCAGCGCCGTCGACGTTGCTGACATAGCGGCAACGCAGGTTCTGATCGCCGAACGACTCGGTCGCCAGGTAAGCCATGGCCGGCCCGAGATCACTGCCGCCGATCCCGATGTTGACGACGGTCTGCATTGCTTCACCCGTCGCGCCGCGCCATGCCCCGCTGCGAACACGGTCCGAGAATTCGGTCATCCGCAGCAGAACCTCGTGCACATCTGCGACGACGTTGTGGCCGTCGACGTCGACCATCGCATCGCGGGGGGCGCGCAACGCCGTGTGCAACGCGGGACGGCGCTCGGTGACGTTGATCGGGTCGCCTCTGAACATCGCCGCGCGGCGCGCCTCGACACCAGCGGTACCGGCGACCGCCAGCAACCTGCGCACGACATCGTCATCGATGAGGCTCTTCGAATAGTCGATCAGCAAGTCGCCGGCTTGGAGCCGATAGCGAAGGGCCCGCTGCGGATCCTCGGCGAACAGCGTGCGCAGATGGGCCGGGCGCTCAGTCGCCTGCAGCGCCGACCATGCCGGTGTCGTCGTGATGTCCATTGCCGCCAGACGCTAGCGAGCCTTGTAGGGCAAGCGCGCTGCCGCTGCTGCGTCGAGCACCACCATCGTGTTGGCCCGATGGACCCGCTCGATCGGCAAGGACGTGTCGTGCAGCAGCCAGCGTTCGACGACCGTTGCCTTGGCCCCACCTGTAGCCAGCACCAACCGGCGCCGGGCAGCGTTGACAGCGCGGACTGTGAGAGTCATCCGGATCCGACCGTTGAACGTTCCCGAGATCGCGACGACCCCAGGAGCATCAATGACAGGATCGCCTGGTGGCCACGACGCAGTGTGGCCGTCATCGCCAAGACCGAGATGAACGACGTCGAGGCGGTCAGGCAGAAGGGCCGCGTACCGTTGGCTGGCGGACCCGAGATCGTCGTCGGTCACCGGCATCAGATGGATCGTCGCCCCTCGGGGATGCAGCACGTCGAGCAAGGGCGCATTGCGATCCGGGTCACCATCCGGTGCGACGCGTTCATCGACCTGGAACACGGTCGTCGACGGCCATGGCACAGCACGGTCAGCGATGTCGGCCAGCATCAGCGCCGGTGTCGAGCCGCCGCTGAACGCGACCGTTGCTGCGCCGCGCCGCGAGACGGCGTTGCGCAACTGCCGAGCTATCCACGACGCGGCTTCCTTGGCCGCGGACTGTGGATCGGGGGCGACAACGATGTCCATCGGCGTTCAGGCGTTCGTCGAGACTCGGGAGAGGAAGTCGACGACAGCAGCAGTAAAAGCATCGTTCTGGTCCCCGGCCACCATGTGATGGGCGTCGCCGACGTCGACCAACTCGGCCTGCGGAACCAGCTCCATGAACTCGGCAGCAGCTTCGAGGCTCAGCACGTCGCTGCGTCCACCACGGACCAGCAGCACCGGAAGGCGCAGGTGCCGGGCGTGCTCAGAGAACACATGGAAGTCGGCGCTCGATCGCGGCCTGTTGCCAATGATGAACAGCGGATCCCAGTGCCAGCGGAACCGACCGTCCTCACCCACTCGCAGATTGCGGGCCAGCCCTGCCGTGTTCGACGGGCGAGGTCTCCCCGGGAGGTAGTCGGCGACGGCGTCCGCCGCCTCGTCGACGCTGGCGAACCCGTGTGGGTTTCCGCTCATGAACGCAACGATCCGTTCGACACCCTCGGCTTCGCTGCGATGGGCGATGTCCACGAGCACCAGACATGACCCGGCCGGAGGCTGTTCCCCCGCTGCTCGGGTGCCCTCGGTCCACAACCCGGCGAGACCACCGAGAGAAGCCCCGACGATGGCCGGACGGCCGAGACGGCGGCACCATGCCTCGATGTCGGCCATGTGCGCCGCGAACGAGTAGTCGCCAGATGCGTCCCAGCCCGATTCACCGTGGCCGCGCAAGTCGGCGGTCACCGCGTAGAAGCCTGCACGACCCAGGTCCTCGGCCGTCGTACCCCATGAGTGACGGGTCTGACCACCACCGTGAAGCAACAGCACAGCGTTACGTGCCGGGTCACCGAAGGCATCGGCGACCAGCTCGACATCGTTGGCACCGACGCACGTCAGTCGTCGCACAGAGTCGCGCACGTTCCGGCGTGTCATTGGTTCCTTTCGCCGCGCCTACTGGCGGGGGGAGATCAACTCGTACTCTACGAAACGTGCTCAACACCCACGCAGTCAACGCCTTGCAGAACCGCATCCGAACCGAAGTCGACGACGGGCATTCGAACGCAGCCCAATTCGCGCTGGGGCTGAACGGCGAGGTGGTCGCGGGCGATTCGTTCGGAACAGCCACGCCGGACTCGAGGTTCGTGATCTTCTCGGCCACGAAAGCCATCGTCGCGATGGCCCTGCTCCCCCACCTCGCCGACGGCAGTGTCGAGCTGACCGCCCCAGTTGCCCGGTATCTACCGAGCTTCGGCGAGAACGGCAAGGAGGCGGTCACGGTCCTCCAACTGCTGACGATGCAGGGCGGTTTCCCACAAGCTCCGATCGGTCCGGATTGTTGGGCCAGCAGCGACGGGCGTCGCCGACAGTTCGCGGAGTGGACGCTTTCGTGGCCGGCGGGAACCCGCACGGAGTACCACCCGATCGCAGCGCATTGGGTGATTGCAGAGCTGATCGAAACGATGTCGGGGCAGCCGTATGCCGAGGTGATCAACCAGCGCGTGGCCGCAGCCGCTGGAGTACCCGACGTGTTGGGCGTTGTCCCCGACGCGCTGGCCAGCGGGTCGGTCGTGACCATTCGCACTGCAGGCTCCGTCCCCGACCACGATCACCTTGTCGCAGAGTTCGGACGGGAAGAACTGGTTCCCGACACGACCGTGTCGCCGGAGTTGCTGCTGAGTCTCAACGATCCCCGAGCGCAGGCTGCCGCCATACCCGGCGGAGGCGGCGTCGCTCGAGCCGCTGACGTGGCGCTTATCTACCAATCCTTCCTCCACGATCAGCACGAATCCCATCCTCCACAGTGGCTGGCGGACGCAACGGGGACGATTCGCAACGGGAGTGTCAGCGCCAGTGACGGCGTACCCGCCAACCGCACCATCGCGGGCATCGTCGCCGGCTCGGACGGGATGAACGACTATCGCTGGTTCCCCCATGCACCACGCGCGTTCGGCCATCCCGGCGCCGGTGGTCAGCTGTGCTGGGTCGATTGCGAGAGTGGCCTGTCGTTCTGCTTCCTGCACGACACATTGCAGCTCGACCCCAGCCACGACCTACGCCGCTGCCGCGAGCTCAATGCCTTGGCCATCGCCTGCGTCCGTCCGTAAGCACCCGGTGAACGACTCACGGCACCCCAAGTCTCACCAGAATGGCATCGTCGCCGGTATCGCCGCGTACCTGATCTGGGGCACGCTGACGCTCTACTGGCGTCATCTGGAATCGTTCGACGCAGTCGAACTGATCGGCTGGCGAGTGATCTGCGCCGCCGTGCTGATGGCCATCATCTTGTCCGTCTCGCACCGCTGGCGTCATCTGCTACCAGTGCTGCGCGACCGCCGACTGTTTGGCTCGGTCGTGTTGTGCGCCATCATTCTGACCGTCAACTGGACGACCTACGTGTGGGCTGTGGTCCATGATCACGTCATCGAGACCGCGCTCGGCTACTTCCTGTCGCCGCTCGGAACGATTGCCGTCGGCGTGATCGTCCTTCACGAGAAGCTCGGTCGTGCTCAGCAGTTCGTGTTCGTGCTCGCGGTGATCGCGGTCGGCATCCTGACGTTCAGCTACGGCCGCGTGCCGTGGCTCGCGTTGATCATTGCCACCTCATGGGTCGCGTACGGCTACCTCAAGAAGCATGTCCCGCTCACACCGGTCGAGAGCATGGCGGCCGAGAGCTTCATCGTTCTGGTGCCAGCGATCATCGCGGTCGCAGTATTGGCAGGCGGCACGGGCAGCATTCCGCGAACTGCGACGGGCGCCGAGCTCGCACTGGTGATGTGCAGTGGATTGGCGACGATCGTCCCGCTGACCCTGTTCGCCTACGCCGCACAACGCACTCCGCTGACGGTGATGGGCCCTCTGAACTACATCGTGCCGACCATCAACTTCTGCCTGGGCTGGCTCGTCTTCCATGAGAGCTTGCCGGTTTCGCGCATCATCGGGTTTGCGCTGGTGTGGATCGGCCTGGCCATCGCCTCGGTCGACGCCGCCCGCCGCTCCCGGCTGCGATCGGCACGGGCCGACCCCCTTCCCGTCTAGGAATCAGGCACACTGGTGCCCGAACGAAGGGGACCAAACATGAAACCGATCGTCGCCGGACTACTCGCATCGCTCGCGGCACTGACGCTGCTGCCGGCGTGTGGCAGTGACAAGAACAACACGACAGCCGCGACTGGCGAGACCAGTGTCACCGCCGGCACTGCACCAGACTTTACGTTCGCCGATGAGGTGTCTGTCCCATCTGGTATTTCGCTGCCCAGCGACTTCACGGTTCCACAGCAGACGATCGACTTGATGATCAAGCAGTTCGAAGCTGCCGGGATGAAGGTCGACAAGGCCTGCTTCACCGCCTTGCTGTCGGACGACTCCGTGCGCAAGCTCGTCGAGGCTGGGACCAACGGAACGCCCACAGCCGAGCTGGTCCAGAAGTTCTTCAGCTGCCTGTCGACCTGAGGTCGACAGGCAGGAAGGCATTCAGCTTTCGAACTGGGTGATCGGGTCGCCGATCTCTGTGAACGTCTGCGAAGCGACGCTCCACTGCAGCACCTGCAGGGATTGGAACGAAAATGGATCCTCAGCGCCGTTCATCTTGTACTGAACGCCCGGGCGCACCATCGACGGCGTGAACGTGAGATTGCGGGCTGCTTCGATGATCGACTTGCGGCTCAGAGTGCCCGTCTTGAGAGCCGCGTTGAGAATGGCGACAGTGGACTCGCCGACACTCCATCCAGCCTCGGTGACGCCGGGGTCGCCGGCCAGACCAGCAGCTGCATACGCCTCCAGGAACGCCTTGACGCCGGGGTGCTCAGCGTTCTTCGGGTCATTGGAATCGACGAGGTTGTTCGAGGTGTAGACACCTTCGGCAGCAGGACCGGCCAGCCCGAAGAACAACTTCGAGGCACAGGTGTTGGTGACGAACACCAATGGCGCCCAGCCGGCGGTCTGCGCCTCGGCCCGTGACAACTCGCCGAGAAATGCCGGGCACTGCAGCCCGAGCGGAATGGCGACGATGGCGTCGGGGGTCTTGCCGGCAATGCTGCCGACCTGCGTCACGGGCGGATCGTTGACGTCGGGCTCTACGGTCTGCTCGTCGACGATGTTGAAGCCGAGCTCGGTGGCCTTCTTCTTGAACTCGTCGATGTATGCCTTGCCGAACTCGTTGTTGATGTAATACAGCGCGACGTTGGCGCCGGGCTTCAACTCGTTGAGCTTCGTGGCGTAGATAGAGGCTTCGATGTTGTAGGGAACGAGTGCACCGGTGGTCCACGGGTAGTCGGCGATCTGGCCCCACGAGGGTGATCCGGTGAGGTTGAGCAGTTGCGGGATGCACTCCTCGTTCAACGTGTCGCGAACCGCGAGGTTGTTGGGTGTTCCGATGATGCCGGCGAACATGTCGACCCCATCGTCGATCAGGCCGTTGACAACACCAGGGGTCTGGGTGGCGTCGTACTGGTCGTCGCGGATGTCGGCAGTCAGCGTGTAGCCCGGCAGCAGGCCCTTCTCGCTGGCCATGTCGAGGTAGAGCTGGAAGCCGTCCTTGACCGGACCGAATGCTGCAGCAGGGCCACCTGACAGGGGCATTGCCGAGCCGATCTTGACCGTGCCCTTGATCGGCTGCTCAGCGCGTGCCGGGTCGGAGCACGTCGACGTGTCGACCGTCCAGCCGGCAGGGGTAGCCGGCTCGGTTGCTGCGGTGGTGCCGCCAGTCGAGGCTGCCGTCGTCGCGCTGGCCGCGGTGGTTTCGCTGGCGCCGCCGGTGGTTCCACCAGTGGTCCCAGCCGGGGACGAACTCGTGGAACTGCCCCCGCCTCCGCAGGCAACCAGCACGAGTGCCGTTGTTGCTGCGAACGCATACAAGCTCTTTTGGCGCTTTGTCACGCTATTCCCCCTCATTGGTTTGGCTCATAGGTTTGGCTCATCGATTGGCTGCGGGATTGTCTGATGGAGTGGTCCATCGAAAGCCAACTCAGCCGACGGTGTCGGCTCGACTGCGATTGGCTCGGGCCTGATTGGTTCGGGTTGAACCACGGCGATTTTACGTCCGATCCTGCGAAACAGGCCAACGATGCCCTGGGGTGCGATGAAGACGAAGGCGATGACGAGCACACCTAGTAGGAAACTGGCGATCGGGCCTTTGCCGAAGATGCCCGGCAACCAGTCCCAGTGTGGCGCGTGTTGTTTCAGGTAGTCGTCGGCGAAGTAATAGGCGAACGCGCCGACGATCGGCCCTGTCAGCGTGGCGACCCCGCCGAGGATGAGCGCCAGGATGTACTTGATGGAGTTGAGGATGGTGAACGAGTTCTCATCGACGGTGCCGATCTTCGCCGCGATCAGCCAGCCCGAGACACCCGCCATAGCCGCCGAGATCCCGAACGCCAGTGTCTTGGTGCGGGAGAGGTTGACGCCCATCACGGCTGCTGCAGTCTCGTTGTCGCGTACCGCGACCAACGACCGACCAGCACGGCTCTTGCGCAAGTTGCGCACGATGACGTAGCACACTGCCATCAGCACCAGCGCGACCCAGAACAGGTACAGCGCGCGGTCCTCTCGCGTGGTCTTCAGGCCCGTCCATGTCGGCGGGTTGACGCGGAACTTGGTCAGCGCGGACTCTCCGGTGACGGGAGTGACCTTGCGGTCGATGAACTTCGCTGCAACTGTCGGCCACACATAGGCGATTGCCAAGGTGACCAACGCCAGGTATGGGCCCTTCAAGCGCAATGCCGGCAGCCCAATGAGCAAACCGATCACGAAGCACAGCACACATGCCTCGATCAACGAGACGAACGGCTTGTTGTCCCAGAACCGCATCGAGTAGCCGAGGAAGAACGCGGAGATGCCGGCAAACGTCGAATGCCCGATCGAGATCTGGCCGTTGAAGCCGAACAGCAGGTTCAGCGAGATTGCGGCGATGGCGAGTGCCATTGCCTCGGTGTACTTGCCCAGGCTCGACGGATCTGCACCACTGACCATCCGCCACACCAGGACGACCAACGCGACGGAGACGAGTGCTCGTAGCACCCAGTGCATGGTGCTGCCTGACTTGATGTTCAGCGCCATGATCAGACCCTCTCGACCTTGGCGGACCCGAACAGGCCTGCCGGACGCAGCAACAGCACGACGAGGATGATGACGAAGGCGACAGCTCGCTTGGTCTCGATACCGATCCACTCGCTGACCGGCCAGTTCTTCGGATAATTGCCGACCAGGCTCTCGATGACACCGAGGCTGAGGCCGCCGATCACTGCGCCGCCGGGGCTGTCCAGACCCCCCAGGGTCGCGGCAGCGGACGCCAGCAGGAACACCGAGAACATCGATCCGATGCTGACGTTGGTGTCTATGCCCGCCTTCAAGGCCCCGCCGATAGAACCGATCACGGCAGCCAGAGCCCAACTGAACATCAGGATCTTGTTGGTCGGCACGCCGACCAACTTTGCCGACGCCGGGTTGTTGGCGACGGTGCGCATCGCCAGACCGATCTTCGTCTTCTGGAAGAGTACGAACAGCAGCGCGGTGATCGCGAGCACAACTGCAAGGACACCGATTCGCTCAATGCGCCACGAGGCGCCGAAGATCTTCACGAAGTCGTCGGGTTTGTTCGGGAACAGCGATGGGAAGGGCAGACCCTGACCAGACTTGGGGAACAACAAGCCACTGAGAGAGTTCAACGCCTGGAAGAGCCCGATGGCAATGACGACGGGCGCGAAGGCAGACCGCTTTTCGGCGGGGCGCATGAGGCCCACTTCGATGAGCGCCCCGCCGACGAAGGCCAACGCGGCCGAGATGACCATGGCCAATAGGAGTGGAAGGCCCTTGTCGTGCAGCCACCAGGTGACCAGCGTCGCGAACAGCGCCATCTCCCCCTGCGCGAAGTTGATGTGACCGGTACCGCGGTACACGACGACCAGACCGAGCGCGACCAACGCATAGATCGACCCGATCGACAGGCCGTCAAGGACGTATTGGAGGATGTCCCTCACTCCTCAGGCTCCCAGGTAGGCGCGGCGAACCGCGTCGTCGTCGGCGATCTCGGCTGCTGATCCGGCCGCGGCGATGCGGCCGCTCTCGAGCAGGCAGACGTGGTGGGCGATGTCGAGTGCGAGGTTGGCGTTCTGTTCGACGAGAAGCACCGTGAGACCGCGCTGCTCGTTGAGCCGCTTGATGATCTGGAAGAGCTCCTTCGTGATGAGAGGCGCCAGGCCGAGGCTTGGTTCGTCGCAGAGCAGCATCTTCGGGCGGCTCATCAGCGCCCTGGCGATCGCCAGCATCTGCTGCTCGCCACCCGACAACGTGCCGGCCTTCTGCGTTCGGCGATCGGCGAGACGCGGAAAGGTTTCGTACCACAGGGCGAGGTCGCTGGCCACTTCGTTGTCGTGACGCACGTAGGCACCGGCGCGCAGGTTGTCTTCCACTGTCAGGTCGGTGAACGTGCCACGGCCTTGCGGCACCTGGGCGATGCCGAGTCGCACGATGCTGTCGGGTGAGCTCTTCGTGATGATCTCACCGGCGAACTCGATCACCCCGCGCCGCGGGATCATGCCGGAGATCGCCCGCATCGTCGTGGTCTTGCCGGCCCCGTTGGCGCCGAGGATGACGGCAACCTCGCCGGTCTCGACATCCAGGTCGATTCCGTGCAAGACCTCGACAGGCCCGTAGCCGGCGGACAGTTCGCGTACACGCAGCAGCGTCGCCATTATTCGTCGGTCCCGAGATATGCGGCGATCACGTGCGGATCGTTCTGAACCTCTACCGGCAAACCCTCCGCGATCTTGCGACCGAACTCCATCGCCACCACCTTGTCGCTGATACCCATGACCATCGCCATGTGGTGTTCGACGAGCAGGACCGTGAGGCCGAACTCATCGCGGATCGACACGATGAGCTGACCGAGCTCGTCGACCTCACCGTGTGTCAGTCCGCTGGCCGGCTCGTCCATGATCAGGAACGTGGGCTCCGCAGCCAGGGCCCTCGCGACCTCGAGGCGCTTCAGCGTTCCGAAAGGAAGCCCTGCCGCCGGCTGGTTGGCCAGGTGTTCCAGACCGAGTCGGGCCAGCAGGTTGCCGGCCGCGATACGTATGCGCCTCTCCTCACCCCGTGTCGCGATTCGAAGGGCGGAGCGGGCAAACCCTGCTTTGCCCCGGCAGTGGGCTCCGACCATCACGTTCTCGAGGAGCGTCATGCTGGGGAACAGCGCCAGGTTCTGAAACGTGCGGGCGATCCCGTGGCGGGCGATGCCGTGGGCCGGCACGCTGAGCAGGTCGTCGCCCTTGAACAGGACGCGACCCTCCGACGGCTGATAGATCCTGCTGACGACGTTGAACATCGTCGTCTTCCCGGCGCCGTTGGGACCGATGAGACCGCAGATCTGACCCTCGTCGATCGTGAAGCTCAGACGGTCCAGGGCATGAATGCCCCCGAACCGCACCGAGACACTTTGAACATCGAGCAAACTCACCTTGCGTCACTGCCCCTGAGTTGACTGCGTGTCGATCGGCACACGGTAGTACGTCGGGAGCGATGTGGAAGGCGGACTACCAGCTGCCAAGCTGGCTGCATGGACCAGTTGGAGACGTTTGTTGCGGAACCTGAACAAATCGAGACCCGACCTTGGTGGCACAGCAAGCTCAATCTCGGCGCCGTTGGGCTCGCGATCGCCGTCCTGTGCGGAGCCCTGGGCTGGCTGGTCGGCAACAACAGGGCCATCCTCGATCCGAACGCGACTGACACCGGTTTTCTGCAAGACATGCGCACCCACCACGAGCAGGCGGTCAACCTCAGCTTCGACTACCTCGCGCTGCGGGGCACCAACGGCAATCTGCGCGTGATCTCCAGGGAGATCGTGTTCGACCAGGGCATCGACATCGGCCGGATGATCGAGTTGCTCCGCATGTTCGGAGCCACCGAGACCAACGAGAGCGATACGGCGATGACGTGGATGCACGAACCAACTCCGATCGACAGAATGCCCGGCCTGGCGTCGCAGGCGGATATCGACAGGCTGCTGGCAAGCAGCGGTGCAGCGGCAGACAAGTTGTTCGTCGACCTGATGGTCGCTCATCACCAGGGCGGGATACACATGGCCCAGTACGCGGTGGACCACGCCAACGTGATCGAGGTCAGGCGACTTGCGTTCGCGATGATCACAGCGCAGACCGATGAGATCAACGAGATGCGCGCTCTGATCGCGGCCTGAACAGGCAGACGGGCTTTTGCGGATTCACGTGCCTAAGCTCGGTCGTATGCCAGCTCGGCGTGCATCTCTGCCAGCATCAATCACGACGATCGGACTCCTGATCCTCGCCAGCTGCGCGCTGCCGAACCCCAGCGTTCACTCCACGAGGTCGCGTCAGGACGCCAATGGAAGCCTGATCGGCTCCAACAACAACCCGAACGACACGACCGTCGACACGACTCCCGACACCACGCCGATCCCGGTTGAAGAGGGGGTCATCGATTTCGGTGCCAACAAACCTGAACGGTCGTATGACGGTTATCTGACCGCCGCCTTCAGCGACATCGAGGCGTTCTGGACGGCTCAGTTCCCGACGTTGTACGGCGGCGAGTTCACACCGCTGGCCGGGCACATCTACGCCGCGTACCCGGAGCGCACCGAGCCCATCCCCGGCTGCGGCACGCCGGAGACGGCCTACGCCGAGATCCAAGGCAACGCCTTCTACTGCGTCGACGGCGACTTCATGGCCTATGACGACGCCGAGCTCCTGCCGCAGCTCGTCGAGCAGCTCGGGCAATCTGCGGTAGCGGTGGTGCTCGCTCACGAGTTCGGCCACGCCGTGCAGGTCCGGGCCGAGGAGTTCGACCAGCCGACCATCCTCAAAGAGCAACAGGCGGACTGCTTCGCCGGCGCATGGGCTGCGCACGTGTCGCGAGGCGAGAGCGACGTGATCAACTTCTCCGACGACGACATCCGCGGCGGGCTCATCGCCATGATCCAGGTCCGCGACCCCGTCGAGCTGGGCGGCCAGATCGACGCCAACTCGCACGGCACTGGATTCGATCGGGTTGGTGCCTTCCAGGACGGCTTCCTCGGCGGCGCCGAACGCTGCAAGACCTTCTTCACCGAGGGCCGCGAGAACCAACTGATCAACATCCCGTTCGATGCGCAGGACGTCAACCAGGGCAACCTTCCGCTGGTAGACCCGAACCCCGATCCCACCAATGGCCCCGCCGACATCACCACTCTCCTGCCGGAGGACCTGACCCGCTTCTGGACCGACCAGCTCGCTGCCAGCAATCTCACGCTGACGGCCCCGATCCTGACCCAGTTCTCGACCGGCGACGGCACAGCAACATGCGATGGCACCGACAGCTCGACCCTCGACAACAACATTTTCTACTGCGCTGCCAGCAACACGATCTTCATCGACCAGCAGTTCGCAGAGAAGTCACTGGGCGACCCGCTGCTCGGTGACATGTCGGTCGGCTACCTGATCTCGCAGGGGTACAGCGAGAACGTCCAGGGCTTGCTGGGCAGCACACTGAGCGGCGAGCCACGGGCCCTGCTCGACGATTGCCTGACGGGGGCCTGGATCCGCGACGACCTGCCACCGACACCCGACGGCCGCCCGCTGTACCTGTCGGCCGGCGACCTCGACGAGGCGATCGTCACCACGATCGTGCGCAGCGACCCCACCAGCGACACCAACGTCGACGGCAGCGCGTTCGAGAAGATCGACGCGTTCCGATCCGGTGTGCTCGGCGGCATGCAGGCCTGCCAAGACCGAATCACGCCGCCGTGACAGCCGCGACCGGCCCGATCACTCTGGCCGCGCTCGACATCGGCACAAACAGCTTTCACCTCGTCGTCGCCCGTCTGCTCGACAACGGATACGAGGTCGTCACGCGGGAGAAGGAGACGGTGCGCCTCGGTCACGGCGGCGGCGACATGAAGGAGATGTCGGCAGACGCGATGGACCGAGGGATCTCGTCGCTGCGGCGCATGCAACGCATCGCCGCCTCACACGGGGCAACAGTCCGAGCAGTCGCGACCAGTGCCGTGCGCGAGGCCGAGAACGCCGACGTGTTCCTGACAAGAGCCAAGCGCGAGGCCAAGATCGACATCGAGGTCATCTCCGGGTTGGAAGAGGCTCGGCTAATCCACCTCGGTGTGTTGCAGGCGGTGCCGGTGTTCGACCAACGCGTGCTCCTGGTCGACATCGGTGGCGGCTCCACGGAGGTGTTGGTCGGCGAGCGCGGCGAGACCCTCGCCGCGCGCAGCTTCAAACTCGGTGCCGTGAGATTGACCGATCGGTTCTTCCCCGGCGGCGCGACATCTTCCGAATCGGTCAGCGAATGCCGCTCCTACACGCGGTCGATCCTCGCGACGTTCGAGCGCGAGGTGGAAGATCTCGGGTTCGATGTCGCCGTCGTTTCCTCGGGTACTGCGGAAACGATCGCCCGGATGGTCCACGCCGCGCGCGACGACACTGACCTTCACACCTTCAACCGCTTCGAGTTCACGGTGACGGAGCTGCAGTCGATCGTCGAAGCATTGGCGAAGAAGAAGTCGTCGGAGGATCGCCGCAGCATCCCGGGGCTCGATCCCACACGTGCCGACATCATCGTGGCGGGGGCCCTGGTGCTCGAGAGCATTGCCGACATCTACGGAATCAAGAGCTTCGTGTTCAGTGAAGCCGCGCTGCGCGAGGGCGTGCTGCTCGACACCATCGCCCGGCTGCAGGGCGGCGCTCTGCACCACTTGCGCGATGTGTCGCGCCGATCGATTCGTGCCTTGGCGGAACGGTGCGACGACGACCTCACCCACTCGGCGCATGTCGCCGCGTTGGCACTGCAGCTGTTCGACGCGACGGAGTCGGTGCACGGTCTCTCCACGGACGCGCGCGAATACCTCGAGGCCGGAGCTCTGCTGGCCAACGTCGGGCTCGTGATCTCGCACAGCAAGCATCACCTGCACAGCTACTACGTCATCCGCAACAGCGAGCTCACCGGCCTCACCGACGCAGAGATCGAGATCATCGCCCAGATCGCCCGCTATCACCGCAAGAGCGCTCCCAAGGTCAGCCACGCCGAGTTCGCCCGCCTGTCCCCCGATGACCAACGGCTCGTCAAGACCCTGGCGGGGATCCTACGTGTGGCAATAGGGCTCGATCGCAGCCATGACGGTCGGGTGCGCTCGCTGATGGCCCAAGTGCGTCGCGACAGGCTGGTGATCGAGGCGGAGAGCAAACGGAACAAAGAGATCAGCCTCGAGCTCTACACAGCCAACGAGCGCAGCGATCTGCTCGAAGAGGTCCTCGGCCAGCGCGTCTCCATCGTCGCCGCCCCCCTTCCCAACGCCTGACCCGAGCGTTTGGCGGCGGAGGACCCGGATAGGGTCCTGCGGCTCCAAACGCACCCGTCGTACTGGCGTGCAGGCGCTAACCGAACAGTGCCGAGGTCGTTGTCGTGACGGCCGAGGTCGACGTCGTCGTTGCGGGGGTCGTGCTGGTGGGAGAAGGTGTGGTCGTCGTGGACTTCACCGTTGTCGATGGTGGCACTGTGGTCGGGGCGACAGTCGTGGTGGTGGTCGACGTCGTGCTGGTGGTGGCATCCGGGTTGGCGTAGTTGAACGACGGCAGGCTCTCCCGCCGTGTGTACTGCTCGGGTTCCTTGCCGTCCTGGCCCCAGACGTAGACCAGATCGCCCTTCTTCACCATCGCCGGGAAGATCTTGGCGATGGTCTGGTTCAAGCGGACGCACCCGTGCGACGCGGGCTCCAACGGCACGTTGTCGGCACCGTGAATGGCGATCCCGTAGTTGAAGTAGACCGGGTTCATCATCCCGCCGAGAGGGCCGACACGCTTGCCTTCGTACCGACGCGTGAACCGGAAGACACCGCCGGGTGTCTTGGCATCGGCGCACTCATCCTTGGTCACCGGTTCGGGAAGCGGCTCACCGTTGGCATCGGTGTCGAGAGTCAGGATCTCGCACCACTTCTGCGGCGAGCCGTCAGGGTTCTGCACGCCTGTCGAGATGTGGGTGATGAGCTTCGGAAGGTTGTCCACGAACACGATCAGCACCTGTTCGGGAACGTAGATCTCGACGTGAGTGGAGCCGGACGTCGTCGGCCGGCGCGCGGGGATGGTGATGCGATCCTGCATCACCTGCCACATGTCGTTGGTGACCCGGCCAGTTGCGTTGGCTCGCGGCGTCTTGAGGATCAGCTTCTCGTACGCCCACACCGCTTGCTGGGTGCCGGATCCGAAGAGCCCGTCGATCGGGCCGGGGGCGAACCCAAGTTCCGTCAATCGCTGCTGGACGGCTTTGACATCCTCACCCGAGTTGCCCTTGCCGATCGAGTGACTGAGGTTGGTCTTGACGATTGCCGGATCGGAGTTGACGACGATCGGCAGGGCGGTGATGGCCACCGACGTCGCTGCAATCGTCCCGGCTCCCGTGCCCGGAACTGTGTCAGTGCCCGTTGCGTCTCCCCGACCGGAGATGCCGGCGATGATGACGACGGCGAGCACACCGGCACCGGCAACCACTGGCATCCAGCGCCCTATGGGCTTAGGCGCGGCAGCACCACGGCGGCGCGGCTGTGGATGAGATGGTCTACGGGCATTCAAGACAGACAAGCTCCGACTTGGACGTCGAGGTCCGGGGACGTCCGCGACCCAATGTATCAGCGGGCCCCCAGAGCCGACCCCCGTCCCTGGTCAGGTGAACGGTCGGACGACCGGTCGTAGGTCACGTAATTCCCGGCGCAAATGGACCATTTCGCTGATGATCTTGCGAATCACGCTGCCCGAGGCCAACGTGCTCTCGCCTCTGGTGCGGGGGAAGTAGTCGACGCCGAATTGGATGACGTTGAACCCGAGCTTCTTCGCCCGGATGATCAATTCCGCATCGATGAACGAGCCTTCGCTGTGCAGCGTGATGTGCTCGAAGATCGAGGTTCGGCAAAGCTTGAAGGCAAAGTTGATGTCGCGCATGCGTACACCGAACAGCCGTCGGATCAGGAAGTTGTAGAAGAACGTGTACACCGTGCGCAGCGAGCCTTCGCCGGTGCGGTCGAACCTGAAGGCGCTGACGATGTCGGCGTCGTAGTAGCGCATGAAGCGGATCGCCCGAGAGACCTCGGCCATGTCGAATGGCAGGTCCGCGTCGCTGTACAGGACCACATCGCCCGTCGCTGCGGCGAAACCCGTCTTCATCGATCCGCCGAGCTTTCGGTTGACTGGATGGTGGACGACTCGGATGTGAGGATCTGCTGCGGCGAGCTCGTCGGCGAGTTTCCCGGTGTGATCGGTCGAGGCATCGTCGACGATGATCAGCTCGTAGTCGAGGATCTCCTTGCTGGCGAGCAACGAAAGGCACTCCGTTGTGGCTGCTTCGATCGCGCGGTCGATGTACGCCTCTTCGTTCCACATTGGAAAGAAGACGCTGAGCTTCGAGAAAGGAGTCGCCCGCTCGGCTGCCATCGGCGCAAGGGTAGCGGGCGCACTGTGATCTTTTGATGGCACGTCACCTGTCGGCCGGTATGGTGCCAGCAATGGATCACGGTGCGCCCGCGCAGGCTCAGCCGGCACGCTCGCCGCTGCCGCCCCCACCATTTCCCGTTGCTGCACGCAACACAGAACCCGTCGAGCGATCCGATGACGATGTCGCAGTTTGGGTTGAACCACGCAAGCTTGCTGGCCAGCTCTCGCCAGGATGGCGACTCGCCTTCGGCATCGGTTGGGCCGCCATCGTCGTCGGCAACGCCGCGGTCTGGGAGTCCTCGCGCATCATCGGCCTGTCGACGTGGTGGCTCGGCGCGGATGCCGAACCGCATCCCTTGCTCGTGCAGCTGCTGCCCTTCTACGCCCCCATCGTGGTCACCGTGGCGGCGATCGCGAAGTGGCGCTATGCGCCGTACCTCGGAATCCTCGTCGCGCTCAGCGGAGCTGCGATCGGTGCAGGGGATCTCCACAGAGTCCGTTGGATCGCCACCGTCGAGTTGGTCCTCGCTGCAGCTGCCCTGTGCATCAGCGTCGCGTCACTGGCCGGCATGTACCGGCCGGTGCGCAGCACCCAGCGCACCGGCTGACATCACTCGATTCGGCGATCCTTCTCCACCACGACGACGCCACGCTCACTGACGACGAACTCCGCGCCGTCCGCGTCGGCATCGTGGCCGATCGCGCGGCCGGCGGGGATCTCGACGTTCTTGTCGATCACGCAGCGATGCAACCGTGCCCCCGGCCCGACGCGCACACCCGGGAACAGGATCGACTCGCTGACCACTGCTGATGCATCGACATAGGTCTCGGGCCCGAGGATCGACCGCTCCACGGTCCCGCCCGAGACGATGGAGCCGGCGCACAACAGACTGTTGTCGATCACCGGCCGTTCGCCGCCAGGACCATGATCGATCTTTGCCGGAGGCAGTGGTGGGTGCAGGCTGTAGACGGGCCAGTGGCCGTTGTAGAGGCTGAACGGCGGCACGGGCGCGATGAGATCCATGTTGGCCTCGTAGTAGGCGTCGAGGCTTCCGACATCTCGCCAGTACCCGCGCTCGTGCTCGGCCTGACCGGGGATGATGTTGGTCGAGAAGTCGTACATGTGGGCCACGCCTGAGCGAGTGAGCATCGGGATTACATCACCGCCGATGTCGGTCGCGATCTCGTCGGTGCCCGTCGGGCTGACCACGTCGATGAGCGTTTGCGTGTCGAACACGTAGTTGCCCATCGAGGCCAGGACCCGCGACTCGTCGCCATGCATCGGCGGCGGGCTCTGCGGCTTCTCGTGAAAGGCGATGATCTTGCCGGCAGCCGACGCTTCGATGATCCCGAACTGCGAACCCTCGGCGATGGGCACGGGAATGGCGGCGACGGTGACACCGGCGCCGACCTGCCGATGGTGCTCGACCATCTGGCGGGGATCCATGTGGTAGATGTGATCGGCGCCGAACACGCACACGATGTCGGGGCGCTCGTCGCTGATCAGGTTGAGGTTCTGGTAGACGGCGTCGGCTGAGCCGCTGAACCACTGCGGGCCCCTGCGCATCTGCGCCGGCACCGGTGTGACGTAGTTGCCGAGGAGGGTCGAGAACCGCCACACCTGACTGATGTGCCGGTCGAGGCTGTGGCTCTTGTACTGCGTCAGCACGACAATCTTCAGATAGCCCGCGTTTGCAAAGTTCGACAGCACGAAATCGATGATTCGGTAACTGCCGCCGAAAGGCACGGCGGGCTTTGCCCGGTCGGCCGTCAACGGCGCCAACCGCCTGCCTTCGCCACCTGCCAGCACGACCACGAGGATCTTGGGCTCAGCCATGCTGCCGCACGTTAGACCTTCTCGGCGACCAGCCGCTGATACCAGTCGACGTGCGTCGCGGCAGGTCGCTTCCACGACCAGTCGATTGCCATCCCACGCCGTTGCATGGCGGTTCTACGACGCGGTTGCGAGTACGCCTTGACAACGCGATGCAAGCCATCCATCAACGCCACGGAGCTCGGGTCCGGCACAACTACCCCCGTGCCGCGGGTCGGCACGTCATCGACATCGACGACGGTGTCGTGCAAGCCACCGACATCGGTGACGAGCGGCAGCGTGCCATAGCGCATCGACTGCATCTGGGCCAGGCCACAAGGCTCGAAACGACTCGGCATGACGAACACATCTGCGCCGGCGAAGAGCTCATGCGCCAGCGCCTCGTCGTAACCGCGGACGAACGCGACCTGGCGGGGGTGCGACGCGGCCGCTGCCGACAGCGCGTCCGCAAGTCCCTGATCGCCATCTCCGAGGACGATCAGCGTCGCCCCCAAACGCTCGAGGAACGGTGTCAACGGAAGCGCCAGATCGACGCCCTTCTGCTCGGCCAGCCTGGTGACCATCGTCAGCATCGGCCCGCCTCCATCGACGAGACCATGACGGGTCAGCAGATCCGAGCGAATGACCGACTTGGGGGCGAGGTCGTTCGACGAGTAGGTCACGGGCAGGTGACGGTCGGTATGCGGATCCCACTCCTCGGCGTCGATGCCGTTGAGGATGCCGATGAGGCGATCACCTCTGTCGCGCAATGGAGCATCGAGTCCGAAACCACCCGCCGGCGTCGTGATCTCGGCGGCGTAGTGCGGGCTGACTGCGACCACCACATCGGCCAGCCGGATGCCACCGAGCAGCGGGTTGCAATCGCCCCACTGCTCGAACGCCGCCGTGTGGAACGGCACCGTCTTCAGCCAACCTGGGTTGGTGCGCCCTTGGTAGCCGAGCGTGTGAATGGTCAACATCGTGCGAGGCAACTCGGCGAGGTGTCCCAACGCGGCGCACGTGTGCCAGTCGTTGAGGTGCAAGACATCGGGGGCTTCGAGTGTGGTCAGTGCGGCGAGCGCGGCGGAGTAGGCCATGAAACGCCGATCGTTGTCGGGCCAGCCGACACCGTTGGGCTGCAGGTACGGATGGCTCTTGACGATGCCGAAGGCGTCGATCAACGTGATCTTGCCCACGCCGGGCGCAGTTCCTGTGCGCGCAGTCGCAGGCCCGGCCCATTCCGGCACGTCGAGCTTCGCAACGCTCTGGTGCTGGAGTGGGGTCGCGAAGTAATCCGGGAGGACCACCTGTACCTCCACGCCCTGACGTCGCAGCTCGGCAACGAGGCCGGCCGCTGCAGCAGCGAGCCCGCCGACCCTGGCCAGCGGGGCGAACTCGGCCGCAGCGAACAGCACCTTCACGTGGCGCAGCGTAAACCACCACCCGTGCGAGTGTTTGCGTCCCACTGCTTCTAGACGAGTGTTTCACGCGCCCCCGGGGTGGCTCCAAACACTCGGATGGGTCTCGCCGGTAGCGTCTCGTGTCTATGTCGAAGGTGTTGACCACACTGCCGAAGGGCGAGCGCGTCGGGATCGCATTCAGCGGAGGACTCGACACGTCTGCAGCGGTGGCCTGGATGCGCCACAACGGCGCGCTGCCCTACGCGTACACAGCGGATCTCGGACAGGTCGACGAGCCAGATCTCAGCGGGGTTCCGGGTCGTGCGACGCAGTACGGAGCAGAGCTGGCTCGCCTCGTCGACTGCCGTGCCGAACTGGTCCGCGAAGGACTGATGGCGTTGCAGTGCGGGGCCTTCCACATCAGCACCGCCGGCAGGACCTACTTCAACACCACTCCACTCGGGCGCGCCGTCACGGGCACCTTGCTGGTGAGGGCTATGCACGAAGACGGTGTCGACATCTGGGGCGATGGCAGCACCTACAAGGGCAACGACATCGAGCGCTTCTACCGTTACGGGTTGCTCGTCAACCCGAACCTTCGGATCTACAAACCATGGCTCGACAACGACTTCGTGACGGAGCTAGGTGGGCGCAAGGAGATGAGCGAGTTCTTGGTCGCCCACGGTCTGCCGTACCGAGACAGCACGGAAAAGGCGTACTCCACGGATGCCAACATCTGGGGAGCCACGCACGAGGCAAAGTCGCTCGAAGAGTTGGGCACCTCGATGGACATCGTCGATCCGATCATGGGGGTCGCCCACTACCGCGACGACGTCGAGATCGCCGCCGAGATCGTGACGATCGGCTTCAGCGAAGGCTGGCCGACATCCATCAATCGTGCTGAGTTCGAGTCTCAGATCGAGTTGGTTCAAGAGGCCAACACCATCGGCGGACGTCACGGCCTCGGGATGAGCGACCAGATCGAGAATCGGATCATCGAGGCCAAGAGCCGCGGCATCTACGAGGGACCGGGACTGGCGCTGTTGCACATCGCCTACGAACGTCTCGTGACCGCAATCCACAACGAGAACACCATCGAGAACTACCGCACGATGGGACGGCGGCTGGGCCGTCTCCTGTACGAGGGCCGTTGGTTCGATCCTCAGAGCCTGATGCTGCGCGATCCGTTGCTGCGATGGGTCGGCGCAGCGGTCACTGGCGAGGTCACCTTGCGGCTGCGGCGGGGTGACGATTATTCGATCCTCGACACGACGGGCCCGCACCTGACGTACGCACCGGATCGATTGAGCATGGAGAAGGTCGACGACGCGGCCTTCGGTCCCCTCGACCGCATCGGTCAACTGACGATGCGCAACCTCGACATCGAGGACAGCCGCAGCAAGCTCGAGGTCTACCGCAATGCCGGCACCCTCGCCGGGGGTGGCCTCATGGAGTTGAACGGCGGCCCGGGTGATGGCACAGTCGACGAGCCGGGCGAATCGAACAGTTCAGGCAAGTAGCTCGGCGACGATCGCAGCCAGCAGCCTGGCGCGGTCGACCATCGTGTCGACTAACACGAACTCGTGGTCGGCGTGAGCACCCCCACCGACCGCGCCGAGGCCGTCCAGGGTCGGCACACCGAGGGCCGCGGTGAAGTTTCCGTCGCTGCCACCACCGACGGCCACGCCGCTGACATCGGCCAGCCCCTTCGCCGCCGCTGCTTTCTCCGCCACATAGAACAGGCTCTCCGACGCCGAAGCCGGCATCGGCGGACGATCGAGCCCGCCTGTGACCTCGACTCCGGCACCGGGCACGTCGGAGGACAACGTCGACATGAGGTGCTCGACGCGCTCCTTCTCGTCCTGGTCGACGACTCTGGCATCAACCCGCACGCGTGTCAGCGCCGGTACGACGTTGTCGGCCGTGCCGGCCGCGGCCACCGTGGGCGTGACAGTGGTGCCCTTCTCTGGATCACCGAAGGTGGCAATCCTCGTGATCAGTTGTGCCGCGGCGACGAGCGAGTTGATCCCCTTCTCGGGCTCGAGACCGGCATGCGAGGCGCGACCGTGCACGACGACCTCGAAGGTGCCGGTGCCCTTGCGCGCCGTCTTCAACGCCCCTCCATCGGCGCTCGGCTCCATGACCAACACCGCGCCGCACGCGAGTGCGCGTTCTTCGATCAGCGCTCGTGACGCCTTCGAGCCGACTTCTTCGTCGGAGGTGATGAGCAACTCGACTCCGTCGAGGTCGTCAAGCATGGTGAGGGCGTGAATCGCCAGCACGATGCCGGCCTTCATGTCGAAGACTCCCGGTCCGGTCGCCTTGCCGTCGTCGATGGCGAATGGCCGCGCGGCCAGCGTGCCGAGCGGGAAGACCGTGTCGTGGTGGCCGACCAGCAGCACCCGCGACGATGGCCCGAATCGGGTGTGAACGTGCGGACCGGCGGCGCTGTCGATCAGCTCGGCATGACGGCCGAGCCGCCGCTCGACCACATCGCGGACAGCGCCCGCCGATCGGGTCACTGCCTCGATCTCGTGCGATGGCGATTCGATCGACACCAGGTATTCGAGATCCGCAAGCATCGAGTCGAGTGAGAGCACGGGACCATTGTTGCCGATCCGCAGAACCCAGCCCTACTGCTCGTCGTAGTTGACAGGTAGAGATACCACCACGCGTCTGCGCCTGCCGCGTGATCGAATAGCCCGATGACTCGCCGTGACGAGCTCGCCGCATTCCTGCGCGCCCGCCGCGACGCGCTCGCGCCCACCGACGTCGGGCTGCCCTTGGGCCGCTCGCGCCGGACGAAGGGATTGCGTCGCGAAGAGATCGCGATGCTCGCAGGAGTTTCCGTCACGTGGTACACGTGGCTCGAGCAGGGCCGCCCCATCAACGCATCGGTCGACGTGCTCACCGCGCTGGCTCGCGCGCTGCGCCTCGATGACGCCGAGCGTCAACACCTGCTCGCCCTCGCAACGCGTGCGCCGCTCGAGCCATTCGAGACCGTCGAGCACGCCCCCGATGCCCTCGTTCGGCTGATCACCTCGATGGAACCGGCCCCGGCCTACGTGCTGGGGCCGCGGTGGGATTTCCTGGCATGGAACCGCCCACAGTCACTGCTCTATCCCCTCATCGACCGATTGGCCGCCGAGGATCGAAACCTGTTGTGGGTCGTCTTTGCCGAGCCGAACGCGCGTCGATTGCTGGCCGACTGGGGAGACCAGGCGCCCCGGATCATGGCCGAGTTCCGCTCCGGTACCGCCGCGCAGCGCAACGATCCTCAGTTCATCAGCCTCGTCGATCGGCTGATGGTGGCCAGCCCGGAGTTCGCCGAGTGGTGGCCGCAACTCGACGTCGCCCAGTTCCAAACGCGGTTGCGTCGGTATGCCCACCCGCGTGCCGGCAATCTGGTCTTCGAGTACCAGCAATTGACCCCCAGCGAATGGCCAGGGCTGCGCGTCGTCTGTCAGCTGCCGGTGCCCGGCGACGACAGTGCCGAACGACTGGCGGCGTGGCGCAACATCGCGTGAGTCGGCTGGGCGGGGTGTGGGTGAGACGGAACGCCGAAGGCGTACCGGCGCACCGCCGGTAGCCTCGAACAGCCATGAAAGAGATCGCAGAGGCGAAACGCCGTCGCACATTTGCGATCATCAGCCACCCCGACGCCGGCAAGACAACGCTGACCGAGAAGTTCCTGCTGTACTCGGGCGCGGTGCAAGAGGCCGGTGCTGTGCACGCTCGGGAGGGCAGGCGCTCGGCGCGCAGCGACTGGATGGAGCTCGAGCAGCAGCGCGGCATCTCGATCAGCTCGACCGTGATGCAGTTCCCGTATCGCGATCACATCATGAACCTGCTCGACACACCGGGGCACCGTGACTTCTCGGAGGACACGTACCGCGTGCTGGCGGCGGTGGACGCGGTCATCATGGTCCTCGACGCCGCGAAGGGCATCGAGGCCCAAACCCTGAAGCTCTTCCAGGTCTGTCGTTCACGAAACCTGCCGGTCATCACCTTTCTCAACAAGTACGACCGGCCGGGACGCTCGCCGCTCGAGCTTCTCGACGAGATCGAAGAGCAGATCCAGCTCCGACCAACGCCGGTCACCTGGCCGGTGGGCGACGGCGAGGACTTCCAGGGACTGATCGACCGGCGCACAGGGCGATACACCAGGTTCACCCGAACCGCGCGCGGTGCATCGGCGGCGGCAGAGGAGACCAGCGACGTCGATGTGGCCAGCGCGACAGGAAGCGCCGAGCACGGCACAGCGTGGAAGGCGGCTCTCGACGAGTGCTCGCTGTTCGACGCGATCGGGGCCGACGTCGACCTGCCGTCGTTCCTGGCCGGGCAGTCCACTCCGGTCTTCGTCGGGTCCGCCCTCACCAACTTCGGCGTGCGCTTGTTGTTGGACGCAATCATCGAAATGGCCCCGTCGCCGTCGCCACGACTCGATCGCGACGATTCGCCACGCGCTCTCGACAGCCCGTTCTCTGCCTTCGTCTTCAAGGTCCAAGCCAACATGGATCCCTCCCATCGCGATCGAATCGCTTTTGCGCGGGTCTGTTCGGGCCGTTTCGAACGCGGCATGAGCGTGACCAACCATCGCACCGGGCGCGACATCACCACCAAGTACGCGACAACTGCGTTCGGGCCCGATCGCGAGACAGTCGACGAGGCGTTCCCCGGCGACGTGGTCGGCCTCGTCAATGCCAGCGGGGTGCAACTCGGCGACACGCTCTACGACGCCGGTTACGCGGGACTGGCTGTCGAGTTCCCGCCGATCCCGCGGTTCTCCCCCGAGGTCTTCGCCAAAGCGCGACCACTCGACAACGGCCGCTTCAAGCAGTTCCGCAAGGGCCTCGCCCAGCTCGACGAGGAAGGGGTGGTGCAGGTGTTGCGCGACCCCGACTTTGGTGAAACAGAGACGATCCTGGCTGCCGTCGGCGAGTTGCAGTTCGAGGTGTTCGCCTACCGATTGGGAAGCGAGTTCGGTGCCCCGACCGAGATCCTCTCAGCGCCCTATCAGGCGATCCGCCTCACCGACAAAGAATCGAGCGAGCGACTGCGTCGCATCGGTGGCATCCGCATCCTCACCCGCGGCGACGGCGCGCTTGTCGCGCTGTTCGAGAACCGCTACCGCTTGCAACGTCTCGAGACCGACGAACCCGAGTTGACCCTGCTGCCCATCATCGCCGGCTAGGACCGCGGGCTGGCTGAACTTCAGCCGCGCGACATGGCGAAGTACATTCCGACGTCGCCGCAGATCACAAATCCCAGGCGCTCGTAGAGCCGCACGGCGCGGCTCTGCTTCTCGACATGAAGCATGATCGCCCGACCCATCCGATCGGCCTGGGAGAGGACGCCTCGCAAGAGGCTGGTGCCGATGCCGTGGCCGCGGTACTGCGGCAGCAGGGCAACATCGATGACCTCGATGTGGTCGCCGGCGCCGTCGATGATGAGTCGTCCGACCGGCGCGTTGTCGACGAGCACGATCTTGCGTTCGGCATTCGGATGTTCCAGCTTGATCGACATCGTCTGCGCCCTGAACTGCATCCCGACCAGTCCGTCGAAGACCTCGGGCCCGAGGGGCCGCAGATCGTCGCGAGTCGACGCGTAGAGCGCATGCTCGAAGTCGGCGTCAGCTGGTTCGGCCGGGCGAAGTGAGAAAGCAAGCGTGGTGGTCATCGGGCAACCTCGCCATCATCGTGTTCGATCCTGTTGGATACATCCACGTCACTGTCCCCGAACACACCTCGGAGGGAGCCTTGGTGCCTGGTAAGCCTGCCCTGCCACCACGCTCAGTGTCAATGGGTTCGCGGTAGGTCATTCGGACTATTTGGGTCGTCGTCAGGTATCCGCCGGGTCCGAAAAGGCCTCGCTGAGCAGGCTGACCTCCTGCGTGCCGAGCGGTATCCGGGCCACCAGTTCGAGTCCACCCGTGCTCATCTTCTTGGCCGTCTTGCGAATCACGTCTACCAGCTGAACACGCTCCATACGTTCCGCCATCGAGGCAAGCTGGGTCTCGATGAACACGAGGCATGCGGCATCCTCGACCGCTTGCATGCCGTCGATCGACTCTCGGCGGATCAGCCGCTGCACTCGCTCGATCTCGGCGGGTTCGTAGCCGCAAGAAGCCAAGATCCCGGCGACATCGGTTGCGTGACGAATCTTCTGATCCCTGCGCCAACGAAGATATCCGGCCCGGCCGACGGGGTAGCTGTCCCGGCGCAGCTCCCAGCGACGCAGGTGATGCGCCCGTGCGGCCAGCAGCAAAGGCTCGTCCGGCTCGTGGACCAGTTGTTCGATCCACTCCGTCGCCAGCCAGCCGTGGATCAACGCCAGAGCGACCCGCTGGCCGCGCACCTCGATGATGGTCGGATCATCGGCGTTGGCGGCATCGATCGCCGCGACTGCTGCGTCGTACCGAGGGCTCAGGTTGCGCACTCCGACTCGCCGATTTCAGCGACGAACGGACCGGTCTCGTCGAAGTCGGCATAGAACTCGGGAGCTTCTTCGGGCGAGGGGAAGAAGTCGAGGTCCTTCAGTCCCTCGGCGATGGCCTTGGCGCCACCCGATCGATCCATCCATCCTCGGAACGACTCGCCTGCCGAGCGCTCGTCGGCGAAGCGACGCACCACCCGAACAGCGGCCTCGGGCGCCGTGTTGGCCGGGAGGCGCAACGCCTTGTCACCGAAGTAGGCCTGCTCTTGACCGATGTAGCCACCGAGCAGCATCTGGTAGCCGGGGGCGGCACGCCCGTGAGCGCGGCGCTCGGCACCGAAGAAGCCGATGTCGCTGGCGTGGTGTTGACCACAGCTGTTGGTGCAACCGGAGATGTTGATGCGCACCCCGCCGACCTCGGCAAGACCCTCTTCCTCGAGCTTCTCGCCGATGGCCTTGGCCAGGCCGCGCGACTGGGTGACCGCAATGTTGCAGGTGTCGGCGCCAGGACAGGCGACGACGTCGCGAGCCAACTCGGCACCCGGACGGGCCATCTCGATGGCCTCGAGCCGGGCGTAGAGCACCGGCAACTGGGCCTCGGTGAGACCACGGAACACCACGTTCTGACGATTGCTGAGGCGTACATCAGCGCCCAACTCGCGCTGGATCTGCGCCAACGCCCGGAACTGCGTCGCGGTCACATCGCCGAGGGCGGCGTAGGCCACGGCGGAGACCGCGCCGTTGGCGCTACCGCGAACGACGCTCGTGGCCACCCACTTCTGATACGGATCTCGAGGGGTCAACGACACGGTGACGCCTTGACCGACCGCAGTTGCCTCGATCGTGCTAGAGCGCCCGGCCGGCGCGTCGCCGGCCTTCTGGACGATCTCAGGGATGCCACCCGGCCACGACGACGACGCCGGCAGCGTGTGCCGCACCTTGAGAACCCGCCGGCGCAGTTCGTCGATACCCAGCTGATCGACGACCCACTTCAGGCGGGCACGCAGCTTGTTGTCGCGATTTCCGGTCTGGTCGAACACTCGCAGGACGGCTTCGATCGTCGGCAACAGATCTTCGCGCGACGTGAAGTCTTCGAGTGCCAACGCGGGGTGCGGATTGGCACCGAGCCCACCGGCGATGAACACGCGGAACCCAGTCTCGGTCGAGCCGTCGTCGAGCGTGCGCGTCGTGGCGATGACGCCGACGTCGTTGAACATCGCCTGGCCACAGTCGGTCGAGCATCCGGAGAAGTTGATCTTGAACTTGCGCGGCAGGCGCTGGCTGAGCGGGTTGCGGACGAAGTGTTGGAACGCTGCCTCGGCCCAGGGGGTGACGTCGAGGAACTCGTGCGGGCAGGCGCCGGCGAGGTGACACGCCATGACGTTGCGAACCGTGTCGCCGCATGCTTCGCGGGTAGTCAACCCCACGGACCCGAGGGCGCGCATGACATCGGTGACCTTGGTGAGCTCGACGAAGTGGATCTGCACGTTCTGGCGTGTGGTGATGTGGCCCCACCCACGCGAATAGGTCTCGGCGAGGTGACCCATGAGATCGAGCTGCTCGGGAGTGATGGTGCCGGCAGGCAGCTTGATGCGGACCATCTGGTTGGTGCCGCCCTGACGTTGGCCGTAGATCCCGTTGTTCAAGCGCATCACTCTGAACACGTCTTCGCTGATCTCACCGCTGAGGTACTGAGCGACCGCTCGCTCGAATCGTTCGATGTCGCGCTGCTGCTCTGCGTCGAGGTCGCGCGGAGCCGGTACCACAGGCGTGACCGTCGCCATCCCATTCTGTGCCATTGGGCGACCTCCTCCCGGGCTCGACTGTCGCAAATCCGACTAGTTAGGTCAACAATAGCGGATCACGGCCGCGACGACAATCAAGACCCCGGATCTTCACCGATCTCTCGCAGCGCATCCCGCAGCGCCACCCGCAAGCGACGGGCATGATCAGGGCCGAGATGGGCGACAAGGCCTTTGACGACACCGAGCCTCGTGTGGTCCTGACGATCGAGGAAGTCGGCCGTGCCGGCAAAGGCC
>JANPGV010000154.1:0-8197 GCA_031424145.1 Ilumatobacteraceae bacterium
GCAGCCGGCCCGGCGATGGAGATGATCAAGCTGTTCCAGTTGCAACTCGAGCACTACGAGAAGGTCGAAGGCTCGTTCCTGAGCCTGGAGGGCAAGGCCAACCAGCTGTCGATGATGGTCCGCGGCAACCTCGCGGCGGCGATGCAGGGCATGGTCGTCGTGCCGATCTTCGCCGGATACGACCTGCGTCGTCGGACCGGACGATTGTTCACCTACGACGTCACGGGTGGGCGCTACGAAGAGCAGGACTACGTGGCGACGGGCTCCGGCAGTTTGCACGCAGGGACAGTCATCAAGATCGGGTACCGCGAGGGCATGTCATCCGACGACGCCGTGTCACTGGCCTGCAAGGGTTTGTGGGAGGCGGCCGATGCCGACTCCGCCACTGGCGGCCCGGATGCGCTCCGCGGGATCTATCCCATCGTGGCGACCATCACGGCAGAAGGCTGGCAACGCCTCAACGACGAACGTCTTGCCACGGTGTTCGAAGCGATAGCGACGGAGGTGCGAGCCCGATGACGATGCCGTACTACGTCGCGCCCGAACAGGTGATGAAGGACCGTGCCGACTATGCGCGCAAAGGCATCGCGCGTGGCCGGGCCATGGTCGCCGTCCGCTACTCGGATGGCATCGCCCTCGTTGCCGAAAATCCCTCTAACACCTTGCGCAAAATCAGTGAGATCTACGACCGAATCGCCTTTGCCGGCGTGGGCAAGTACAACGAGTTCGACCAGCTACGCGTGGCAGGCGTGCGCGCCGCAGACCTCAAGGGCTACCAGTACTCGCGCGACGACGTCGATGCCCGCGGTCTCGCAAACCAGTACGCGCAGATCCTCGGTCAGGTCTTCACCCACGAGATGAAGCCGATGGAAGTCGAGATCCTCGTCGCCGAGGTCGGTTACGGCACCGACGACTACCAGTTGTTCCACATCCTCTACGACGGCACCGTCATGGACGAACGACGGTTCAGCGTGCTCGGGGGCGATGCCGAGGCGATCGCCGGTCGCCTCGACGAGTCGTACGGCGATGAGCTCAGCCAGGCCGAGGCCGTGATCGCCGGGACCGCAGCGCTACGCGGAGCCGATCGCGAGTTGGGCGCCGACGATCTTGAGGTCGCTGTGCTGGCCCGGTCGAACGGCCGGCGATGTTTCAAACGGCTGACCGATGCAGAGGTCGCCCAAATCCTGGGGAGCTAGCCACCATGTCACGATCCGTCGATCTCAACAGCGATGTCGGGGAGGGCTTTGGAGCGTGGAAGGGCGGCCCCGACCGTGAGTTGATGAACATCATCACCTCGGCCAACATCGCCTGCGGTTTCCATGCCGGTGATCCATCGATCATGCGCCAAACGTGTGAGATGGCCGTCGAGAAGAACGTGGCAATCGGCGCTCACGTCAGCTACCCCGATCTCGCCGGGTTCGGCCGGCGGTTTATCGACATGCGCGCCGACGAGCTCGCCGACGCGGTCGTGTACCAGCTCGGAGCGCTTGCGGGGGTGGCTCACGCGGCCGGTGCTTCTGTCAGGTACGTCAAGCCCCATGGTGCGCTCTACAACACAATCGTCCGCCACGAGGACCAGGCCAACGCGGTCGCCAGCGCGGTGCGAGCATTCGATCCGACGCTGCCGTTGCTCGGCCTGCCGGGTACCGACAGCGCCATCGAGACGGCTGCTGCCGAGCACGGGTTGAAGTTTCACTTCGAAGGCTTCGCCGACCGTGGCTACACCGCGGAAGGAACGTTGATCCCCAGGAGCCAGCCCGGCGCGCTGCTGACGGACGAGGCAGAAGCCACCGATCAAGCGGTCGATCTCGCCGGCCGAGGGATCACCTCGATCTGCCTGCACAGCGACACACCGGGCGCCGCCGAGCTCGGTGCAGCGGTCGCTGTCGGCCTGCTGAAGGCAGGTTTCGAATTGCGGGCCTTCACCAAATGAGGGTGCTGCCCTTCGGGCCCGGCGCCATACTCGCTGAATACGAATCGTTGGCAGAGGTGATGTCGGTCGACGCGGCGCTGCGTCATTCGGATCTCGCGGGGATCGACGAGGTCATTCCCGCCGCGCGAACCGTGCTGGTGACTTACAACCGGGTCGATCGCACCGCGCTCGAGAAGTTGTTGGTCCCCGGGCCGTCGGTCCCGCGTTCCGAGGGTCCCATCGTGGAGATTTCCGTCGTCTATGACGGCCCCGACCTCGAGGAGGTTTCGGACGCAACGGGCTTGTCCATCGACGAGATCATCGAAACCCATTCCGGCACCGTGTACTCGGCCGCGTTCCTCGGCTTCACGCCCGGATGGGCGTACCTGGTCGGCCTGCCTCAATCTCTTCAGCTTCCTCGCCGCCCGACGCCGCGCACTTCGGTCGCGTCGGGCTCCGTGGCGATCGCGAATGAGTTCACTGGCGTCTACCCGACATTGAGCCCTGGAGGATGGCATCTGCTCGGCCACACGACCGCGACGATGTTCGATGTCGACCGCGACAAGCCGTCGCTGGTGATGGCAGGTGATCGCGTGCGGTTCGTGCGCTCATGATCGAGATCACCAACCAGGGCATCGCCAGCTCCTTCCAGGACCTCGGTCGTCTCGGCTGTTCGCATCTCGGGGTCGGCCGCAGCGGGGCCGCCGATCGACCATCGCATCGTCTGGCCAACCGCCTGGCGGGCAACGACGATTCGGCGGCGACCATCGAGAGCTGTGGTGGGCTGGGCCTGCGATTCCACCGGGCAGCCGCGGTCGCGATCACGGGAGCGCAGGGGGCGATCGACGTGCGTCACGGCCCGCCCATGGCGATCAATGCCGTCACGTACCTGCCGGCGGGTGCCGACCTGACCCTACGCCCACCTTCTGAAGGCTTGCGCTACTACGTGGCAGTGCGGGGCGGCTTCGACGTGCAACCGGTGCTCGGGTCGCGCAGCTTCGACTCGCTCGCCGGCCTCGGACCGCGGCTGCAATCCGGCGACCGCGTCGCGATCGGTGACCACCCCGACACACCGCTCGCGACTGATCTCGGCTTTCGCCCGCCACTCACCGATCAGATACGCGTGTCGGACGGGCCACGTCACGACTGGTTCACGGACGAGGCGTGGACCATTCTCACCACGCAACCGTTCGTCGTCAGTCCATCCGGGAACCGGGTCGGTGCTCGGCTCAACGGCACCGCTCTGGAGCGGCGTGAGATCCGTGAACTGTTGAGTGAGGGGCTGGTCGAAGGAGCCATTCAGGTGCCTCCGGACGGGCAACCGATCGTGATGCTCGCCGATCATCCGGTGACCGGCGGGTACCCGGTGATTGCCGTGGTGTCGCCCGATGACCTTCCTTCCGTCGTCCAGGCACGTCCGGGTACCGCGTTGCGATTTCGACACACCGTCGGATAGACGAGCTTTCCGTGGCGCGGCGCGCTACGTTGCGACCTATGGAGCGCCGCATTTACGGCCTCGAGAACGAATACGGCGTCACATGTACGTTGCGCGGCCAGCGTCGGCTGAGCCCGGACGAGGTCGCCCGCTACCTGTTTCGCCGGGTGGTGTCGTGGGGTCGCAGCAGCAACGTCTTCCTCCAGAACGGTGCAAGGCTCTATCTCGACGTCGGGTCGCACCCGGAGTACGCCACGCCGGAATGTGACTCGCTGTACGACCTGGTCGTGCACGACAAGGCCGGTGAACGGATCCTCGAGAGCCTCCTCGTGTCCGCCGAGCAGCGCCTGCGCGAAGAGGGGATCCGCGGCACGATCTACCTGTTCAAGAACAACACGGATTCCGCCGGCAACAGCTACGGATGCCACGAGAACTACCTCACTCGGCGCGCCGACGATCTCGGTCATTACGCCGAGGTCCTCATCCCATTCCTGGTCAGCCGGCAGATCTTCACGGGCTCCGGAAAGGTTCTGCAGACCGCTCGCGGTCCGATGTACTCGATCGCTCAACGGGCCGAGCACATCTGGGAGGGCGTCAGCTCGGCAACGACTCGCAGTAGGCCGATCATCAACACGCGAGACGAGCCTCACGCCGACGCCGAGCGCTACCGGCGGCTGCATGTGATCGTCGGCGATTCCAACATGAGCGAGTACACGACGTTCGTCAAGGTCGGGTCGGCGGCGTGCATGTTGCGCATGCTCGAAGACCCGTCGGTCGTCCTGCGCGACATGACCCTCGAAAACCCGATCAGGGCCATTCGCGACATCAGCCACGACATGACCTGCCGGCGCAAGGTCCGTCTGGCCAACGGACGCGAGGTCAGCGCGCTCGACATCCAGCGTGAGTACCTCGACAGAGCCCAGCGTTACGCAGACACCAAGGGTTTCCCGCCCCTCGAGCAGCGGGCGCTTGAGATGTGGGAGCACTGCATCAGCACCATCGAGAACGATCCGCTGAAACTCGACCGCGAGGTCGACTGGGTGATCAAGTACCGGCTGCTCGATGCGTTCCGCACCCGCCACGACCTTCCTCTCGGCCATGCCAGGGTGCAGTTGCTCGATCTTCAATACCACGACATCTCGCGCGAGCGCAGCCCGTTCTACAAGCTCCAGGATCGCGGCATGATCGAGCGGATGTGCGTCGACGCCGACATCGACGCTGCTGTCGACATCCCGCCGCAGACCACACGCGCCCGGTTGCGCGGCGAGTTCATCAAGCGTGCCAAAGAGCGCAAACGCGACTACACAGTCGACTGGGTCCACCTCAAACTCAACGATCAGGCGCAGCGCACGGTGCTGTGCAAGGACCCGTTCAAGAGCCGTGACGAACGAGTCGAGAAGCTGATTGCGTCGTTGTGACCTGCCACTCCATCAGCCGAACTGCCCGCTAGCGTAGAATCGATGGCCACAGAGGAGACAGGGGCGACTGTTGTCGAACCGGATGCCGACCAATCGGTAGACGAAGAATACGACGAGGTCGCCGATCCCGAGTCGCCATTGCACCGGACCGCTCAAGGAAAGCACAAGCGTTCCGGGCTTGCCGAGTGGATCATCGTGGTGGTCGTTGCCATCAGCTCGGCGCTGCTCGTCCGTGCTTACGTGCTGCAGCAGTTCGCTGTCGAAGGCACGTCGATGCTGACGACGTTGCATCCCAGCGACCGGGTGCTCGTCAACAAGCTCAGCTATCGCATGCACGATCCGCGTCGCGGCGATGTCGTGGTGTTGAAAAGGATCGAGACCAATGCGCAAGAGCGCGATCTGATCAAGCGTGTCGTCGCGCTCCCCGGCGAGACGATCGAGTATCGCGACTGCCAGTTGTTCATCGACGGTTCCTTGGTGAAAGAACCATATCTCGACCCGCAGATCGTTGCGGCGAATCGTTGCGGCGCCGATCAACCGCCGGTGATAGTGCAGCCCCAGCACGTCTTCGTCATGGGCGACAACCGGGGTGGCTCGCTCGACAGCCGTGATCGCACTGTCGGCCAGGTCGCATACAGCAACCTCATCGGCCGGGCGTTCGTGGTGATGTGGCCCTTCGCCGACTGGCAGTGGTTGTAACGCGGCACCGAGTCCTCGATGACCGGTGACGATTGGTGGGAACAGGCTGTCGATCAGTTCGGTCTCGATGCCTACGTCGAGCCGATCTCGTACACGGCTCCCGCGAGCGAGGTCACCCGACCTGTCCGGCGTCGCCGGCGAAGCCTTGGCGTCGATTGGTTGATCATCGCGGTGTGTGCCTTGGCCGCGGCGTTCCTGCTTCGAGTGTTCGTCATCCAACAATTCGCGGTCGACGGCGAATCGATGCTCGGCACCCTCCACTCCGGCGATCGAGTGATCGTCAACAAGCTCAGCTACCACCTGCACGACCCGCGACACGGCGACATCGTCGTTTTGAAAGACATCAAGAACACCCTCGAAGAACGTGATCTCATCAAGCGGGTGATCGCCCTGCCAGGTGAGACCATCGAGTACCGGGCCTGCCAGCTGTTCATCGACGGACAGCGGATCGCTGAGCCGTACCTCGACCCAGAACTGGTCAGTGCTGACCACTGCGGCGACTCGCAGGCGCCCGTCGAGGTAACGGCCAACCATGTCTTCGTCATGGGCGACAACCGGGCCGCCTCGCTCGACAGCCGGCAGCTGGCGATCGGTCAGATCCCGTACGGCCATCTGATCGGCCGGGCCTTCGTGGTGGTGTGGCCCCGGTCCGATTGGGGTTGGCTCTAGGGCTATCGCTGGCCGGGTGGCAATCCGATCTCGGCCTTGTAGACGTCGATCATTCGATCGACCCAGTCGCTGTAGACACCGTCGAGACCCATCCGGAACGCGGCCTGCAAGATGTGAAGTTCCTGCACATCCCAACCGAACGTGACTCGATCGAAGCGATGGAACAGCGCGACCATTCCGCCGTTCCAATCGGTGTGGTGCAAGTTCACGGCGTCGATGCCCTGCTCGCGAAGCGTGGCCGCCCGACGCTCGGGACCCTCCCTGATGCGAGCGAGACGAGTCGACTCGACCATCTTCGCCCCCTGACCGCGTAGCGGGAGCAACCCCTCCCATTGCGGGGCGCACAGCCAGATCTTTTCCAACATCGATGGCGCGGCCTCCCGGACCACATCGATCACGACCTGTCCGCTGGCGGCGTCCTTCAGATCGAGCGACAGGTGGTAGCCGGTGCCGCACCTCTCGATCAGCTCGACTAGCGACGGAATGTGGCCGGGAAGAGCGGATCGGCGAACTTCGCCGATGGGTCTGTTCCGCCCGAACGAGCGTTTGACGACCCCGTCATGGTCGAGCACCGGGATTCCGTCCGACGTCACCCAGACATCGCTCTCGAGGCCTGTGGCGCCCAGTTTGAGGGCCAACTCGAACCCGGCCAACGTGTTCTCCGGAGCGTGCGCCCGGGCTCCGCGATGCCCGAACGCGATGGGGTCTTCGAGAAGCGATGGAAGGCGTTGCTGCACCCTGGAATGATGCCACGGTGCGGTTCTGATCGCAGGTCCACCTCGTAGACTCCCCGGCGATGTTCAATCTCAGCGGCAGCGAAATCGTTTTCCTGTTGCTGCTCGCCCTCATCGTGCTCGGCCCAGAGAAGTTGCCCGAGGCGGTTCGCAAGTTCGGCAAGGCGTACGCAGAGTTCAAGAAGATGTCGACTGGTTTCCAGAGTGAGTTGAAAACCGCGCTCGACGAACCGATGCGGGAGATGCGCGAGACCGCCGAGGCTTTCAAGAAAGCCGTCAACTTCGACTTCGAAGACGGTGAACCTGAAGACGGTGAACCTGCAGCGGTCGAGGAGGTCAGCGACGAACCAGCGGCCGAGCCGCCGGCCGAGGTTCTGGCCGGCGAGGGAGCAGCCGGCGAGCTCGAAGCCGGTGAATCGGCAACGGAACCCGAGGCCGCCGGCAACGAGCCTCCGCTGGTGCGGCCACCGGGTCCCACGTTCCACTCCGCAGAACCGCTGAAGCCAGAGGTCGTTGAGGCTGTCGAGGAGACCGCTTCCGAATGAGGCTGTCCCTGAAAAGAAAGCGGCGCACGAGGCTGGCGTCGCCCGACGATCGGATGACGCTCACTGAGCATCTCTCCGAGCTGCGGTCGCGCATCATCCGCTCCCTGCTGGCAATGGTCATGGGAATCATCATCGTGCTGGCCGCCTACGGGCCGGTGCTGCGGTTCCTGACGAAGCCGTACCGCAACCTCTGTGACCGCAAAGGGCCGGAGTTCTGCGTCGCCAACTTGCAGTACCTCAGCCCGCTCGAGGGATTCACGACGCGGCTCTCGATCTCGACGTATGGCGGAATCATCCTCGCCCTTCCCGTCATCATGTGGCAGGTGTGGCGGTTCATCGTGCCTGCGTTGCATGCCAAGGAGAAGAAGTACGCCATCCCGTTCGTTGCCTCTTCAGTGGGGCTCTTCGCGCTGGGTGCATACGTTGCCTACTGGACGCTGGACAAGGCGCTCGAGTTCTTGATCGCCTGGGCCGGCCCCGGTGTCGAGGCAAACTTCCAGATCAGCAAGTACATCAGCCTGGTTGGGCTAATGGTGGCGGCGTTCGGAATCGCCTTCGAGTTCCCGGTGCTGCTGGTGTTCCTGCAGATCGTCGGCGTGCTCCAACCGCAGACGCTGAAGAAGCAGTGGCGCTACGCGATCATGATCATCTTCGTGATCGCCGCGGTGATCACGCCGAGCGGTGATCCGTACTCGATGCTCGCGCTGGCGATCCCGATGTCGATCTTCTACGTCTTCTCGATCATCATCGGGTACATCCTCCAGCGCCGCAAGCAGCGAGCGGCA
>JANPGV010000155.1:0-10472 GCA_031424145.1 Ilumatobacteraceae bacterium
GAATCGTGAGCCGGCCCAGATCTCGTCGACGAACGCAATCGACTGACGCATGTGCAGCGGAACGTGCTCGAGCTCCCAGAACCAATACCCGATCATCCGACGGGTGGCGGCGAACAACTGAGGAAAGTCCGCGGCGAGGAAAGGAAACTGATCGGCGGTGACGACGCACAACGAGTTGGTGAACTCGACCCGGTTGTCGACATCCATTGCTTGATCGATGGGACTGGCGGTCCGCACTGTGGCCACCGTCGCGTGCGGCACTTGTGCCTGACCGATGGCGTCGAGGAGACGACGGGCGACATCGCCGAGCCCCGATGCGCGGGTGAGATAGCCGACAAGGTTCAGGCCGTCACCGCGAAGCTCGTCGGCCACCGAGAGGTGGTTGCGCTGCTGCTCAGGAGCAGTCACCAGCAACGGGACCTCGTCGCATGTAAAGGCAGTGCGGCACCAACGCTGGAAGTCGGCTGCCGACCGTCCGTCGGGTTCGGGGAATGCGGCCGAAAGATCGCGGCGCTGCTCGTGCAGCGTGAGCCAGTAACGCGGTGCGAGCCAGTCGCGGAACCGCGCAGCCTCGCTCCATGGTGCAGGAGGAAGCTCGGACGACTCGGCGACGGCTTGCCTGACGACCGAGTCGACGTTCAATCCACCTGGTAGGCGCAGCGTGGTCCGTTCACCCATCAGCTGCGGCGCGGCCGCTTCCAACGCCTGTTGGCGTTGCGGGTGACCCAACAACTCGATTCGCATCGGCCGCGGTGCGCGTGGATCGAGCGACCACGGACTGGTGGTGTCATACCCGGCGACATCCAACAGAGCGGGCGGAGTCTCGCTCCACCGCCATTGCCCGACGCCGACCGATTCGTCGACGCACACACCCGCGCCGAACAGCTGCGCAGCGCGCCGCATGAGTTGGGCGACGCCGACCCGGCCTGTGAGGTTCAACGCGAGCCATTCCAGCGCTGGCCGCGACGCAGATCCAAAGACGGCGACCGTGGTGCTGTACAACCCGGCCTCACCCAGTTCGATCTCGCTCGGCGAAAGGCCATCGTCGGCGAGAGGTTCGATCGAGCGCGCCACGAACGTCATCGGCCGATCGTGTTCGGCGACCAGCGCGTCGAGCGCGCCCAACACTGCCGTCGCACCGACCCACAGCAACACGACCTGGTCGAAGCCGTCTCCGAGCAGATTGTCGGTGGCATCGACAGCTAAACGCCACTCCCCCACCAATGCCTCCCCGGCGACCAGCGCCACTTCGTCAGCCGTGCCGAGCGGACCACGGTCGAACCATGACACCCCATCCAGCTGCGGTCGCATCTGTGGGTCGCCACACCACACGGCACGAACTTCCCAGCTCGGATGCAGCGCCGCGATCGCGTTGGCGAGCGGTTCTGGACGGTGCGTTCCATGAGTCACGACGAGCACCGCGGCCACCCGCCGACTCATGGTCGACGCTCCGGAGATCGATCGCGGCTGCACATCCGGGCGTATCTTTACCACGATGCCTTCAGAGGAGCTCGCCCACCTTCGTACTCAGAACGCCGAACTGCGTCGTCGCGTCGAGGCTACGCGCATCGAGATCGACGAGTTGCGGGCAGAATCCCTGCAACGACGCGACGACGTTCGCAAGTTGGTCGAGGGCCTTCCGACGGTCGTCAGCCGGCGCACCGTGATGCGCAAGATGGTCGTGCAGAGCATCAACCATCCCGACAAACCCGGGGTGATGGGGCGTGCCCTGCGCAAGCTTGGCAGGGCACCGCGCAAGGCCGCGCGTGTGATCACACGGAGCCAGTAGTTCGTGGCTGCAGTCAACGTCTTTGTCGCCCAGAGCGGCAATCAGTTCATGCGCGACCTGGCTGGGTGGATCGTCGAGGCCGCTGGGTTGACCGGCAGACCGGCGAAGCTCGTCGACGACAGGCTTCCGTCGGCCGACGGATCGATCAACCTGGTCGTCGCTCCGCACGAGTTCTTCGAGTTGTATTCGGCACCGCGCAAGGCCCTACAGCGCGCTGCGGCAGCGAGCATCTGCATCAACACCGAACAGCCCGGCACCTCGTGGTTTCGTCTGGCCGTCGATGCGTGCCGCCGCGGCCTGCTGACACTGGACATGAGTGACCAGGGAGTCGACGCCCTGCACGACGCTGCCATCTCAGCCGAACGGCTGCGTCTCGGCGGCGTGCCGTCCATGCGGAAAATGGAGGTGTCGACCGATCGGCCGATCGACGTGTTGTTCATGGGTGGTCTCGACGATCGGCGCGGCGCGGCGCTCGCAGAACTGGCGCCAGTCATGTGGGACCTGCACGCTGACCTTCGACTGACCGGTGTCGATCGGCCCATCGACGCGACCACTCCTCAAACTGTCTTCGGAGCAGACAAGCATCGCCTCCTGTCGAGCGCGAAGGTGTTGCTGAACATCCACCGCCACCGGCCGGACGGCCCGCAACAGCCGCCGTACTTCGAGTGGGCCCGCGCGATCGAGGCGATGGCCGCCGGTTGCGTGGTGATCTCCGAACCATCCGACGGCTCCGCACCGCTGGTGGCCGGTACGCACTACATCGAATCCACGCTCGAAGAGATGGCCGGCATCACCCGCGACATCCTCAACGAGGCCGCGCGCCGCACCGAGCTGGCCGATCGGGCGAAAGGAATCATCTTCGGCGAACTCGCTCTGGTCGATTCCCTCGGCCCGATTCTCGAGCGGATCGAACAGGACGTCCTGCTCGACATCCCTGCGCACGCCAAGTCGGCCGCGGTCCGCAAGGGGCCGTGGCACATCGGCCTCGGCCAGGCTCCTCCCCCAGTTCGTCTCGGGCCGTTTCGGCCATTCCTCCCCACGCTGGTGTCGGCGAAGCGGATCGCTATGGCCGAGAACAAAGCGTTGCAGCGGCTCGACGCTGCGGCGTGCCAGCTAACACACGGCAGCAACCAGCACGAGACGTACTCCGACACACCCTTCTTCACGGGCGCCACCCCCGATGTCAGCGTGGTGGTATCGCTGTACAACTACGCCGGTGTCGTGGTCGACACGTTGAGCAGCATCGTTGCCAGCGAGGACGTGAAGTTCGAGCTGATCGTCGTCGAGGACCACGCCACCGACAACAGCCGAGCGATCGTGCGGCGCTTCATCAACGACCATCCCGGGGTCCCGATCAAGCTGATCGCCAAGGATGCCAACGCGGGTTTGGCGACTGCACGCAACACCGGTTTCGAGCACGCCCGCGCCCCCTTGGTGATGGTGATGGACGCCGACAACACGATCTATCCGAGCTGCCTGCGCAAGCTGGCCGACGCATTGCACGACAATCCGGATGTCGACGCGGCGTATGCAATCCTCGAGGACTTCGGCGATCAACGGAACATTCGTAGCGCGATCGCATGGGACATCGATCGGCTGTGCAGGGCGAACTACATCGACGCGCAGGCGATGCTGCGCAAGTCGGCGTGGGAACGACTGGGCGGCTACCGGGCGGACGACGACCTCGTCTACGGCTGGGAGGACTGGGATCTGTGGTTGCGGCTTGCCGCAGAGGGCGGCCGGGCGATGCTCGTGACGCAGATCCTCGGTCGCTATCGCGTGCAACCCGGATCGATGATCGCCCTCACCAATCTGGCAACGGACGATGCCATCGCAGCGATGCGCGAGCGTTACCCCACGCTGCCATGGCCGCCGCCGGAGCGATGGGCGGTGTGACCTTCGCGGCGAGGTCATGCCCCTGAGCCGTTAGGACGGCTCGGTACACTCTCGCCGGCATGGCTCTTCGAACAGCATTGGCGCATCGCAACCTGCTGTACCTGCTGTCGCTGAAGGAGCTCCGCACGCGATACAAGAAGTCGATCCTGGGATGGACGTGGAGCCTGCTGAACCCGCTCACCCAGATGCTCATCTTCTCGATCATCTTCCTCTACGTCTTCACGCAGACTCCGCCGACCGGTGACCCGAGCCATCTCAAGAACTTCCCGTTGTTCTTCCTGTGCGGTCTGCTGCCGTTCAACTTCTTCTCGATCTCAGTCGGCGTGTCGATGGGCAACGTGCAGGGCGGGTCGGGCCTGATCAAGAAGGTTCAGTTCCCACACGAGCACCTCGTCTTCTCCGTTGTCATCGCTCAGTTCGTCACGATGTTGATCGAGTTCGTCGTCCTGATCGTTGCCCTGCTCATCGGCGGCAACATGGTGTTGCCGTGGATCCCGGTCCTGCTCGTGATCCTCCTGCTGCTCGCCTTGTTCACGACGGGTGTGGCCCTCGCGCTGTCCGCTGCAAACGTGTTCTTCCACGACGTGAACTACCTGTGGGGCATCGTCGCCCAGCTGCTCTTCTACGCGACCCCGATCATCTACAACGCGGCGAATCCGAAGATCCCGAGAGCGCTGCGGCTCGTCGCCGCCCACGGCCCGACGGGCAGCTTCGTCACGGCGGTGCGGCACGTGATGTACGACCTGACCATGCCGTCGTTGCGGGACTTCGCTGTGCTCATCGTGTACGCAGTCACTGCGTTCATGTTCGGGAACTTCGTGTTCAGCCGGCTCTCGCCGCGGTTCGCCGAGGAGATGTAGCGATGGGCGACGTCGTGCTAGAGGTCGACAACGTCACCAAGACGTTTCGCATCCATCGCGAGCGGGCCAACTCCCTGAAGCAGCGAATCGCTGCGAAGGGACGCAACCGCTTCGACGAGTTCGTCGCCTTGCAAGACGTCAGCTTCGACGTCGAAGAAGGCGAGGTCTTCGGCGTCATCGGCCACAACGGCTCGGGCAAGTCGACGTTGTTGAAGTGCATGGCGGGCATCCTCCAACCGAACCAGGGCTCGGTGCGCGTGCACCGCAAGATGTCGGCGCTGCTCGAGTTGGGCGCGGGGTTTCACCCCGAGCTCTCGGGTCGCGAGAACGTGTTCCTCAACGCTGCGATCCTGGGCATGAACCGCAGAGACATCGCCACGAGGTTCGACGAGATCGTCGAGTTCTCCGGCTTGGAGCGGTTCATCGATCAACCCGTCAAGACGTACTCATCGGGCATGTATGTGCGTCTGGCGTTCTCGGTGGCGATCAACGTCGACCCGCGGCTGCTGATCGTCGACGAGGTCCTCGCCGTCGGCGACGTCACGTTCCAGAAGCGGTGTCTCGAGAAGTTCGTGGAGTTCCGCAACGACGGGCGGACCATCGTGCTGGTGACCCACGATTTGGCCAGCGTGCGTAACATGTGCGACAGGGCGATCTGGTTGAAGCAGGGCCTCGTCAGTGGCGAAGGCGACCCGAAGACGCTCGTCGAGGCCTACACCGACAGCATGCTCGGCTCGGCGCCTCACGACGAGACCGGCAGCACGCGACGCGGTTCCGGCGAACTGATCATCACCGAAGTCGAGATGTTCGTCGGCGATAGCACGAGTCCCGTCACTCGTTTTCAAACTGGCGACACCGTGCGATTCCGGATGTACTACAACGGCCACAAAGCCGTGCCGCGCCCGATCTTCAGCCTCATCATCGACGCGCTCGGCGGCGCCACGGTGTCGTCTCCGTGCAGCCGCGATGTCGGCCTGATCCCCGACTCGGTCAGTGGCGATGGCTGGATCGACATCGTCGTGCGCGACATCAGCCTGTTGCCCGGTGCGTACGACGTGCACACCGCGGTCCACGACTTCAACCGGCAGCACGAGTACGACCATCTGCAAGTGGCGACCCGCTTCGACGTGACGACGGGCCGGCCGTACGAATCATCCGGCGTCGTAACGCTGCGACCAGAGTGGCAGTTCAGCGACGACCTGTGATGCGACGCACGATCTTGCCGGCGATGGTGCGAGGCGGCGGCGTAGGCGCCGGAGCCGTTACTGGCGGAAGCTGCGGGGGACTGAGATGCACTGCCGCGAGTGTACGGAATCGGTAGGGTATTGACTGCGGAAACAGTAGGGTTTGATATGTGGAAATGGTGGCGTAACGAGCAATGAACAGCGCAGTGTCGTTCGTGAGCGGTAACTACGTACGCCGAATTGTCGACGAGGAGCTGGACGTGCTCTTCCCACAGTTGCCGGCGATCGTGCTCGATGGACCCAAGGGCGTGGGTAAGACCGCAACAGCTGAGCAGCGGTGCTTGACGGCTCGACGGCTCGACGTGGCCGGGCAGCGTGCGATCCTCGAGGCTGATCCGTCGCTCGTCGGAGGCGACGCGAAGCCGGTGCTGATCGACGAGTGGCAGCGCGTGCCTGCAGTGTGGGATGCGGTCCGTCGCCTCGTCGATATCGACCACACCGGCGGGCAGTACTTGCTCACTGGTTCTGCCCCCGTCTTTAGCACCCACTCGGGCGCGGCACGGATCGTCGATCTGCGCATGCGTCCGCTGTGCCTCGCCGAGCGGCACGTGACAACCCCAACCGTGTCGTTTGCGGCGCTCTTGGGCGGCTCAGCACAACAGCTGACCGGGACGTGCCCGTTGACTCTCGTCGACTATGTCGACGAGATCATGAACGGAGGCTTCCCAGGGCTCAGGCATCTCACCGGCCGGGCGTTGTCAGCCCAGTTAGATAGCTACGTCACACGCATCGTCAGTCATGACCTACCCGAGGCCGGATTCACCGTCCGACGACCCGCAGCCGTGTTCGCGTGGCTGCGCGCATATGCAGCGGCGACTGCGACCACAGCGTCCTGGGAGAAGATCCGTGCTGCGGCAACGGGCGGCGTGGCCAACAAGCCGGCGAAGACAACCACGACCGAATACACCGAGTTGCTGACTTCGCTGCGGATCCTCGATCCGGTCGAAGCCTGGGTCCCGTCACGCAACCACTTCACTAGGCTCGCGGCCGCCTCCAAGCATCATCTCGCGGATCCAGCGCTCGCGGTCCGTCTGCTTCAACGCACGAAGGGCCAACTGCTCACCGCCGACGACGGCAACATCGTCGTTCCCAACGACGGTTCGCTGCTCGGAAACTTGTTCGAGTCCCTGGTGGCATTGTCCATGCGTACCTACGCCCAAGCAGCCGAGGCCAAGGTGTACCACATGCGCACCGAGGGCGGCAGACACGAGATCGACTTCATCGTCGAAGCCGAAGGTCGCATACTCGCCCTCGAGGTCAAGCTCAGCAGTTCTGTCGGGGCGGACGACGTGAAGCATCTGGTCTGGCTGCGCGAGCAACTCGGCGAAGAGCTCGTCGACGCCGTCGTTCTCACAACAGGCAGCGACGCTTACCGCAGACCCGACGGGATCGCAGTCGTCCCACTCGCACTCCTAGGAGCATGACAGCGCCCGCTTCGACGTGACGACGGGAAGACCGTACGAATCATCCGGTGTCGTGACGCTCCGACCGGAGTGGCAGTTCAGCGACGACGTGTGATGCGCCGCACGATCTTGCCGGCGATGGTGCGAGGCGCGGTCGGAGGTGCTGGAGCCGATGCCGGTGTAGCTGGAGGCATCGGGGGTTGAGGTGAGACCCGGGTCGGCGTCGGGTTGGCGACGACATCGGCGATGAGGTCTTCGATCGACAGGTCCTCCATCGGCGCGAACGCTACATCGTGCGGGCCGCGACGGTAATGGTCAGTTTGAGTTAAGCGGCTTCCAAACAGGCGACCACTGACTTGGTTTGACGGAGGGCGAAACGGGGGAACCAGTAAATGCAGCTGAGTGCCACTTCACCGACGCAGGCGCGCAGCCAATGGGGTTCGACAACAACAAAGGGGTTGCCATGTTGGCCATCAGCGCTATGAGTTCAACGATGCAGGGGATCTTCTTCCTTCTCGCGGTGGCGTGCTTCGTCGCCGCAGGTTTCTCGATCCTTCCAGGCAAGAAGAATCTGATGGCGATCGGCCTCGCGTTCTACGTCTTCGTCTATATGTGGAACGCCTTCGCAGCTCCTAGCTAACACGCGCAGACCGGCCATCGAATGCTGTCGCTGGCCGGCGTCAGACTCGAGGCCGACGGGAACGTCATCCAAGCGTCTCCGTAACCCAGGCGTACTTCTTGGGAGGACCAAACGCGCACTCCCCAGGGCGCGTGCGTTTGTGAAACGAGTGTCTTGTGTGAGTGCCACATGATTCAAAACTGACTCATCTGATTCATTTGCGAATCTGACGATTCGATGTAGAATCACGGTGAAGGAGCGGTGATGTACCTCAACGATCCAATCGAGGCGCTCGCCTCACCCGACAAGGCACGGGTACTCACCGTGCTGTGCCGTGCAGGCTTGCCGCTCTCAGGTCACATGATTGCGGCGTTGACTGGCTCTGTGAGTCAGCCAACGGTGAGTCGATTGCTTACGGCGTTCGCACGAAGCGGTTTGGTTGTTCGGGTTCCGGGCGGCTACGTGATCAATCGCGAGCATTTGGCGTACCGGGCGGTCGAGGCATTGCTCGACTCGAAAGACGAGCTCCGCCGACGCGTCGGTATGGCCGTGGCAGCCTGGAGTGATGAGCCGGTCGCCGTGGTCCTGTTCGGCTCGACGGCTCGAGGCGAAGCCCGACCGTCGAGCGATGTCGATTTGCTCATCGTGCGCCCGCTCGACGTTGCTGTCGACGATCGACAGTGGGCCCAAGCCGTCGCAACGCTCACCGAGCAGGTGCAGCTGTGGACCGGATCTGCTTGCGACGTGCTCGAGTACGACCCTGCCGAACTCGAGCAGCTGACCCGTGGTGGCGATCCGCTCGTCGATGCGCTGCGGCAGGACGGCGTCACGCTCGCCGGTTCCGACCTACGGCAAATCGTGGGAGCGTTCGCCGGATGAGCCCGCTCGAAGCAGCACGCGATCATCTCGCCAAGGCGCAGGAGTTCCTCTCCGAGGCACAGTCCGCGCTGAAGAGTGGCCATCTGAACGTGGCGACGTCGAACGCGGTGATTGCCGGGATCAACGCCAAGGATGCCATCTGCCTCACGTTGGTTGGCAAGACTTCCAAGTCGGATGATCACGGGCAAGCGGTACCGGAGCTTCGCAAGGCCGGCAAGGAAGGCGCGGAGCTGGCACCCACGCTCGACCGTCTGCTCAAGCCCAAGACGAGAGCTCAGTACCAATCGCTTCCGATGGCCCAGAAGGACGCGGAGGTTGCCGTGCGTCACGCCGGGCAACTCGTCGCCGGGGCGAAGGCCGTGCAGTCCTGACCCAAAGCGATCGACGGCACGAGACCCCGCCCGAATTCGGACGAGCTGCCTATAGTTCTGGCCGTGCCGGTGGTGATTCCTCAGACAGAGTCACCGGCCATCTCGGTGTTGATGGTGGTCTACGGCGGCGGCGAGGTCGCGATCGACGCAGTGCGCTCGCTGGTCGAGCACACACAGCAGCCGTTCGAGGTGATCCTCGTCGACAACTCCAGCCCCGACGACTCCGTCAGGGTCATTCGTGACGAAGTTTCAGGTGTGAAACTATTGCCCGAGGACAAGAACCTCGGGTTCGGTGGAGGCAACAACCGTGCAGCTCGTGAGGCTCGTGCGCCGGTGATCTGCATGCTCAATCCGGATGCGCGGGTCACTTCTGGCTGGCTGGAGCCGCTGCTGGCCGTGCTCGAAGACCCGCTGATCGGTGCGGTCGCGCCGGCTCTGATCGGTGCGGACGGAGAGTTCCAAGAAGCGGGAGCAATGGTCGACCACTGGGGGTACACGGGCCCCATCGGCACGCGCGGGTTCGGTCAGCCAGTGCCGACGCCAGAGGCTCCGGCAGCGGTGGACTACGCGTCCGCAGCGTGCCTGTTGATGCGCACGGAGGTGTTCCGGTCGCTCGACGGATTCGACCCGAGCTACCGGCTTGCGTATTACGAAGACGTGGACCTGTGCATGCGGATGTGGGAGCAGCGCCTGCAGGTCTGGGCGCAGCCTGCGAGCCGCGTGGTCCACCTCGGCGGGAAGACCGTCACGCCTGTCGTCTCGCAGGCACTGTGGCATCACAATCGCTCGGTGTTCCTGCACCGCTGGCGCGAGGAGTTGGAACGTCGACCGAGCTTCGCCTCCGGCACCGACGAGGAGATCCAAGCACTATGGACCTGGCGGAGTGCCGAGTACGATCAGTCGAAGCATGGTGGCTCCAAGTCCTGACAACGCGTTCGTCGAAGAGTTGGTCGCGGATGTCGATGCGTATCTTCACAGGCTGACGGTGCTGACCGAGTTCGCGGAGAGCCAGGTTCAGGAGCGCGTCCGACTCACGCGAATAGTCGACCAGCTCGCCTCGGATCGGGAAGCTCACCTACTGACGATCGAGGCTCTGGACGAGCGACTGCGTGCGCTGAACGGATCGGCAGCGGTGCGTCTCGCACACGCGCCACGCGGCATCTGGCGAAGGATCCGTCGCGCCCGATCGTGATGATGCAACGTCCCATCTTCGTCATCGTGCGCGATCTGCTGTCGCCGTTGCAGCAATTGGTCGGCTGGCTCGAACGCGCCGGCCACGAGCGGATCATCCTCGTCGACAACGCATCGACCTATCCACCGATGGTCGAGTATCTGGCGACGACCAGTTACACCGTTGTTCGATGCGGTTGGAACATGGGCCATCGGTCGCCATGGCTGAGCGGAGCCGTCT
>JANPGV010000156.1:0-7924 GCA_031424145.1 Ilumatobacteraceae bacterium
GGGTCTCATTCATACTCCAATGATGCCAATTCGCTGCCGGATATGTCAACATAATTTCTGATTGACACTCCACATAACTTTAAATATTATGTGGAGCATCCTCCCGACGAGGACAGCAACAACAGATCAGACCAAACGTAAGAGGAGTACGTGCAATGTTGATGCAAACCGACCCTTTCCGCGATCTCGACACCCTCTTCAGTCGCTTCGCCGGACGCCAGACCAACACGGGCGGCATCGCTCCGATGGATGCATTCCGTCGGGGCAGCGACGTATGGGTTCATATTGACCTTCCCGGTGTGAAGGCGGAGAACTTGGAGATCACCGTCGAGCGCAACGTGTTGACCGTTGCGGCAGAGCGAAGCTGGCAACGTCAGGAAGGCGACCAGCCCTACTTCGGTGAGCGCTACCGAGGCAACTTCCGTCGCCAGATCCAACTCGGCGATGGCCTCGACCTGGAGAATCTCGAAGCCGATCTGCACGACGGCATCCTGACCGTGCGCATCCCCGTCGCAGAGCAAGCCAAGCCGCGCAAAGTGCAAGTCAGCCATAGTCAGGGAGAAACCGCGCCTCAAGCGATCGAAACGACCGCTTCCAACGCCGGCTGACAGCTGGCTCCCACTGCAGCGGCCGGCGCCACACCTATTCGGCGAGGACTCGGTGCTGCGCGGCTTCGGTCAGCACCGAGTCCAGCGCCGCCGAATTTGGTCATCTCCCGCGCTGCGAAAGTCGCTCGGTCGGACCCGATGGTCGGTCGCGAGAGCACCACGCGCGACGGATCAACGAAAGGAGAAGGAGTGAACACCTGCCTGATCGAACTCTCACCCGTGTCACGATTGACACAGTCTCGACGTCAGCGCGACCGCTGGCGCAGCGCTATGCCTCAGCAGCCGCGCACGCGTACGAGGCGCGACGTGATCCGCATCTTGGCGGGTAGCGACGGCACACGACTTCCGTCGGCCCCCATGCGGCGTCGGATCCGGTAGACAACCGGACTGCCAGACGATCGTGTCCGAATTGCCCCACCCGCCGCCAGCGATCGGTGGCCTGATCGACATCGCGTCGATGGTTCGGTCGCACCGTCGAATCGCTCTCCACGCATTGCACGTCTTGGAATACGCTCTCAACTCTCCCTCACCACGTCGACACAGGACGTGGATCCACCGAGTCACTGTCGCTGTCGACGCGCTCAAACGCGCGCTCGACGCCCAACTCGCCTCGCATCACGATGACTCGATCGACTTGCTCGCCGAGCTGGCCCTTAGTGAATCCACCTACGCCATCAGGATCCAAAAACTGCGGCAAGAGCTCCTCGACCTCACCGTCGCTGTCGCATCACTACGAGAACAGATCGAGCCGGACCCAGCCATCGACATCGACCCAGCCGACATCAGAGACCGCCTCGCGACCGTCACCCGCGTATTCAGACAGCACCAAGCCCATCAAGCCGACCTCGTCTACGAGGCAACCGGTATCAATCTCGACGACGACCCTCAACCACAATGAGGTCGCCGAATCGTGCTCTTCGCACTACGGTGTGCCCTTCGCGCCCGGGTGCACACTACGCCCCGGCCAGGCGCCACTTCGGCGTCGTTGCGGGAGCCTTCGACGTAGCGACTCACGCGTCGACGACGACCTGTCACCTTGTCTCGAGGCAATTCGATGTCAACGCGCCAGACGCCGGGTCGGATCGCGAAGACCGCACCGCTCCCTCTGGGTCGAGGACTCTCCTTGCTCGGCGATGCAGTCGCCCGGTCCGCCGAAGGCGATTTTGGCGATGCTTCCCGAACTGTTGTCTTTGCTGCCATTCGCACGCCTCACTGCATCGTTTTCGGTCCTCGATGAGCGGACGACGGGATTCGAACCCGCGACCCTCACCTTGGCAACGTGAAGAGATCCGTCCGTCTGCTCCGTCCAGTCCCTTGACGTGGTGTCCTGTCCGCCTATTCGTCCGTCTGGTCCGTCCAGTCCGCCTAGACCGTATACCGGTCTACCATCGCACGCGTAGCCGTCGCCTCGTGACTGCCAGGTGTCCACACAACCCGCGGCGATCATTTGCCAACCCGATCCATAACGGCAATATGCGCTCGTCAGGCGGGCCGAGTCTCGTTGGTTTTGATGGTGATGGTTTCGCCGTCAACAGGAATCAACAGTCGGGTGGCATCGATCCTGGCGGCGTCCGCGGCAGCGCGCATCTCGTCGCGAGTGAGCGGGCAGAGAGCGATCGCTTCGAAGTGGACGGCGACCATCGTGGCCCACGGCGCCGCGTGAGCGATCTCGATCGTGTCGGACGCGTCCATGATGATCTTGCTGCTGTTGATCACAGCTCCGCCTGAATGCGTGACGATGACATCTGGCCGTTCGCGCTCGATCGTTTCGAGCACGGCGGGTGTGAGGATCGTGTCGCCGGCCCAATAGACGGTGGGCTCGTTGTCGGCGCGCAGCACGACGCCGATCACCTCGCCCATCCGTGCGCCCGTCGCCCCGCTGCCGTGTGATCCGGGGGTGGGAGTTATCTGCAAACCGTTCCATGTCGTCGGCTGAGAGAGGGCGACGACGCGCTCGAAGCCCATCTCGGTCAGCTTCGAGTCGTCGCCCGGGCAGCAGAACACTGGCAGATCGCGGGGCACGACACCGGCGGCGGCGTCATCGAAATGATCAGGATGTACGTGCGAGACCAGAACCGCGTCCACGTCAGCCAGGACTTCATCGATTGTGCATGGCAGGTCGACGGTCGGGTTGCGTTGCGGGACGCCCCCAAGGGCGCGGATTGAGTTGCGCGTGCCCAACATCGGGTCGATGAGCAGGTTGACACCGCCGTAGCGGAGTCGAAGTGTCGCGTTGCGGATCAGTCGCAGTTCCATCAACGCGCTCCAGTCCGGGTCGATGTCGAGTCGAGGTCGGCCAACCGGCGTGCCAGTTCGGTGCGCACCGATGCCAGTTGGGCGATGTGGCGGTCAATCTCATTCATCTTGTCCTGGAACATCACGCGCAGTTCCGCAGTCGGTCGCTCGTGCGGCGTGCGATCGTCGCGCCAACACGGTGCCAGTTCTCGGATCTCGGCGAGCGAGAACCCGACGCCTTGAAGCCGCCGAATCAGATCCACTCGCCGAACATCGTCGGCGCTGAACAACCGATAACCATTGCTCGTCCGTTCCGGACTGAGTAGACCGACCTGTTCGTAGTGATGAAGCGATCGAACGCTCACCCCACTTGTCCTCGCCAGTTCGTTGACTCTCACACGACGCACCATAAACCCTTACGCGAGCGTCAGGGTCAAGACCCGATCCCGCCCAGCGGGGCATGTCGAAACGGTCGCCTACCAGAGATCAGGTCTCATCCGCATCTGGAGTGGCCTCACCGGTTTGTGTTCGGCGTGTGATCGGTGGGCGTGATGAGGAGCCGGCTGGCGGCTGCCGCGGCAAGGGCTACGACTGCTGCGATCGTGAGGCTCAGGCGCAGGCCGTGGATGAAGCCGGCGGGTTGGGCAACGAGGGCTCCGAAGACTGCGATGGCGAGCGCACCGCCGAGTTGGCGGCTGGTGTTGAACACGCCACTGGCTGTTCCGGCGAGTACGTCGGGGACGCTGTTCAGCAACACAGAGGTGGTTGGCGGCATGATCAATGGTCCGGCGAGTCCGACGGGCAGCATCAGCGCTGCGACCGTCAATGGGGCGGCTGTCGAGGTGACGATGGCGAGCAGTGCCAGCCCGGCAGCCATCAAGACGAGTCCTGTGGCGACGACGGGGCGGGCACCGAAGCGTTCGGCGATCCGCGCGCTGAACGGAGTAAGGATGCCGCCAATGAGCATCATCGGCACAAAGACCAGGCCAGTCTCGAAGGCGGACAGGCCGTACAGCTGTTGGAGGTACAGGCTCATCACGAACGGCAACCCGTAGTAGCCGACAACGAACGCGAAACCGACAACGACAGCGATTGACACGTTGCGGCTTCGGAACAACTCGAGTGGCACGATCGGACTCGGAACACGTCGTTGCCAGGCGAGGAAGCTCGCGAACGATAACCCAGCGAGCGCGAACGCGGCCAGCACCAACGGTGAGGGAAAGCCGCGTTCGCCGGCTTCGATCGCGCCGAACGTGAGCCCGCCCATGGCGATGAACGCGGCTGCGAATCCGAATCGGTCGAACGCGACGTCGAGGCAGCGAGACGGCGCGGCTCGCGTGGCGAGCGCGATGGCGAGGATCCCGATGGGGAGATTGATGAGGAAGATCAGCCGCCACGACGCGACCGTGAGCAATCCGCCGAGGACAGGGGCAGACGACGAGGCGACCGCTCCGCCCATGGCCCACATACCGATTGCCCGTGCTCGCTGCAACGGGTTCGGGTAGGCCTGGCTGATCAGAGCCATCGACGCCGGCACCAACACGGCCGCCGCCGAGCCCTGAACGAATCGTGCCGCGACCAGTGCTCCGAGACCGGGGGCCAGACCACAGGCCGCTGACGCGGCGACGAAGCCGGCGACGCCAATGGTGAACGCACGTCGTGCCCCAACCCGGTCGCTGAATGCTCCCGCGGCCAGAAGCAATGCAGCGAACATCAATGCGTAGCCGTCGACCACCCACTGCAGGCCGGTGATCCCGCCGCCGAGATCGGTGCGGATCGACGGCAGTGAAACGTTGAGCACGACGGCGTCGAAGGTGACGATGAAGAACCCGAGCACGGCCGCCGCCAGCGCCATCCGCGACGCCGACGATTCTCTCGACCGGAGACTCGAATGATCCGTTGCGATGAGGTCCGGGAGCAAATCCGTCATGCATTCATCGTGGCGAATCCCAGCGCTGGGAGGAAGACCACGTTGATACAGGTACTGCCAGCCTCTCCCTACGTACGACCAGGCGTCGTACCATGAAGTACGCAGAGCGCTCATCGTGCGCTCCAAGGGGGAACTGACTGAGGTAGTTGTGAACGAGATCAGCGAGTTCCTCACATCACGGCGGGCACGAATCACGCCAGAACAGGCAGGCCTGCGCGCCTACGGCAACCGCCGACGCGTCGTCGGGCTGCGCCGCGAAGAGGTCGCGATGCTGGCCGGGATCAGCGTCGAGTACTACACCCAACTCGAACGCGGCCACGTCAAAGGAGTCTCCGAAGATGTCCTCGAAGCCGTCATCCGTGCGCTGCAACTCAACGAAATTGAACGGACCCATCTGTTCGATCTGACCCGCGCCGCCAAGCAACTCCCCAACCGGACGCGAGCGGCGCCGATGCAAGTGCGACCGGCCGTGCAACGTGTCCTCGACACGATCACCGACGCCGCCGCGTTCATCCGCAACCCACGCGCTGACTTTCTCACCGGGAACCAGCTCGCCTACGCGCTGTACTCCGATGCCTTCACGACCCTCGACCGGCCGGTCAGCCTGCCACGCTTCGTATTCCTCGACCCGCGAGCGCGCACCTTCTACCGACGATGGGAGGACCTTGCCGCAGCGACCGTCGGCAGCCTCCGTGCCGAAGCCGCCCGCGATCCGTACGACCACGAACTGACCCAACTGATCGGTGAACTGTCGATGCACAGTGACGACTTCCGACGAATGTGGGCCGAACACGACGTCACCCAGTACCGCAGCGGCACCCAATATTTCCATCACGAACTCGTCGGCGACCTCGACCTGAGCTACGAATCCTTCGACCTTGCCGGCGACATCGCCCAAACGCTGGTCGTCTACACCGCCGAGCCCAACTCGCCCTCACAAGCAGCACTCGACCGCCTCGCCCATCGAACCATCGAACGGACGGAAGCGTGATGACCGACCAACGAGTCTGGATGATCACCGGTGCCAGTCGAGGCATGGGAGTCGCCTTCTCCAAAGCGGCCTTGGCAGCTGGCGACGCGGTCGTCGCCACCGGACGTCGACCGGACGAGATCGCAACAATCCTCGGAGAGTCAGACAGCGTTCTCGCCGTCAAGCTCGACGTCACCAGCGTCGATGAAGCCCAAGCAGCCGCAGACGCCGCCGTGGAACGGTTCGGCCGGATTGACGTGGTCGTCAACAACGCCGGTGCCTCGTTCAAGGGGTACTTCGAGGAGATGTCGCCCGAACAGGTCGAGCAACAACTCGCGACCAACCTGCTCGGTCCGATGAACGTCACACGAGCAGTGCTTCCCGTCATGCGCCGACAGCGTTCAGGCCACGTGATCGCGATCTCCTCAGGTGCCGGGCTGATGGGGTTCGAATACTCGTCGGTCTATGCAGCATCCAAGTCCGGATTGGAAGGCTGGATTGGGGCACTCGACCAAGAGGTCGCCCCGTTCGGCATCCGGACCACGATCATCAACCCGGGTTTCTTCCGCACCACACTGGCCAGCCCCGAGTCGCTCATCTGGCCAGCGTTGACCCTCGACGACTACGCCCAACGCAGCGCCGCGCAACGAACATGGTGGTCTTCGGTTGACGGCCAGCAAGCCGGCGATCCCGACAAGCTCGCACAGGCTCTGCTCACGATCGTCGACGAAGACCCGCCACCCCGACGGTTCATCGCCGGCGCCGACGTGATGGCGTTAGCCCAACGCAAGATCGACGAACTCCACGAGCAAATCGAATCACATCGCGAACTGTCAACCTCGCTGAGCTTCGATCCGGAAACCGGCGTCCTCTAGTCGTCCGATACAGCGAGGCCGCTGCCCGGTATCCCGTTGCCGCCGCCGAAGAAACCGGCTGCCCCCACGCCTGTGCTACGACGATCGAAGACACACACCGGCCGGGCCCCGATGCTACGAAACGCCGCAACGCGTTGCGCTCTCCATCCGGGCAATCTGGCGCGGAAGCCGGATCGCTCGTCACGACATGTTAAGCGCGCCAGCGACTGAAGCGATGTAGTCGATGTGGGTGTCGACCGAGGCTAGGCCGAGTCCCATTGTGACTAGGGAGATGTGGGTACCGCCTGCTTCGCGCCACGCGCCGATCTCCGCTGTTAGCTCGCCGAGATTCGATCCACTCAACGCCACATACTCGCCACCGAAAGCGTCGACCGACCTGCCACCATCAGCGACTCGATCGCGAAGCGCGACCCATGCTTCGACGGCATGGTCGACGCCGCCACCGAAGAAGATGAATCCGTCAGCGAGACGGGCTGCGCGTTCGTAGGCCCGATCGCCGGAGCCGCCGAGCCAGATCGGGATCGGCCGAGTTGGTTTGGGCACGAGTGCCGCCCGGTCGATTCGGTCGAAGCGGCCCGAGAAGTCGACGACGGGCTCGGTGAACAGTTGACGAAGCAGCTGGATCTGTTCCTCTTGTCGGGCACCACGCGTGGCGAACACTTGCCCGAGTGCCTCGTACTCGACATGGCTCCAGCCGACGCCAACACCGAGCCGCAGGCGGCCGCCTGAGAGCAGGTCGACATCGGTGGCCTGGCGGGCCACGAGGGCGGTCTGGCGTTGCGGAAGGATCAGGATCCCGGTCGCGAAACCGATTCGCTCGGTGATTCCGGCCACGTATCCGAACATGACGAACGGGTCGTGGACGGGTCATGTTCGTTGTATGGGCCGGGCAGCCGAGGCGTTCGATCAGCGTGTACGGCGCCCATTACGTGGTCGTATGCGAGAAGGTGGTCGAAGCCCAAATCCTCCACCGCTCGACCAAACTTGCGAACAGCGCTCGCGTCGCCGCCAAGCTCCGTCTGCGGATAGACGATTCCGATCTGCATGAACTTCACCCTTCCACACATTCGCAACCAACGAATCGACACGTTTCTCGAAAGGTCGTGCGGGTGTCAAGTGCGCCGGCATCCGATACCCGACAGTGAGCGGCACAGTCCGCCCGCACGATGGGACTGTCAGATTGTTTGTGTAACTGGTCGTGATGGTCATGGTTAGTTGGCTGCCGTGATCCGGTCGCCGTAGTGGATGGTCAGGGTGTTCAGGATGCTCTTCCAGGCGTTGATCTTGCCGGTTGGGTTGCTCCGAT
>JANPGV010000157.1:0-1836 GCA_031424145.1 Ilumatobacteraceae bacterium
CCGGAGCGGAACTCGCCGTTCACACCGCGGCTTTACGCTCTCGGCTTGCGAAGGCGACGGGTCACGCCCGCCCGGGCCAGCGTGTATCCGCGGTTGCGCGCTTCGACCAACGTGTCCGGCCCGAAGCACAACCCGGTCTCGCTGGCGACGATGTCGTGGATCACGGCGGGTTCGTCCCAACTGTCCACGTCGTACACCAACTGCGTGCGCTTGTCGCCCAAGTATCTCGTGTGTTCGAAGCGCGACGGCCGCTGCATGACGTTCGACGCTAGCGCGGAGATGCCCCGATGCGAAGATGAGCCTGTGGCCACCGAGATCGATTTCTACTTCGACCCGATGTGCCCATGGGCCTACCAGACCTCGGTGTGGATCCGCGATGTGCGCACCCAGATCAACCTCGACATTCGCTGGCGCTTCTTCTCACTCGAGGAGATCAACCGGCCCGATGGCAAGCGGCATCCGTGGGAACGCCCGCTGGCGTACGGATGGACGCCCATGCGCATCGCAGCATGGTTACGACGTATCGACATGGATCTGTGCGACAGGTGGTACGAGGCGTGCGGTCGGGCGCTGCATCTCGAGGGGCGACGGTTCTACGAACGCGAGGTGGCGATCGAGTTGCTGGAATCCATCGGCGCTCCGGCAACCGCATGGGACGACGCCATCGCCGACACGACTACCCACGACGACGTTCGAACCGATCACGATCATGCGGTCGCCGAGTACGGCGGCTTCGGAGTGCCGATCATCGTGCTGCCGAACGGGCGAGCCCTCTTCGGACCGGTCGTCGTGCCGGCACCCACCGGCGCGGAGGCGCTGAAGCTGTGGGAGATGTGCACCGTGTACTCGGAGATCACTGGATTGTTCGAGATCAAGCGGCCGAAGACCGCCACCGATCTGCGCATGATCGCCGATCAGTTCCATCCCTACCTGGCATCACGCCAGTGGGCGACGATCGAGCGCCCTGCACCGTGAGGACGACATGATTCCCACCGAGACGATCGACAAGCTCGAGGCCATCTGGCGATCCGTGTCGGCGCTCGGCGCAGACCTCGACGAGAGCCAATGGAAGCTGCCGACCGACCTCGCCGGCTGGACGGTTCAAGACAACCTCGCCCACATGATCGGCACCGAGCGCGTGCTGCAGGGCCTTCCGGCGGCACCGGCGCCAGCCGACGTCGGCCCGCACGTGAAGAACCCGATCGGCCACTTCAACGAGGCAGAGGTCGAGGCACGCCGAGCCGCAACGGGAGCCGACGTGCTGGATGAGTGGAACGCGCTCGTCGACCTACGACTGGCGACCTTGCGGAGCGGTGGCGACGACTACTTCGCCAAGGAGATGCCAACGCCCACAGGACCGGGGACGATGGCCGACTTCTTGCACATTCGGGTGCTGGACTGCTGGATCCATGAGCAGGACATGCGCAGGGCCGTCGGCCAACCCGGGCACGAAGGGGGGCCGGCCGCGGAGCACACGGTCGATCGGTTGCTGCGCACGATCCCCATCGTTGTCGGCAAGCGCGCAGCCACTCCGGAAGGTGGCGCCGTGGTCATCGAGATCACCGGTGGTGTCGCCCGCCAGCTCGTCTGCGAGGTCAACGGAGGTCGCGCCTCGATCGTCGCCAGCTCCACGGCCGATCCGCTGGCGACCATCACCTTCGACAGCCAAACGTTCATCGTGTTGGCAACGGGCCGACGGCCGGGCCGGGACATGGCCGACCGCATCGTGCTCTCAGGAGATCGGGACCTGGGTCAACGGGTCGTCGACAACCTCAACATGATGATCTAGCCGCGCCCGTCCCGAGGCACGTCGGGGTCGGTGGCCTGAGGCCCAAC
>JANPGV010000158.1:0-14409 GCA_031424145.1 Ilumatobacteraceae bacterium
GCGCACAGTGTCGTCTTCGGGGGATTCAGCGCCCAGTCACTGTCGGACCGCATCAACGATGCCGAGGCGAAGGTGCTCATCACCGCTGACGGCGGCTACCGGCGTGGCGAGGTGTTCCCGCTCAAGGCCGCGGCCGACGAGGCGATCGCCACCACACCGACCATCGAGCACGTCGTGGTGGTACGCCGTGGGGGGAACGAAGTCGACATGGTGGCGGGTCGCGACCATTGGTATCACGACCTCATCTCCGCGGCCGATGCAACGTGCCCGGCCGAGCCGATGGACAGCGAGCAGCTCCTCTTCTTGCTCTACACCAGCGGTACCACCGGCAAGCCAAAAGGCATCATGCACACGAGTGGCGGTTACCTCACCCACGTCGCGTTCACCCACAAGTTCGTGTTTGATCTGCACCCCGAGTCCGACGTCTTCTGGTGCACCGCCGATGTCGGCTGGGTGACCGGCCACAGTTACATCGTGTACGGGCCGCTGACCAATGGCGCGACCAGCGTGATGTACGAAGGCGTCCCCAACTTCCCTGCCAACGACCGGCTGTGGGCCATCATCGAGAAGTACAAGGTCACCAAGTTCTACACGGCGCCCACCGCCATACGCACGTTCATGAAGTGGGGAGCGCAAGAGCCGGCCAAGCACGATCTGTCATCGTTGATGGTGCTCGGCTCAGTGGGTGAGCCGATCAACCCCGAGGCGTGGATGTGGTACCGCGAGAACATCGGTGGTGGCACGTGCCCGGTGGTCGACACCTGGTGGCAGACCGAGACTGGTGGGATCATGATCAGTCCGCTGCCCGGGGCCACGACGACCAAGCCCGGCTCGGCAACCTTTCCTCTGCCCGGGATCGCCGCCGAGGTCGTCGACGACGCCGGCCGGCGCGTCGAGGTCGGTGGTGGCTACCTGACTCTGACCCAGCCGTGGCCCGGGATGTTGCGAGGCATCTGGGGCGATACGCAGCGCTACATCGATACCTATTGGAGCCGCTTCGAAGGTCGCTACTTCGCGGGTGACGGCTGCAAGCTCGACGATGAAGGCTATTTCTGGTTGCTGGGACGTGTCGACGATGTCATGAACGTCAGTGGTCACCGCATCTCCACGACGGAGGTCGAATCGGCCCTGGTCTCACATCCAGCGGTAGCCGAGGCCGCCGTGGTCGGCGCGCTCGACGACACCACCGGCCAGGCGATCATCGCCTACGTCACCTTGCGCGGCGGCAGCGAAGTCGACATCACCGAGCTCCGCAACCATGTAGCTACCGAGATCGGCGCGATCGCCAAACCAAAGATGATCTACTTCACTCCCGACCTGCCCAAGACGCGCAGCGGCAAGATCATGCGCCGGTTGCTGCGCGACGTCGCCGTGGGTCGCAACCTCGGCGATACCACGACGCTCGCCGACGCGTCGATCGTCGGCGAGCTGCAGCGCCGCGCGGCCGAGACCGCAGAAGACTGACTTCCCATTTTGGCCCGCGGCTAGCGCATGGCCAGTTGTTCAGGGCATACCCGGCTCTCAGACTCAAGAACACATGGTTCGGTGCCGATACACGGTAGGTGACGGACGAGGAGTTGGCTGGTCAGCCTGGTGGCGTGGCGACGCGCCCCGACCACGAACCTGAGGCTGATGGCGGGGAACATGTGTTTTCGCCGAAGGACTTCCGTCTCAACCTGAACGCGCGGATGGCGGTCGATGAAGACAACCCGCCGCCGGATCCATCCACTCTCCCCAATCTCGACAACCCGGCGATTCGTACGTTGACCTGGGAACTCGTGGTACCCGACCGGCCGGCGTCGTCCGCGCCGAGCGCGGCAACGCCCGTCCCGTTGCCGCCGCCGAGTCGGGTCCCGCCCCCACCCGCACGACCGTCGCCCCCCTCCCAACCGCCGCCAGTCGTGGCATCCTCGACGCTCGAAGCCGAGGGCATCCACGAGGATTTCGAAGGCGATCAGGTTCAAGGTCAGGTTGAAGGTCATGTGGAGGATGAGGCGGTCGCAGGCGATGAGTTCGCAGATCTGGAGACCGAAACGGAGCTCCACGACGACCTTTCTGGCGACGACGATGAACTAATCGAGGCGGTTGTGTCACCCGTAGTCGCAGCTGCAGCGCCAGTCGCTCAACCAGTCGCTCAACCAGTCGTTCAACCAGAGGTGAACCGGCTCGGGTTGGTGCCTGACTTGATCGATGACGACTCGCCCATCGAATTGCCACCGATCACACCGTCCGGTCCCGTCGTCGCCCACGTGCAGAGCGTGTATGTGCCGGTGCTGGCCGAAACGCTGTACATCCCGCCGCCGCAACGGCAGGCGGTTGCTCCGGTCCCCATTCAGCCTGCTGACACGAAGGGGAAGGGCAAGTCAGGCGAGAAGCGCAAGGGGCACCTGCTTCGGACGTTCATGACCTTGGTGGTCTTGTGCGGACTGCTGGGGGGAGGAGCGCTCGCCGCCAAGAAGTACCTCCTGCAGCAGAAGCCCGAGTGGTCCGCAGAGATGAAACCGATTGCGGATGAAGTCTCGCGGTCGCGCGATCTGCCGTTCAAGCACTCCGTTGCGGTCACCGAGCTTCCGGTCGACCAGTACGCGAGGCGGCTGGCCGGCTCAATCATCGGTCCCGGTGCCGAGCCTGCACCGACATGGCGCGCACTCGGTCTGCTGAACGGCGAGCTCGATCTCGACGTGGTCGGTCGGCAGGCGATGAACGACTCGCCCGCCTTCTACGATCCATCCACGAAGACGATCGTCGTTGCGGACGATCTGAAGTCCTACGAGCACCTCTATCGCTTTGCGCTTCGCCGAGCACTGACGACAGCACTGCTCGACCAGCAATATGACTGGAGCACCCGCGTCGCTTCTTCGTCTCCGGCAACCGCGTTGGGCATCAGGTCGACCATCGATGGCGACGCGTTGGCGATCGCCAACTTGCTTGCGGCAAGCGATGCCCCCGATCAGCTGGCCCCCGAATTGTTCTCCTTCGTCCAAGGGCACGGAAGCACGCTGGCACCATCCCAATATGCGGCGACGCTCGCCGGTCGCAGCGGGGTGGCTATGCGTCCAACGATCACGTCGATGGGCAACGACCCTGTGGCGCTGGCAACCCTCGAGCAGTCCACGCCCGGCAGCGATGGGTTCCTCAATGCCGGCCGAGCCGCGCCGACGACGGCCGCACCGGCCGACACGCAGGGAATGATGTTCTGGTATTACGTGCTTGCCAGTCGTATCGACGACGGGCTCGCATGGTCCGCTGCCTCGCAATGGACGGGTGACGCGATCGCGACCAGCGGTTCGGCCACCGATGGGTCGACGAGCCAGTGCGTCGATGCAACTGTCGCCGCCGCTGACGCGGACGGCGCAGCAGTTCTCCTCACCGCCTTGCAGTCGTGGGCACAAGCCGCTCCTGCCGAGTCGACGACCTCCGTCAGCCCCGCAGATGGCAACCAGGTGACGCTCCGAGCCTGCGACCCGGGCGCCGCGCTGACGGCATCGATACCAGTGAAGGTGCCAGTCGTCTTCGGTGGTGCCGGCGTGGAGCGTGCCCTTGTGCAGGCCGCGCAGAGTGCCTCGAACGGAGCTCAGGTCGACGCGGTGTGCCTCATATCGGCTGCGCGGGCGCGGGGCACAGCGCTGAGCTCACCTGCGGACGATGCGCCGGTTTTCGCTGTCGACTGGCACGCGGCGTACGTCACCGCCAACCTGGATCTGGCAAGCGGCTGTGTAACTGCTGCGGGCTGACCGCGACCTAGTCGCGGAAGTTCTGGAACTGCAGCGGGATCCCGAGATCGGCGCCCTTCAAGGTCGAGATGATCGTTTGCAGGTCGTCACGTTTCTTGCCGGTGACCCGCACCGTCTCGCCCTGGGTCTGGCTACTGATCCCTTTCGGGCCCTTCTCTTTGATCATCTTGTTGATCTCACGAGCCTTGTCGGATGAGATGCCAACCTTGACGGTGAGGACCTGGCGAACACTGTTCTGGGTGGCCTCTTCGATCTTGCCGTAGTCGAGGCCCTTCAATGACACTCCGCGCTTGACCAACTTCTCCTCGATGACCGTTCGCAAAGCGGTGAGGCGATCTTCGCTGGATGTGCGCAGGGTCAGCACAAGCTCGCTTTGTTCGATCGACGAGTCGGTGTTCTTGAAGTCGTAGCGCGTCGCGATTTCCCGCTGCGCTTGGTCGATGGCGTTTCGCATTTCCTGCCGATCGACCTCGGAGACAACATCAAAGCTGGGCATGTCGTGAGACTAGTTGCGCCGCTAACCTCATTTCCTCTGATGGCTCCCTCAGATGGGTCGGTACCCGAGTGGCCAAAGGGGGTTGACTGTAAATCAACTGGCATAGTCCTACGGAGGTTCGAATCCTTCCCGGCCCACTCTCGGTGATCGCCAGGCTCCACCGGGGCCTGGCGATTCTGATTTTTCGACTGACCACCCCGAACGACCGACAACCACTCCCGAACGACCACTCACATGATCCTCATCGACGCCGAACGACTCGCCGCCAGCCGGCCCAACCGACCTTTGTTCGCAGATGTCTCGGTGACGCTCAGCGATGGCGACCGGCTCGGTGTCGTCGGGCTCAACGGCTCCGGTAAGAGCACCTTGCTGCGCATGCTGGCGGGGGAGTCACAACCTGAGTCCGGCGAGGTTCGATGGGGCCGTGGGGCGCGGGTCGGCTTTGTCTCGCAGAACCCGACGCTGCCAACGGGCTCAGTGCGCGACGCCGTTGGCGCGGAATGGCAAGGCGAGGCGATGCTCGATCGACTGGGCATGACGCCGTTGCTCGACACGTCGACCGGCGAGTTATCCGGTGGTCAGGCAAAGCGAACCGCTCTGGCGCGATTGTTGGTCGGCGAATACGAGGTGTTGATCCTCGACGAGCCGACGAATCACCTCGACCTCGACGCCATCCAGTTTCTCGAAGAGTGGCTCGCCGCGTATCGCGGCGGGCTGGTTCTGGTGACCCACGACCGCCACGTCCTCGACAAGGTCACGACCAAGGTCCTCGAACTGGATCGCGGCTCGGCGTACCTGCACGCTCCCGCCGGTTGGCACGCCGGCTCCGGCTACGCCGCGTACCTGGCCGGGCGGGCGGAACGCGAGGAGCGTGCCGAGGTCGCCGAGCAGGTCCGCAAGAACCTGGCCACTCGCGAATTGGCCTGGCTGCGGCGCGGTGCACCCGCGCGAACCTCGAAGCCAAAGGCCAGGATCGCCACGGCCACCGCGCTCGTCGAAGGACGGGCTCAGCCGCCTGCTCGTGAGGGCAACCTCGGGTTGGCGATGGGCTCGAAGCGATTGGGATCGAAGGGCATCGAACTGACCGATGTGGCGTTCGCGTGGCCCGATGGCACACCGGTCCTGGATCCGTTCTCGCTGGAGTTCGAGCCAGGCGATCGCGTCGGCGTCGTCGGCGCCAATGGTGCCGGAAAGTCGACCCTGCTCGATCTGGTCGCCGGCCGGTTGATGCCCACGTCCGGAACGGTTGATCGTGGTGCCACAGTGCAGATCGGCTACTACGACCAGCTCGGTCGCGAGCTCGATCTCACCCAACGCGTACGCGACGCGATCGCAGGTAACAAGGGTGAGCCATCGCTTGCTGATGTCGCGTTGATGCGGCGCTTCTGGTTCGACGGTGATGCTCAGTTCGCACCGATCAGCACGTTGAGCGGTGGGGAGCGACGCCGGTTGCAGTTGCTCCTGACGCTCGTGCCCCAACCCAACGTCCTCCTGCTCGACGAACCCACGAACGACCTCGACCTCGACACGTTGCGGGCGATGGAAGACTTCCTCGACGATTGGCCTGGGATCGTCGTCACCGTCAGCCACGACCGCGCGTTTCTCGACAGGGTCACCGACGAGTTGCTGGCCCTCGACGGGCAAGGTGGCGTGCGCTGGGTCCGTGGAGGTGTCGCCGCCTGGCTGGTCCAGCGCGCCGAAACCCCTAAACCCCTGAACTTTGTCGCTCCCAACAGGCCAGGCACGTCCGCAGCGACAAAGTTGCGTCCGGCTGGGGCGTCGGCGGCACGAAGCCCCTCGACGGTACGCCGCCAGCTGAACCAGGCCGAGCGCGACCTGGCTTCTGCGGTTGCCGCGCGCGACAAGCTGGCGGCCGAGATGAGCACCACGAACGCTCACTGGGAGTTGTCTGAGCTGGGCAACCAGTTGGCCGCGGCGCAATCGAAGGTGGGCGCCCTCGAAGAAACGTGGTTAGCCCTTGCAGCGGAGGCTGAGAACCTCGATCGCGACCCTTTGGGCCCACGCCCGCCAACGCAATAAAACCTCACTGAGAGATGCGTATTTTGACGCATCGTGAGAAGGCCGAATACGGCTTAAGTCATCGTGCGTAATCAAACACCTCGTCACCGGGCCCTTTGGCGAGTGGCTAAGGACCAGTTGACTTATGTTTCGATTCGCAGGAAAGTCGTGAAATCTCTCCGGGGCATCGGGCGTTGGGGAGTAGGGACGAAGGATGGGAACCATGTTGGGACGGGGTTCTAGTCACGCGCGCTTTAACGAGCGCCAACATGCGGTAACGCCACAAAATCTGGCAAGGGCTCGAGGGCACGCCAGATCGACTGGCAGCCGCCTGCGCACGTTTGGTGCCGTTGCAGCGGCGCTTGCCCTGCTGGGTACTGGCCTTGTCAGTGGCAGCGGCTTCTCCGTGCAGGCCGCACCAGCGCCGGTCGGTCAGGGTTTCACCGTGACGCCGTCCGACCTGGCGTTCATTCTCAAGCAGATCAAGATCGCCGAGCGCCACTCGCGATCCATCCAGGGCACCGAGGCTACCCAGCCCGCGAACCCGAACCCGCTGGGCGATCCGGATTATTGCCAGGCACTCGTCGGGCCTAACCCCGATCAGATCCCGAACTACCTCACGTCGTACGGCCTGCGGTCTGTCGACGGAGGGTGCAACAACCTGCTGCCCATCTCCGCCAATGCGCACTTCGCCCAGGCCGATCAGCCTTTCCCGCGTTTGGCCAGCCCGGTCTTCCGCGCTGCAGAGCCGATCACTGCTGCGTTCCCGGTCGGCCCGCTTGGACCGACGTCATACGCCCAGAAGTCGGGCGTGGTCGTCGATTCTCAGCCGCGCACGATCAGCAACCTGATCGTCGATCAGACGTCGACCAACCCCGCGGCTGTCGCCGCCGCCGGTTTCCCGGTCCGTACCCAAGGCAACACAGGCATCGTCCCTTGCGCCGTGGTTCCGGGTTCCAACCCGCCCGCTGACGTTGTTCCGGCGACCCCGGTCGGTTGCGTGCCGGCACACCAAACGCTGTTCATCCCGAACGTGACCACAGACGTCGGCCTCTCGCCGCCGTACAACTCGCTGTTCACGTTCTTCGGCCAGTTCTTCGACCACGGTGTCGACCAGACCGTCAAGAGCGGCGGCACAGTGTTCGTTCCGCTGAATGCCGACGATCCGCTGGTCGCCGGACCCGATCATGTATTCGGAACCGCTGACGATCTGCCGGCGCAGCTGCGGTTCATGGTCCTCACCCGGGCACAGAACCAGCCAGGTCCCGACGGCCTGATGGGCACCACCGACGATGTCCAGAACGCCAACAACACCGACAGCCCGTGGGTCGACCAGAGCCAGACCTACACCTCGCATTCATCGCACCAGGTGTTCCTTCGCCAGTACCAGCTGAACGCTGCCGGTCGCCCCGTCGCCACCGGCAAGCTGCTTGGCCCACTTACGGCCCTCAACGACGCCGACGGTGCCGCCACGACAGGCGCAATTTCCACGTGGGCGTCGACCAAGGCACAGGCCGCGAGCATGCTCGGGCTGCGACTTACAGACGCCGATGTCACCAACATCCCGATGATCGCCGCCGACCCGTACGGCAAGTTCATCCCCGGTCCAGCTCGCGGGCTCCCCCAGTACGTGACAGCAACGGGCCTGGTCGAGGGCAACCGCGCCGCCCCAGTTGCGGTACCGGCCAACGTGTTGCACTTCGACACACCGTTCCTGACCGACATCGCCCACAACGCCGATCCGAGCCCGCAGGACACCGACCACAACCCTGCCACCCCGCCGGTCGCCCCTGCTCCTGATGCCGACACGGTGGCTTCTGCCGACTTCGGCAGCCAGGCCCCCGGCACATACGACGATGAGATGCTCAACGCCCACTTCACCTGTGGTGATGGCCGTTGCAACGAGAACATCGCCCTGACGACGATCCACCAGATCTTCCACCACGAACACGACCGTCTCGTCGACGACATCAAGCATGTCCTGACGACCGACACCTCCCCGAGTGGTGTTCTGGCGCTGGCCCAGTGGAAGCTGGCAGTGGCAGCTTCGCCTGACGGTTGGAACGGCGAGCGCCTCTTCCAGGCAGCCCGTTTCATCACCGAGATGCAATACCAGCACCTCGTGTTCGAGGAGTTCGCTCGCAAGATGCAGCCGTTGATCCGGCCCTTCCACTTGTACTCCACAGACATCAACCCGGCGATCCCTGCCGAGTTCGCCCATGCCGTCTATCGCTTCGGACACTCGATGCTCGATGAGGATGTCGCTCGCACGAACATGGACGGGACCGACAACTCGACCTCGTTGCTTCATGCGTTCCTGAACCCACCGGAGTTCTTCAACGCTCACGGTACGTGCAACACGCCGCCGTGCAGTTCTTCAGGATGGCTCACCCCCGAGCAGGCGGCCGGTTCCATTGTCATGGGTTCATCGGACCAGGCCGGCAACGAGCTCGACGAGTTCGTCACCGACACGTTGCGCAGCAACCTCTTGGGCCTGCCGCTCGATCTGCCGACGCTGAACATGACGCGTGCCCGTGACGCGGGCATCCCGCCGTTGAACGATGTGCGCCGCCAGATCTTTGCCCAGACCAATGATGGTCAACTGGCGCCGTACACGAGCTGGTCCGACTTCGGTCAGCACCTCAAGCACCCGGAGTCGCTGATCAACTTCGTCGCCGCCTATGGCACGCACCCGACGATCGTCGGCGCAACGACGTTGGCTACCAAGAGGGCCGCCGCCAAGCTGATCGTCGATCCGACCAATCCGGTCGATCCTGCGATCCCGACCGATGCCGCTGATTTCATGTTCGGCACTGGTGCATGGGCAAGCTCCGCAGGTGTGACCACCACCGGCCTCGACAGCGTCGATCTGTGGGTCGGTGGTCTGGCCGAGATCACCAACCTGTTCGGGGGATTGCTGGGCACCACGTTCAACTACGTCTTCCAGACGACGATGGAAAACCTCCAGGACGGCGACCGGTTCTACTACCTGGCTCGCACGCCAGGCATGAACCTGCGTTCGCAGCTGGAAGGCAACTCGTTCGCCGAGCTGATCATGCGCAACACCGATGGCACCAGTACGTTGAAGGCCGACGCCTTTGCTACTGCCGACTGCAAGTTCGAGATCGGCAGCATCGTCGGTCCGGCCTCTCCCGGCAGTGCGAACATGGGCGGCATCTCGGTCAACGACGACCTGGTAACCACCGGGTGCAACGAGAACCTGCTGCTGCTGCGCAAGCCCGACGGGACTACTCAGTACCGTCAGTTCAACAGCGTCAACCCGCCCGGCATCAACGGTCAGTCCGTGTACGACGGCACGGCCACCACCGACAAGATCTTTGGTGGAAACGACAACGACACCTTCTGGGGTGGTGGCGGCAACGACGTCATCGAAGGTAACGGTGGCGACGACGTCGCCCTCGGCGGTGACGGCAATGACATCATCACCGACCTTGGCGGTGACGATGTCTTGAAGGGTGGTCCCGGTAACGACGCTCTCGATGGAGGTCTCGGCCTCGACATCTTCATGGGTGGCGACGGTCAGGACTTCATCAACGGTGGCGCCAATGACAACGAATCGTTTGCCGGTCCCGGCAACGACTTCATCATCGCCGGTCAAGGCGCCGACGCCGTGTTTGGTGACGGTGGCGACGACTGGATCGAAGGTGGCTCCGGCCAGGACCTGCTGATCGGCGATCACTCTGCGCCGTTCTTCGATGATCCGGCCCAGGTCGCACCAGGTAACGACGTCTTCGTCGGTCAAGTCGGCGAGAACGACTACGACGCCGAAGGCGGCGACGACGTGATGTCCCAGAACTCCGCTGTCGACCGCAACGCCGGTGCCTCCGGTTTCGACTGGGCGTTCCATCAGTACAACACCGTCGCGGCTGACGACGACATGGAGATCAACAACAACCTGGTCGGCGTGCCGATCCAGGTGGTCGTCAACCGTGATCGTTGGCAGGAAACCGAAGCCGATTCCGGCGCCGGCTTGAACGACGTCCTCCACGGGCTGGCAATTGCCCCGAGCGCCCTCGGAGGTGCAGGGTTCACCGGCTGTGACGCTCTCGACGCCGCGGGTGTCGCCCGCATCGCCGGGCTCAGCGCTCTGGTCACGACGTTCCCCTCGCCACTCGCACCGATCGTTGCCTCGTCAGCTGCGGGCTACTGCCCACTCAACGGCGGTACAGCCACCGGCACCGTGTGGGCCGAGGGCGACATCCTCATCGGCGGCCTCGGTAGTGACAGCATCGAAGGTCGTGGCGCCAACGACATCATCGACGGTGACCGCTACCTGAACGTCCGCATCAGCGTTCGCAATCCGCTGGATCCTGCGGTCGAGATCGGCTCGACCGACCTCATGGAGCACAAAGCGCTGACCGGCAACTTCGGTCCTGGCACCACCGGTATGACCCTGCAGCAGGCAGTGTTCTCCGGCCTCGTGAATCCCGGCTTCATCGTCGCCACTCGCGAGATCATCACCCCAGCAGTAACGCCCCCCGACTGTGGTACCACAAACCTGAACTGCGACACGGCATACTTCTCCGGTGCTGCAGCCGGCTCCGTCGTCACCACCGCAGGTGACACGGTCATCGTCACGGGTCCCGACGGCATCGACACGCTTCGCAACATCGAGCAGCTCAGCTTCTGCAACGGAACGCTCACAGGATTGACCTGCAGTGTTCCCGCCGAAATTGTTCCGCTCGCCGCTGCGGTCCCGTCGGTGGTACTCCCGTCGGTGTCACTGTCAGTGCTGTCGCCGGCTTTCCCGGCCGCACTTGTGGGCGCTCCCGCAACCACGTTGCCGGTCGTCTTGACCAACAACGGCGGCGGGCTCGTGACCTTTGGCCTGTCCACGGTCGTCGGAGACACCTCGTTCATTGCAGACACAACGGGCTGCACAACGCTGGCAGCTGGCGCCAATTGCACCGTCAATGTGTCGTTCTCGCCGGCCTCGGCAGGTGCGTTGTCGGCCACGCTGAACATCGCCACTGATGCCACCAACATCCAGGTACCTCTCGTAGGCACAGGCATTGGCGCTCCGACGATCACTGAGGTGTACACGCCGGGCATCGCTAGGGGGGCCGAGATCACCATCTTCGGCACCGATCTGGCAACGACCAGCGCCGTGACCATCGGCGGTATCGCCGCAACGTTCAACGTTGTCGATGTCAACACCGTGACCGCCATCGTCCCACTGACTGTGACGCCTGGTCCGAGCATCCCTGTGACGGTCACCACCGCTGCAGGAACGGTCACCGATTCCACGCTGAGTGTTGTCGGTCCGCAGCCGACGATCACCCGTCTCATAGGGTCGGGCGCCGCCGGTGCCGAGCTGGTCATCGTTGGTACAAATCTGAGCGGAGCGCCGATTGTCTTCAACAGCACCGGCGGCGGCATCTTGGCGCCGGCGATGTCGCCCTCGTCGAGCATCCAGATCCGGACACTGGTGCCTGCCTTTGCAGCCTCCGGCAACATCACGGTCACCAACGCGAGCGGCCTCGTAGCAACCATGCCCTTCACGGTGACTTCACCGACCGTGGTGAATCCTGGCCCGACATTGACCGGGTTCACCCCGCCGTCAGGCCAACGAGGGACCACTGTTCTGTTGAACGGCGTCAACTTCACGACGACGACCACGGTGAGCTTCACCGCAGTCGGTGGTGGACTGGCGATCGCACCGGCTTCTGTGCTGTCGTCGACCCAGATCCGGGTGACCGTGCCAGCTAACGCTCTCGCCGGTCCGGTGCTGGTCGCCAACTCGGCAGGCAGCAGTTCGTTGAACTTCGACGTGACATTCCCACCGGCGGTCGTGACACCTCCCGGACCAGGCCCATCGCCTGGACCTGGAGTACCTCTACCTCCGGGGATCTCGGCCTTCCATGCTGTCGATCCGTTCCGGGCGTTTGACACCCGGCTCGGCGAGCTCGGCTCGATCAATGTCGCCAAGACCAAGATTGGTGGCGGCAATGTGCTCGACGTCGCTCTTACCGGCATCGCCGGGCACATCCCGGCTATCGGTGTTGCGGCAGTCTCGTTGAACGTGACCGTTGACAACGCTGAAGGTTCCGGGTTTGTCACCGTGTTCCCATGCGGGGACATGCCACTTGTTTCCAGTGTCAACTTCGTTGCCGGTCGGATTTCCGCCAACGCGGTGATCGCCCCACTGTCGACGACTGGTCATGTCTGCTTCTTCTCCAACGTGCCCACCGACATCCTCGTTGATGTCAACGGCTGGTACTCCGGAGGAGTCGGATTCAACGCTGTGGCACCTGCCCGAGTGTTGGACACAAGGGCTGGCCAGACCGGCGTGCTGAATGTCGCCAAGACCAAGGTTGGTGGCGGCAACATCCTCGACGTCAGGCTGGACAACATCTACGGTCCAATCACCGAAGCTGTCGCTGCGGTCTCGTTGAACGTGACCGTGGACGGTCCTGTTGGCTCGGGCTTTGTCACGGTGTTCCCGTGCGGGGACCGGCCTCTGGCTTCGAGCGTCAACTACGTTGCCGGTCAGACCGTGGCCAACGCAGTGATCGCCACTCTGTCGAGTACTGGTCACGCCTGCCTCTTCGCATCGTCGGCCACTGATGTGGTCGTCGATGTCAACGGCTGGTTCGCCGCTGGTTCGGGCTACAACAGTGTCGCCCCTGCCCGAGTTCTCGACACCAGGCCCGGAGAGCTCGGAATGTTGAATGTCGGCAAGACCAAGGTTGGTGGCGGCAACGTCATCGACGTCCAACTCGACAACATCTACGGCGCCGCCAGCACCGTCGGCAAGGTTGCCGCAGTCTCGTTGAACGTGACCGTCGACAACGCTGTAGGTTCCGGGTTCGTCACCGTGTTCCCATGCGGAAGCAGGCCACTCGTTTCCAGTGTCAACTTCATCGCCGGCCAGACCGTGGCCAACGCGGTGGTAGCACCGGTTTCGAATACGGGGCATGTCTGCTTCTTCTCCAACGTGGCCACTGACCTGATTGTCGATGTCAACGGCTGGTTCGCCGCTGCATCGACCGGGCCGGTGTAGCAAAACAAGATCGGGTTGTGGGTACGAGCCGCCCCCGTACCCACAAGCCGTTTTTGTTCAGAGTTTTGTAGCCACCTGTCCTCGGGATCGACGTTCAGGGTCGACTGTCAGAGCAGCGCCTGCATGATGGCAACATCGAGCCACTTGTTGAACTTGCGGCCGACCTCGCGTTCGATCCCGACGAGCTGGAAACCACATGAGCGGTGCAAGGCGATCGAGGCCTCACTGGCCGCCGAGATCCGTGCGAACACGGCATGAAAGCCGGATGCGGCGGCGACCTTCAAGAGCTCGTTGACGATCAGCTTGCCGATGCCCTGACCATTGCGGTCACGGCGCACGTAGACAGAGTCCTCGACGCTTGTGCGATAGGCGGCGCGTTCCTTGTACGGCGACAGGGAGCCGAACCCGACGATCTCGCCCAGTTCGTCCAACGGATCGACAGCCACGACCGCGGCAAATGCGCCGCTTCGGTCGGCGATCCACTGCTGCTGCTCGGCGAGCGAACGGGGCACGAGATCGAAGGTGGCCGTCGTGTTGGACACCTCGTAGTTGTAGATCTGACGGATCTGCTCGGCGTCGCCCAGCGATGCCAATCGCAGCGTCATGGCCTGCGCCGGCGCCTCGTCCATACGTCGGGCGAGCGTAGTGCGCAAAGCACGGGAATCCCGTGGTAGATGCCATACCCCGGGCGCTATGCTTCTCGGCTGGCTTGCGGGTAGAACCGCGCGCCAGCGATCGCCCTTTTAGCTCAGTCGGTAGAGCAACGCCATGGTAAGGCGTAGGTCGTGGGTTCGATTCCCACAGAGGGCTCGGCCACAACGGTCAGCCTTTCTTCGGGGAGACGAAATCGGTCAGCAAAGCCCTGGCGGCGTAGCTCAGTTGGTCAGAGCATCCGGCTCATAATCGGAAGGTCATCGGTTCGAGACCGATCGCCGCTACAACACAATCAGCTATTAATTCCAAGACCAGAATCACGAAACAGGAGAACGTCTCGCATGAGCAAGGCGAAGTTTGAGCGGAATAAGCCGCATGTCAATGTTGGCACGATGGGTCATATCGATCATGGTAAGACGACGTTGACTGCTGCGATCTCGAAGACTCTGGAGGGTAAGGGGTTGGCGAAGTACACGCCGTTC
>JANPGV010000159.1:0-11110 GCA_031424145.1 Ilumatobacteraceae bacterium
GGGTTCGCTGAACCTGCACTCGCTCATCACCCTGCGTCGCCCGACGATCGGCGGCCGCCCGGCCGACACGTTCGAGACGACCGCCGGTCGCTTGCTGTTCGAAGAGGCACTGCCCGCCGACTACACCCAGCGCTTCGGTCACATCGACCACCTCGTCAAGAAGAAGGAGATGGGTGTGATCGTCGAGCGACTCAGCGATCACTATGCCAAGTCGGCAGTTGCCGCCGCCCTCGACGCGCTCAAGAACGTGTGCTATCGGTACGCCTCGCAAAGTGGTCTGACCGTGTCGATCGACGACGTCAAGACGCCGAAGGCCAAGAAGGCACTGCTCGACGACTACGAGGCTCGCGCCGACAAGGTCGAGAACCAGTTCCGTCGCGGCATCATCACCGACGGCGAGCGCCGTCAGCAGGAAGTCCGCATCTGGACCGACGCCACCGCCGACGTGCAAAAGGCGATGGAGGCGGAGTTTGCGGCGCAGCGTTTCAACCCGATCGACATGATGGTCGGCTCGGGTGCACGCGGCAACATGACGCAGATGCGTCAGATCGCCGGCATGCGCGGCCTCGTGGCCAACCCACGCGGCGACATGATCCCTCGCCCGATCAAGAAGAACTTCCGTGAGGGTCTGGAAACGCTCGAGTACTTCATCGCAACGCCTGGCGCCCGCAAGGGTCTTGTCGACACGGCGCTTCGTACCGCCGACTCCGGGTACCTCACCCGTCGTCTCGTCGACGTGGCGCAGGAGTTGATCGTGCGTGAGCCCGATTGCGGCAGCAGCCTCGGTCTGTGGCTCGAGCACGTTGCGCCTGACACGGCCAACAAGCGGAGCTATCTGGAGACCAAGTTGTTCGGTCGTGCCCTGTCGCAAGACGTCACGCTCAGCGACGGGTCGGTGATCGCCCGCAACACGATCATCGGCGACGACGAGATGGCCGCGCTGCGCGACGATCCCAAGGTCAACCGCGTCCGCATCCGTTCGGTGCTGACGTGCGATGCAGAGCTCGGCGTGTGTGCGCTGTGCTACGGCCGTTCGCTGGCCACCGGCAAGTCGATCGAGCTCGGCGAGGCTGTCGGCGTCATCGCCGCACAGTCGATCGGCGAGCCCGGCACACAGCTGACCATGCGCACGTTCCATACCGGTGGGGTGGCCGGCAAGGACATCGCCGGCGGTCTGCCTCGCGTCGTCGAACTGTTCGAGGCGCGTACGCCTCGCGGCTCGGCCCGTCTGGCCCGAGCCAGCGGTGTCGTGCGCATCGGCGACGACGAAGGCAAGGGCATCCCGGTCACCGTGATCGACGATCAGGGTGACGAGCACCAGGTCATCCTGCCGACGGGTAGCCGGGCCATCGTCACCGATGGTCAGGAGATCAAGGCCGGCGAGCCGATCACCGACGGTCCCTTCGACCCGAAGGAGATCATGGAGATCAAGGGCATCCGCGAGACACAGACGTACCTCGTCGAAGAGGTGCAGAAGGTGTATCGCGACCAGGGTGTGTCGATCAGCGACAAGCACATCGAGCTGATCGTTCGCCAGATGACCCGCCGCATCGGCGTGCAGGAGCCCGGCGACACGTCGTTCCTGCCAGGCGAGCGTGCCGACGCCAAGGTCTTCCGCGACACCAACCGGCGCATGGTCGAAGACGGCAAGAAGCCTGCCGAGGGTCGACCCGAGCTCATGGGCATCACCAAGGCATCGCTTGCGACCGAGTCGTGGCTGTCGGCTGCATCGTTCCAAGAGACCACCCGGGTTCTCACCGAAGCTGCTATCGATGGCAAGGGCGACAACCTGATCGGCCTCAAGGAGAACATCATCATCGGCAAGCTGATCCCAGCGGGCTCGGGCATGATGCGGTACCGCGAGTTCGACGTGAAAGCGCCGGAGTATCAGCCGATGGCGTACTTCTCCAGCGATGTCGACGAGGATCCTGCCGCCTGGCTGAGCAACATCCACGGCACCTACTCGACCGACGCAGTCCCCGGCGAGGTCGTCGAGGTCTGATCAAGCGACGCGCGAGTCTTGCTCGCGTGACATAAGTGCGTCGGCCAACCAGCGGTCGGCGTCTTCCCATTCGTCAGGGTGGGCATCCTGCCAACGCTTGTTGCCCCTGGCGCTCCACGCCGTCGAGTCGATCGAGTAGACCTTCGGTACCAGATCGGTCCAGTCGAGCTCCGACAGGTCGTCGGGCACCTTCGCCGCCGGTCGACTGCTCCACGGCCGACTCGCGCTCCGACGCTCGACCTCGGGCCATGTGCCGTCCTCCGCAACGACCATCGGCACGAGCTCTTCGAACTCCCTGTCGATGTCGTCGATCTGATCGTCCGTCGTGTGAACGGCTGGCTCCTCGACGTCCTTCGCCGGCCTCACATGGCGATAGAGCTGTCGCATCTGCTTCCAGAAGATGGTCACGAACGTCGTGAACGCCAGGACCATCCATGGCAGTCCGACGTGTGTCCCCTCCACGAGCGACTGGATCAACCACGTCGTCGGGACGACGAACGCAGCGGCCAGACCGGCACCGGCGACGACACGCAAGGGGCTGGTGCGGTCCATGTCATTGGCCAGCAAGCCCGGCACGAAGAGCGGCGTCAGCGCCATTGACGCGAGATCGAGATGGTTGGTGACGCGCGCGCTCAGGAATGAAGGCCCGGCCCACAGCAGGGTCCACGAGATCATCGACGAGGTCAGCAGCATCGCCGAGAACTTCCGGCGACCGAAGAGAATCAGGTAGTTCATCAGCACGTAGCGCACGAGCAGGAACGTGAACAGGGCGATCGAGAATGCGATCAGGACCTGATACGGGTCGCCCATGAACATGCCGACATAAGCAGCGCCGACGAAACCGCCGGCCTTGAAGTTGTAGTTCTGTGCCACGCCCCACGAGCTCGCCGCGGACAGGAGCACTGCGATGGGTATCCACCGGCTGGCGATTGACATCGTTCCGAACCCGGCCAACGGCGCCAGGTCGTTGACCCCCCTGAGACGAAAGATCAGTGCGACAGCAATCGGAACGCTGACGATGACGCCTGCCAACAGCACGGCCTTCGTCGTGCGCTTGATGCCCTGGCGGCCCATGTCGTGGGCGATCAACGCCGGGACGACGTAGCCCGCTCCGACGAAGAGGGGGATGTTGCTCTCCCACAACCACGGGCCGGACGGGCTGAGCTTGAGCATGATGGTCTGGATCAAGATCGAGATGAGCGCCATCAACGTGAACTTCGTCTTGCCGTACAGCATGAAGTGCTTGCGCAGGAAGTGGTTCATCAGCGCATACGACAACAGGGCGTTGACGAACGTTGCCACCACCACCATCGGGTAGACGAGGAACACGGCGATGTAGCCGGGTACCACGATGGAGCCGGTCGTCAGGTGAAGACGCTCGTACAACATCATCGACACGCAGATTCCGAAGACGAACGCGAACCGCACGATCTCCGACGAGAAGAGATAGTCGTGCACTACTCAGCCTCAGGTGTGTCGGCCTCGGTCTTCTCAGCGGTCCACGGTTCGGCGATGTTCTCGAAGTAGTCGAGCATCATCTCGGCTTGATGCGTGTGGATGTTGACGAAGCCGACCACCAGCACGTGCGAGGTCGGCATCTGGCCGATCATCCGGTCGACGATCGTCTCGACGGGAGGGCTGTGGGTGTCGCCGAGGTTGATGATGTGATCGAGGGGATAACCGTTCTGCACCAACAGGTCGGTGACCAACCCCTCGAACGCGCCGAACGTCACGAGGCGCATGAAGTCGAGGTCCTGCACCGCGACCTCGGCAAACTGCACCGCGCGCCGCTCGCGATCGGCGCGGTTGTTGAGGATCCCGACGGTTGTCGTCTCCGGCGTCATGAACGGGACGAGCTTCTCCATGGCCACCGTCATCGACTCACGGTCATTGACCGCGAACAGGTTTGCCCACGTCACGCGCTTGCCCAGGATCTTCAACTCCTTCATGCGCAGCACCCCGGGATCGGGCTCCGCTGCCCACATGCCACGGAACGCGACGTCGCGAGGGACGCCGGCCAGTTCGGCGACGGCCAAGGCGATGGCGACGTTCTCCTTGAACGCGATGTAGTCGAACTTCTCCAACTCTTCGTCGGTGACCCACTCGGGATCGGCGACGATCAGCCGGCTACCCCGTTTGGCGGCGACCTCCTCCATGATCGGAACGATTGCCGGGTTTCGTTCGGAGGTTATGAGCACTCCGTTGTACGGGCAGGTGTTGAGCAGCGATCGGGCGATCTCGGGCAACGTCTCACCCATGACGTCCTGATGATCTTCACGAACGTTGGTGATGACACCGATGTTCGAGCGAACGATCATCTTCTCGCTGACGGCCTGGTACTGGGGCTTCAAGGCCATGCACTCGATTACCAGGGCGCGCACATCGCCGTGGACGTACTTCTTGGTCACCTCGATCTGTTCGAGGATCGTCGGCGCCGCCTTGCGTTCGATCGGCTCGTCCACACCGTCACGGTTGATCACCGCGGCGGCAGTGCCGGTCGACTTGGCGACGGTGACGATTCCACCCTCGCGCAACAGCCCGGCGATGATCCGTGAGACCGTCGACTTGCCTCGAATGCCATTGACGTGGATGCGGAAATCGAGCTTGTTGATCCGCCGCCGGTGCGCGAGCGATTCGCGCCCCCAACGCGCAAGTAGCGCGAGGCACACGAGGTACCCGCCGATCACTGCCGATGGCATGACGAATCATCGGCATTCTTGACACTTTCCTGAAGGTGTCCGGGTGTGAAATTTTCGAGCAAAAGTGTCCGCGAGCAGGAATCTTGGTCCTACGACTGACCCGCGTGTTGCCCCTTTCACCTGCCGCCTCTAACATTGCAGGGTCCTGCGTTGGATCACCCGGCGCGCAAGTTGACAATACGTTCGCAAAGGTAGACGCGTGCCCACCATCCAGCAGCTCGTCCGGCAAGGTCGCAGCACCAAGTTCTCGAAGACGAAGACGCCCGCTCTGAAGGGCTCTCCGCAGCGTCGCGGTGTGTGCACGCGCGTGTATACCAATACACCGAAGAAGCCGAACTCGGCCATGCGCAAGGTCGCCCGTGTCCGTCTCACCAGCGGTGTCGAGGTCACGGCGTACATCCCCGGCGAGGGCCACAACTTGCAGGAGCACTCCATCGTCCTCGTGCGCGGCGGCCGCGTTCGCGACCTGCCCGGCGTGCGGTACAAGATCATTCGTGGCGCGCTCGACGCGGCCGGCGTCAAGAACCGCAAGCAAGCCCGCAGCCGGTATGGCGCAAAGCTCCAGAAGTAAGGATTGTTGACCCATGCCTCGTAAAGGTCCTGCTCAGCGCCGCGAATTGACTCCCGACCCGATCTACCGGTCACTGCTCGTCGCTCAAATCGTCAACAAGGTCATGTTGCACGGCAAGCGTTCGGTTGCCGAAAAGATCGTCTACGACGCGCTGAAGATCGTCGAAGAGAAGTCCGGCGCCGAGCCCATCGCGACCCTGAAGCGTGCGCTCGACAACATCAAGCCTCCGTTGGAAGTGAAGAGCCGCCGCGTCGGTGGCGCGACGTATCAGGTCCCCATGGAAGTGCGACCCCGCCGGGCCTCGACTCTGGCCATCCGTTGGCTCGTCGATTTCAGCCGTGCACGCCGCGAGAAGACCATGGCCGAATGCCTCGCCGGGGAACTGCTCGACGCCGGCAATGGTCTCGGCGCCTCGATCAAGCGGCGCGACGACATGCAGAAGATGGCCGAGAGCAACAAGGCCTTCGCCCACTATCGCTGGTGAGCCGATAGCCGGATTCGTCCGCGACAACTCGGCACTACGATGGTGACGGCACGTAGGAGGCACGTCATGGTCCTGAAAGATGCCGTATCCAAGGTGGTCACGCGATTCCATCAATTGGTCTTCGACACGTCGAAGGGCAAATTGATCGGCAAAGCCAGCGGCATGCCCGTGCTCAAGCTCACCACCGTCGGCCGAAAGTCGGGCCAGCCTCGTTCGACGATGTTGACCAGCCCGCTGATCGAGGGCGACAACGTCATGTTGGTCGCATCGAATGGCGGCGACGATCGCAATCCGATGTGGTACTCCAACCTGATTGCCAATCCGGAGGTCGAGATCGTGATGAACGGCTCGACCAGACCGATGAAAGCGCGGGTCGCCGAAGGCGACGAGCGCACGCGTCTCTGGGAAGCGCTTGCCTCCAAGCACACCAACTACGCCGGGTATCAGCGAAAGACCTCGCGACAGATCCCCGTGGTCGTGCTCGAGCCTCGCTGACGACTGTGATCAGCTGATCTCAGCTGCTCGGCGCGTCCGGCGGCGGACACTTGTTGCCGTCTCCGAGGTCCTGGACCGTCGCAGCTTCGCCGACCTTCCAATCGGTTCCGTCGAAGTAGAGCGCCTGCTTCTCGCGAACGCTGATGATCTTGTCGTTGAGAACAGCGGGCTTTCCGCCGGCATCCACGGGACCTAGAAGGATGGACGCGTCGTACCAGCACGAGAAGGCGATGGCGCTCGTGGCGTCATCGAGGGCGACGGACTGGGTGACGATGTAGGAACCGCGAAGATCAGGGCCCAAGTACTCGCCGCGCGACGCGAGCCCCTGGAAGTACACCGTTCCCTGCCCGACCGCTGTCCCTCGGCCCGAGTGGAAGTCCGCGGGATGGCACTGTGCAGGCGCCTGTCCGCAGGCCATGTACGCGGCGAAGAAGTCCTGCACGCCCTTCTTGATTGCCTTCTCCACGGCCGGTTCGAGCGTGGGTGCAACGGTCGGGGCAACGGTGGTCTGACCCGCGATCGTCGGACCCGGGGCGGCCGGGCCGAGCGCCGCGACGGTCGTCGGCGGCGGAGCGGGAAGTGCCTGCGTCGTGTTCGACGCGACGGGAGCGGATGCCGCGTTCGTGCAAGCGATCAGAGCGATCGTGATCGCTGCCGGCACGAGTAGTCGCTGAACAGATCGGGTTACCCGTCGCCTCACCGCCAAATTAAAGCAGGCTGATCGGCGCGTCGTTCGGTGACAGTGCGTCAGGGCTCAGCCGCTCGTGGATGGTCGTGACCATCTCCGGGCTGAGTCGCGACGGCTGTCTGCACAACCAGTCACGAAGGTCGTGCTCGGTGCGGACGTGAACCTCGGCCGGGCGGCTCAGCGTCTGCAGGTTTGCCGCGCCGATGAGGACCAGAACGGCCTGAACGGTGACAGCGAACCCGCAGGCGTCGGTCAGCCTGCCGCTCGAACGCCGGGCCTGGGAGCGCGCTCGCCGCACGTCGTCGGTGTTCGCTCCATCGATCGTCAGCTGGTGCTCACTGACCCAGACCTTGGCACCGGTTCGGTGCTCGACGTCGATCGCAAACACTCCACCCGTCCCGATCACGACGTGATCGACACCGTGGTTTTCCTCGAGCACCTCACCGATGTCAGGCGAGTGAAGGACGAACCAGCCGGCCGGCAGATCGGCGAGCTCGTCGTGGATGCGCTGCTCGGCCTTCATGGCAGCGTATTGAGCTCGCTCGGTGCGATTGCTCAGCCGTCGGGCCGTGCTGAGCAGGCTGGTGACGGCGCGACGCCGCGGCAGTTCGTCGAGCTTCGGCGGATGCGGTAGCACGGGTTCGCGAGGTTCGTACGGTGACGCATGGCCCAGCGTCGGTGCCGGCCATGGGCAGGGCGGCGTCGCTGTCATACGTGAATATCGGTCAGAAGGGCGGCCCGCGTGAGGACTGTTCGCAGCCATTTGCCGCCGCCTCGCCACTTCCTCGATCGCGCCCTACGATCGGAGCATGTGCCGCAACATCACCACCCTGCGTGGACTCGAGCCATTGGCGACGCCACAAGAGATCGAAGCCGCTGCCCGTCAGTACGTGCGCAAGATCAGCGGGGTACAAAAGACCTCAGCCGCAACAGACGCCGCGTTCGAACGGGCGGTGCTGACCATCACCCAGGCATCGACGCAACTCCTTCGCGAGCTCCCACCGCGCAAACAGCCGCCGCCCACACTGCCGCCCCTGCGACGGATGGCGCTGGCCAAGGCAGCCACGGCCTCCAGCAGTCCGACGCTCTAACCGAGATTCGACGATCAGGGGTCAACTGGTCGGCGTCAGACGACGGGAACGAGGCTGAACCATGGATCGGCCTGTTCCAACTGGGCGGCGAGCTGCATAAGAACCGCCTCCTCGCCTGACCTCGCCATGAAATGCGTGCCGATCGGCAAGCCGTCGTCGTTCCAGTACAGCGGCACCGACATCGCCGGTTGACCGGTGCCATTGGCGAGCGCGGTGAACGGCGAATACGGCAACACCCCGCGCGGACCCAAGCGATAGTCGATGAAGTCCTCGTTGTCGGGCCTGAAGCGGCCGATCTCCGCCGGTGGTTCGGCCAACGTGGGCGTCAGGAGCATGTCGTATCGACGCTCGTCCGCCAGGAAGCGGGCCATCTCCCGCCCGATCTCGTGCACGGTGCCGACTGCTTCCAGATAGTCGGCACCCGAGACCGTTTGGCCCAACGCAACCGCACCGCGGGTAACACCGTCGATGTCGTCCGGCTGAACGGGACGACCGAGTTGTGCCTCGCGCGACCGCACGGTCAATTCCGTGCCGCAGGCGACGATGTTGGTCCACGCCCGCATGAACCGCTGGATGTCGACCTTCGGATCATCCTCGACCAACTCGTGCCCGAGCTGCGCGCACAGAGACGCGGTGTGAGCGACTGCGTCGCGGCAATCGGGGTGCACCGGATCCCCGGTGAACGAGAGCGTGGAGAAGGCGATTCGCAGCTGCCTCGGCGGAGACATGATCGCGTCGAGCAATGTGCCCTGCATCGGCGGCGCGTAGTACGGAGTGCCCAGGTCAGGGCCCTGGGTGGCATCGATCAGCGCCGCGGTGTCGCGCACGCTTCGCGTCAGAAAACCGTCGATGGCCATCCCGGCCCATCCCTCGCCCGCCGAGGGCCCGTCGGGCAGGCGTGCACGCGTTGGTTTCAACCCGAAGAGCCCGCACGAGGACGCGGGGATCCGAACCGATCCTCCGCCGTCGCTTCCGTGAGCAATCGGCACGATCCCGGCCGCCACCGCCGCCGCTGAGCCCGAGGACGAGCCGCCGGCAACATGGGCGAGGTTCCAGGGGTTGCGAGTCGGGCGGCCGTAGGCGGCCCCCTCGGCGGTCGGCCCGATTCCGAACTCCGGGCTCGTCGTGCGGGCAAAGGTGACCAGGCCGGCCCGTTCCAACCTCACGAACAGCTCCGAATCGACGGTGTAGCGGTAGTCGCGGTAGAGCCGCGAACCCATGGATGTGGGGAAGTCGACCGCATCGCAGCCGAGATCCTTGATGAGGAAGGGCACGCCGGTGAACGGTCCGGCGGGCAAGCCGTCGGCGATCGCCCGCCGAGCGCGGTCGGCCTGCATGTTCACAACTGCGGCGACCCGATCGTCGGTCGCGGCCGTCTGCTGCAACGCGATGTCGAGCAGTTCGCTGGCCGTGACCTGGCCTGAGCGAACGAGCCCGGCCAGCGCGAGCCCGTCATGGGTGCGGTACTCGTCCGGGCGCATGGCAGACAAACGTAGTCCGACGCCCGATAGCCGGCCGGTTCGACCGCGTTCTGTGGCCATTCAGAGAACGAACTTGAGAGTAGGACGCGACCCGACCGATGACTGTTCATGATCTCTTTGGACGCAGAGCCGGCAGATGACGGGCCTACGCGAAGCGTGTTGTTGACACGGAGCTCGAGGCGATTGCCCGTACGCACGCCTGCGACCTCGGCGCGCCGGTCTGCGCAGCGCGCTGACAGTCGCGCAAACGCAGGCACTGCGCCGATAGCATTGAACACCGTGCTTATGGCCAGATTGGCCTTGCGCGCCCCCCGACGCACAGACGCAACCAGACGGCAAGACAAGAGAGAGAAGTAGAGAGATGGCAAAGCGCGAATTCCCCCTCGAGCGCACCCGCAACATCGGCATCATGGCCCACATCGACGCGGGCAAGACCACCACGACCGAGCGCATCCTCTACTACACCGGAAAGAGCTACAAGATCGGCGAGGTCCACGACGGCGCAGCGACCATGGACCACATGGCGCAGGAGCAGGAGCGTGGCATCACAATCACGTCGGCCGCGACCACGTGCATCTGGAACAACCACCGCATCAACATCATCGACACGCCCGGCCACGTTGACTTCACCATCGAAGTGGAGCGTTCGCTCCGCGTGCTCGACGGTGCCGTGACGGTCTTCGATTCCGTCGCCGGGGTCGAGCCCCAGACCGAGACCGTGTGGCGCCAGGCCAACAAGTACAAGGTCCCGCGCATGTGCTTCGTCAACAAGATGGACCGCATCGGCGCTGACTTCTATCGAACCGTGGCCATGGTCAAGGACCGCCTCCAGGCCACACCGGCCGTCATTCAACTTCCCGTCGGTGCCGGCGGGCCGGAATCCAACAACCCGTTCGTCGGACTGGTGGACCTCGTCAAGATGAAGGCCCTGATCTGGCACGACGAAGAGCTCGGCGCCAAGTGGGACGAAGTGGAGATTCCCGCCGACATGGCCGAGCAGGCCGCCGAGTACCGCGAGCTGCTGCTCGAGACCATCGCGACCAGCGACGACCATCTGATGGAGAAGTACCTGGCCGGTGAAGAAGTGACCGAAGCGGAGATCAAGGTCGCCCTGCGTGCCGGCACGCTGGCGTTCGACTTCGTTCCGATCCTGTGCGGCTCGGCGTTCAAGAACAAGGGCGTCCAGCCGATGCTCGACGCCGTCATCGACTTCCTGCCGAGCCCCCTCGACATCCCGCCGACGCAGGGCACCAAGCCGCACCACGAGGAAGAGACCCTCTACCGCAAGCCGTCGATCGACGAGCCGTTCGCCGCGCTCGCGTTCAAGATCGTCGCTGACCCCTTCGGCAAGCTGACCTACTTCCGGGTGTACTCGGGCCAGATCAACAAGGGCGACGAGGTCTACAACTCCACCAAGGAGCGCCGCGAGCGACTCGGCCGCATCTTGCTGATGCACGCCAACCAGCGTGAAGACCTCGACGTCGCGATGGCAGGCGACATCGTTGCCGGCCTCGGCTTCAAGGACACCACGACTGGCGACACGCTGTGTGATCGCAGCAACGCGATCATCCTCGAGCGGATGATCTTCCCCGAGCCCGT
>JANPGV010000160.1:0-2996 GCA_031424145.1 Ilumatobacteraceae bacterium
TACCGGCCGAGCTCGAAGAAATCACCGTGCACATGGATGGCGGAGATGCAAAGGTACGTTTGCACGATCCCCAATTGGGACATGTCACCCTCGTCGGTCCGGCGGAGTTCGTCGGCTCCATCACGGTTCACATCTAAAGGCAGGTGCAGCAAGGAAATCATGTCGACGCCATACAACGAAGCACTCGGCGCAACGCTGATCGAGCGCACCAAGCGCGAACAGATCGTCTTGGTGGGCGTCACATTGCCCGGCGGCAACGACGCCGACACCGACGCCAGTCTCGACGAACTGGCACTGCTGATCGACACCGCTGGCGCAGACGAAGCCGGCCGTCTCGTGCAACGTCGCGACACTCCTGACCACACCTGGTTCATCGGCAAGGGCAAGGTCGACGAGCTGAAGGACATCTGCCTGGCGGTGGATGCCGACACTGTCGTGTTCGAGAACGAGCTCTCACCGGCCCAGCAGTACAACTTGGAGAAGGTGCTCGGCCGTACGGCGATCGACCGCACAGCCGTGATCCTCGACATCTTCGCCCAGAACGCCCACACCCTCGAAGGCAAGGCCCAGGTCGAGCTGGCGCTGCTCCGCTACCGACTACCTCGCCTCCGGCGTGGTGCATCGGCAAAGTTGTCGCAGCAGCGCGGTGGTGTCGGATCCCGATTCGGCTCGGGTGAGACCAAGCTCGAGGTCGACCGCCGCCGGATCATGCGACGCATCACCAAACTCGAATCGGATCTCAAGGACTTGTCGGCCACCCGGCAGTTGCAACGCAAGAGCCGCAGTCGAAGTGGATTGGCCGCCGTGACGATCGTCGGCTACACCAACGCCGGCAAGTCGACGTTGCTCAACCACCTGACGCACGCCGGCGTGCTTGTCGAAGATCGGTTGTTCGCCACGCTCGATCCGACGACTCGACGCCTCTCGCTTCCCGGCGGTGAGCCGGTGCTGATCACCGATACGGTCGGCTTTGTCCGCAACCTGCCACACGGTCTTGTCGAGGCGTTCAAGAGCACGCTCGAGGTTGCCGGCCGCGGCGATTACCTCGTCCACGTGGTCGACAGCACGGCGCCCGATCCCGAAGGCCAAATTGGGGCTGTTCATGAAGTGCTCGGCGAGATCGAGGCCTCGCATATCCCGGAGCTGCTGGTTTTCAACAAAAGCGACGCCGCGCCGGAAGTTGCCGCCGAGCTCGTCAAGCGTCATGAAGGCTCGGTAGCCGTCAGCGCGCTGACGGGCGAGGGCATCGAGGAGTTCCTGTTCGCTCTCGGCGATCGACTGCGTTCCTTGAACAAGGTCATCGAGTTGCTCATCCCGTACGAACGCGGCGATCTGCTGGCGTCGGTGCACCGCGAGGGCGAGGTGCTGTCGACCCACCACGAAGACGATGGCGTGCGGGTGCGGGCGCGGCTGGCCGACGCATCGGCAGGCCGTCTGGCACAGTTCGTGGTCGCACCTGCTTGATGCCACCGCTGGTCGCGAGCGCGGGCCATCAGGCAGGATGGTTGTTTCATGGCCGAATCAGCTGAACCCGGTTTCGTTCCACCGCCATACCCGTACGACCGACTCGATCGTTTCGTGCCGCTGGCAGCAGCTCTGGACGGGGGAGTGGTCGACCTGTCGATCGGGACACCGTGCGATCCTCCGATCGACAGCGTCATCGCCGCGCTGTCGACGTCGAACGCCGAGCGGGGCTATCCGCCGAGCATCGGCAGCGATGTCCTGCGGGGCGCGATTCGCTCGTGGCTGGATCGTCGGTTTGATCTCGACGTTCCGTTGTCGCAGTTGGCTGCGTGCGTCGGGACCAAGGAGTTCGTTGCCACGACCCCTCAATACCTGCGACTGCGAACACCCTCGAAGGACACGGTGTTGTTCCCGGCTGTCGCCTACCCGACATATGAGATGGGCGCGACGTTGGCGGGGTGCAGGGCAGTCGCTGTTCCGTGCCGGCTTGACGGCGCACTCGATCTCTCGGCCATCAGTGCGGCTGACGCCGATCGTGCCCTGATGTTGTGGGTCAACAGCCCATCGAATCCAACGGGTGCGCTGACGGACCTCGGCGCTGCTGCGGCGTGGGGACGGAGCAACGATGTTCCAGTGTTCAGCGACGAGTGCTACGTCGAGTTCACCTGGGACGGCCCGGCGAGCACGATCCTGCACCACGGGTTCGAGGGTGTGGTGGCGGTCCACTCCTTGTCGAAGCGTTCCAACCTCGCTGGTTTGCGCGTCGGCTTCTATGCCGGTGACGCCGAGATCGTCGGCTACCTCAAAGAGGTCCGCAAACACGTCGGCATGCTCGTGCCCGGCCCGGCCCAAGCTGCGGCGGCGGTCGCGTTGAGCGACGACGCGCACGTGGCCGTGCAGCGCGATCGCTACAGACGACGACTCGAACAACTCGGCAAGGTCTTGTCAGCGTGGGCCGGCGTCGACATCGCCCTTCCGGCGGGCGGCTTCTATCTGTGGTTCGACGCGGGAGACGGCTGGGAGTTCGCTGAGCGCTTGGCGCGCGACGGTGGCGCGTTGGTCAGCCCAGGCGACTTCTACGGCGCGGGCGGTGCACAGAACGTGCGTGCCGCCGTGGTACAACCTGATGATCGGATCGAGCTGGTCGCCAGGCGACTGGGGGTGTTGTGATGTCGTATCAACCTCAAGGACCCACGATGTACCAGGCTCCGCCCCCCGTCGTCGCGCCTCCCCCGCCCGTCAAAGGCAAACGCCGAAAGGGCTTGATGGTGTTCGGCATCATCTTGTTCGTTGGCGGTCTGCTGGGCGGCGGGGCAATCGCAGCCAAAGGCATATCGAACTACAAAGACGCGGTGAAGACGCTGGCCCGAGCTCCGGTGGGATGCACGACGACGCTCGTTTTCGACAAGCCGGCGACCTTCACGGTGTACGCCGAAACGAAGGGCAAGCTCGGCTCGCTCAGTGGTGATTGCGAGGCCAACGGCACTCAGTACAGCCATGCCGGCGACAAGCTTCCGAAGATCTCGATGACT
>JANPGV010000161.1:0-2844 GCA_031424145.1 Ilumatobacteraceae bacterium
TTCCTCGCCGCGGACTTTCCTCAGTTGTTCGCCGCCACCCGTCGGATGATCGGGTATTGGTTCTGGGAGCTCGAGCACGTTCCGCTGCACATGCGTCAGTCGATTGCGTTCGTCGACGAGATCTGGGCCGGCTCACGATTCGTCACCGACGCGTTCGCGGCAGTGTCGCCGGTGCCGGTGCGGCACGTCCCCATCCCGGTGGCCGAACCCCGATCCTCCGGTCGCTCACGCGAAGACTTCCCGGTGCTCGCCGACCTTGGTGGCCGGCCGTTGTTCGTGACCGTGCTCGACCACCTCAGCGTGACCGAGCGCAAGAACCCGGTCGGCGTCATCGAGGCGTTCCGCCAGGCGTTCGCGCCCGACGAAGGGCCCGCGCTGGTCATCAAGACGATGAACGGCCGTCAACGATGGCCGAACCACCAGCGCGTGCTGGCCGCCGCCGACGGGCGGGCTGACATCCGGATGTGGGACGAGACGCTGGACCGCGCCGATCAGATGGCCGTGATCGCCGCCGCCGACTGCGTGGTGTCGCTGCACCGCAGCGAGGGCCTCGGTCTGCACCTGGCCGAGGCGATGTGGCTCGGGACACCGACCATCGCCACCCGATACTCCGGGAATCTCGACTTCATGGACGACGACAACTCGTTGCTGATCGATGCGACCATGGTCAGCGTCGTGAACGGCGAAGGCGTCTACCCGACGACCGCGAAGTGGGCGGCACCCGACATCGAACAGGCCGCAGCCGCGATGCGCCGGATCGTCGACGAGGTCTCGTTATCGGCGCGGTTGAGCGCGGCCGGCCGGCAGACGATGGAGCGGCAACCTTCGCTCGCCGAGACCGGTAGGTTGATCAGCCAGCTAGTGCTCGGGGAAGAATGACGCCATGGGACTTCGCAGCCAACTGAGCTGGATCGTCAGAGGACGGGCAGCCACGCAGTCGACGCTCGAGTCGTTGACCAATGACCTTCAGGCATTGCAGCTCAAGGTCGAAGCGCTGCAGCCCAAGGTCGTGGCCATCGAAGCCCGTCAACTCGACGAGTTCGACAAGGTCCGCGCCGCGGTCGCCAGCGCAACCGACGACCTGATGGCCAGGGTCGACGCACTCCGCAAGCAGATCGACAAGCCGTGAGCACCGACCGCAGTGACGAATCCCCGGAGCAGCGCCTGGCACGCTGGACCGATGTCGACGCTGCGATCGGGATTGCTGCCGAGGCCGAGCAGTTGAGAGCCCGGCTCAGCGAGAAGGCTGCCGAGACCGACGATCTCAAGGCGCGGCTTGCCCAACTCACCAGCAGGGTCGCCCAGCTCGAGGCGGCCAACGCCGAGTTGCGGCACACCGCCGGCCGTGTGCCGCTGACCTTGCTGGCCCGCCGGGTGTATCGCCGTGGTCGCTCGGCCGCGGCCCGCCGCCTGCCGCGATGACACTGGTCAGCGCAATTGTGCCGTCCATCGGAACGAGCGGGGAGGTTGGTGGCAGGGCCCGCACCTTCGTCGTCGATGCGGTCCGTTCGGTACTGGCGACAGCAGGCGTCGACATCGAGGTCATCGTCGTCGCCGGCCGCGAGATGCCATCGTTGGTGGTGGAGCAACTCCGAGCCCTGGGCTCGCAAGTACGCATCGTCGATTACCAACAGCAGTTCAACTTCTCAGCCGTTGTCAACCTCGGTGCGGCACACGCTCGTGGGGAGAACCTGTTGTTGTTGAACGACGACACGGAGGTGATCGGTGCCAATTGGTTGGTGCAGATGCTCGACGCATGCACGGCTGGCGTCGGCGCTGTCGGTGCGAAGTTGTTGTTCGAGGACGGAACGTTGCAGCACGCCGGCCACACGTATCGCACGGCCGCCGGACACGTCGGCTTCGGGCTTCCCGGCAACAGCCCGGGTCGCAATGGATTGTTGCTGCGCCGCCGCAAAGTCGCGGGGGTCACGGCCGCCTGCATGTTGACGCCGTACTCGGTGTTCGATGCCGTCGGCGGGTTCACGGCGCAACTTCCGGGCAACTACAACGACGTCGACTACTGCATGAAGCTGCGCGTGGCGGGATGGTCGTGTGTCTACGAGCCCGCAGCGGTGCTGTACCACTTCGAATCTCGATCGCGCGTCGCCGGCATCAAACCCGAGGACGTCGAGATGATCCAGCGTCGCTGGCTGACCCACCTCGTCGACGACCCCTTCACGCCTGCTTCCGTCTGACTCCTTCGCGGGGCTAGCGGTCGATTGCGACAACCTGGTCGAACCTGGAGTACGGAGTCCACACCGTTCGCGCTCCCGATGCCGCAAGCGCTTGCGACAGAGCGCGGCCGGCGGCGTCGAACCCTCCGTTCGCGCGATCGCGGCATTCGCGCCAATGGCTCGCCGAAATTGCTGCAGCGGCGAGCGTGACCTGTGTGCACTCGCGCTCGATCAACAGGTCGTTCCCGGCGCTGGGGGTGGAAACAGGGAGGCCCGCCAACTCGTACCAGCGGTAGTTGGGCACGTCCCAGCCGGCATGCACCACGACGTTGTCGTCATCGGCGATCAGTGAGCCTGCCAGGCCGGTCCCCGGTGATCGGGCCAGTCCGGCCAACGTCTCCAACCAGTCAGGGGTCAGGTCCGAACGTGGCACCAGACCGGGCGCAACCGACACCAGCACTTCGCACGGGTAGTGGTTGAAGGCCTGATCGAGCGCGACGGCAATCGACCAGTCGCCGGGCACGGGGAGCATGTGCCAGCGCTCGCCGGCTACGTCCTCGAGCAGAGCGACCAACTCGGCGGGCAGCGATGCCGGATAGCTGACGACGAGGCGGGTCGTGGGATGGGTCGTGCGAAGTGCCTCGAGCGTTGCGGCTGCGGCCAACCGATA
>JANPGV010000162.1:0-8080 GCA_031424145.1 Ilumatobacteraceae bacterium
GGAGTCAGCCGTGGGCCGCTTGATCGGCGAGGGCGAGGATCTCCGCGCCATCGACGACTGTCAGGGTGACGTACCGTTGCCCGAGCATGGCCTCGACCTTGCCGGACGGGTTGCACAGCAACGCGCTCTGGTACACGGCAACGTATGTCGGCGGGTTGTCGCCGGCGAACAGTTGGACGAGCTTGTTTTGCGAATCCCTGCCGTTCTGCACGCCGTCGAGCCACAGGTACGGGTACGGCGGGATCGCATTCGCGCTGGCGTACAAACCGGCGCTGGCACACATCGCGTAGAGCGTCGAGTCCGGCGTGCGGTGATCCGTGTACCAACGCCCAACTCGCTCGTCGACCACCAATCGCGGATCGTCGTGGGCCACGATGGCAACCTTCGCTCGGTTGAGCGCGATCACCTTTACGGAACTGATCAGCGAAGGGATGACTGCCAGACACGCCAGCGTGATCGCGATGGGCGCTCTGATCTTGGCGACCGCAACGCCGGCCGCTGCGGCCAACGGGAATGTCAGCGTCACCCAATAGTGACGATGGAACAGTCCACCCGTCATGAACGCCAGCACTGCGAAGCAGATCCACGCCGGGATGAGCACGGTGGACCTCCTGATGCGCCTGCTGCGGACGAGCCAGATCGCGGTGCCGACCAGAGCAGCACCGATCAGCGGCAGCATCGTCGGCGTTGCCAGTCGGGAGGTGATTCGGAAGCGATCCCAATCGGCGTCGGCCCCGTTGAGACCGTTGATCCGGTAGCCCGCGACTGCGTACCACCACGCCCTGAAGCCGAGGAGCGCGCCGTCCAGCGCCAACAGCCCGAGCACCGAGGCGAGTCCGGCGATGCAGATCGCACACTCACGAACCACCTGGCGCCACGTGGACTCACGTGTGAGCCCTCCGGCGAGGATGCAGATGGCGACCGCCAGAAAGCCATCGAACCCCGACTGCTTCAACGACAGAGCGGCGCCGGCAAGCAATCCGCTGACGAACAACCACCGCAACCCGCGACCACCGAACAGGTACGCGCACGCGGCGGCAACTCCGGCAGCGGCAAGAGCGCCCGCCAGCAGTTCGCCGTTCGCGGTGAAGCCTTCGATCCGGGCGTTGGCTGAAGCGACCGCGACGAACAGAGCCGCCGCAGCAGCCGCTCGTCGTCCGACGAGGGTGTACGCCACAAAGGCCACCGCCACGACGGCGAGGCATCCGAACAGGATCGCCATGGCGCGTATCGCCGCGGGTGAACCCCCGGTCACGTCGTCCCAGATCCGGAACACCAACAGCAAGCCCTGTGGCCGGTCGACCCACGCCTGGCCGTACAACGTCTTGCCCGATGCCCACGCCCGAGCCACCGCGAGGTATCCGCCTTCGTCAGTGCTCAGCGGCGTGCTCAGGAAACGGGCACGAAGCGCGATGGAAATTGCAACGGAGACCAGGACGAGTCCCAGCGGGAAGCGCCCGGGGAGCACGGGGTCGTCGCCGACGACACGCTCATCATCGTCTGCCGGTGCGTCGACGAGGGCGGTCATCGGTCTGAGGTTGCCCCGGAGGGACTTTCGTGAACATTGGTCATGAGGAGATCCAGGAGCCGTAGGTCTGTCGTCGCGCCGTTTAACCCTAAGCGGTCGGGCATTGATTGTTCCCTCGCGAACGGTTCACGTTGCTTGACATAGGCGCGGGTGCGCGGTAACAACGCCCATGCGCAGATGGCTGGCGTTCGCGGCACTTGTCGGCGCGCTCGTGGTGGTGTCGATGGGTTTCAGACCTGACGGCTCGAAGTCACGACGGTCGCATCGGGGACGTTCTTTGCGGTGTCGGCAGCGCAACCGACCCGTCTCGCCCAGGGCAAGCCGAAGCCATCGTCGCCCTCGAACGTCGGTACACCCGACGTCAACCGCTGCCCGGCCTGACCCTTCTTGGTCCTCGGTCGGTGCTCGTTGATCAGTGCGTGCGGCGCAGGCGCAACGACAGCGGACGCCCATCGGGGTCGCTGACAACGCGATAGAACGCCTCGGCTGCGGGCTTCGCCCACCATGCCACCGGAGCAGGACAATGGCGTCGCAGCCTTCCGACAGGTCGTTCGCCTACCTTGCCGCCGGCGTACCAACGGTCCAATCGGTCTGCCGCATTGCCGAGCTTGTTGAACCCCTCGATCAGGTCGACCGGAACGTCGTCGTCGTCGAGATGTTCCCCCCAAAGTCCGAGCCGCGTCGACCGAGGCAGAACGCGCGCCAGATCGCCCAGCCCGCCGGGGTCGGTCGGTGAGCGCTGGTCGACAGTTTCGTCGAGGATCGCCAACGACAACTCCGAGTCGTGCGTCCAGGAGCGCCGGTTGAAGTTGTCCGATCCGCTCATCATCCACACATCGTCGACGACGCAGATCTTGGCGTGGACGTAGATCGGGATCCCGTCGGACCGTTCGATGTTGTAGGCAGCGAATCGATTGCCGCCGGCCTCGGCCAGCTTCGAAAGCACACGCAGTTGGCTGACCCTGTTGGCGGGGCCTGAGAAACGGCCGTCTTCATCGGGATAGGCCGGCACCACTACGACGAGATGGAGGCCAGGGTTGGCGCGCAACGCGGAGGCCAGCACGTGAGCGGCTGCGACGCACCACAGGTACTGATCCTCGATGTAGATCAGGGTGCGCGCCCGTTTGAAGGCCTTCAGGTAGGTGCGAGCGACGCTGCGCTCACCTTGCCGCGCGAACGAGTACCGCGGCCGTTTTGAGGGATATGTCCTCAGAACCTGCACGGCATGAGGTCCCGCCGGCTTCGGGTCATCCGCCTGCGGCGGCATGGCTTTGGGTTGGGTTCGCTCGTCTGCAGCTCGGGCCAGCATCCGCCCCCATGTCCGCTTTGCGATCCGCTCGGGATCGTCCCACCGCTCGCGGAATGTGTGCTCGAGGTCGCCGATCACGGGACCGTGCACCTCCACCTGGACGTCGTGCCAGGCGGGCCGCGGTCCGTACCGTTTGTCGATCTCGATGACCTGCGGGTCACCTTCGTGGTTTCCATCATCGTGCCGGCCATGTCCCAGATCGATTCCACCGACGAAGGCAACGTCCCGATCGGTTGTCGACGCGTGGCGGATGATGACGAGCTTCTGATGGTGGCTGCCAGCCCGCCGCACGCGCTCGTCGAGGAAGGCCTGGCCTCCCGCCTCGTTGATGACGTCGACCAAGTGAAGGTTCTGCTGTTCGCTGAAGCGCATCTGCGCCGGATGGGAGCGCCACAGCAGTGCACGCACGACAACACCGTCGGACACGGCTCGGGAGAACACCGTCCCGACGTCGGTGCCGGGCCCGACTAACCGTTCGTCCGCGTCGCCTCGCCAATCCGTGAAGCACACAGTGTCTCCGGGACGAGCGGCCGTGAGCTCGTCGGCCAATCGAGCGAAGTACGTGCTGCCGTGGATCAGCACTCGGCATTCGTTGCCCTCGGTCCAGGCGGTGCCTCGGCGGGTGTCGATGGCAGTGTCGGGGTTGCCTCGCTCTGCCGCCGTCAGGAACCAGTCGGTAATTCGCACTAGAAGGCGACCGTAGCCCACCCGCCAATGCCGTCGTCAGCGTAGGAGTGCGGTGCCGATGACGCCCGACATGCTTTGGATGAAGTGATGGGTGGTTTGGTCGAACCGGTTGGGCGGCGAGCTCTCGGCAAGGAGCACGCCGTATACGCCGATGGGCCCGAGAATTGGGGCACCGATGGCGGAGGCCGTCTGGCTACCCGGCGTACAGGAGCGTTTCGCCCTCGCCGGCGGGCAGTGCGGCAGGGCCCGCGGTCGCCACCCGGGCGATCGCCGCCGGAAGCGTGAGCCCCTCGCCGATCAGACGGACCCACCGCGCCGACGTTGATAGGCGTTCGAAGCGACCTACCGCTTCGTTGCTCACTACTACGACTCCGAGCGGATCGCGCCGATTCTGCGACTACTGTCGACAATCTCAGCGACGACTGAAGGCCCGGACGGCAACACCGAGACATGGGCTATGTGGCACGAATGCGTGCAGCAAACGCTCGATGCGGCGCCGCTTCCGACACTGCCTCCGCCGTGGGATTTCTGATGTAGATCGGTCGTCCGTCCAGCGCGCTCGGAGTGACTCGAACACTCAACCTTTTGATCCGTAGTCAAATGCTCTATCCATTGAGCTACGAGCGCCTATGTCGGGAGATGAGTGTAGTGGTACGGCCCCAGATGCAGCACCGCAGAATTGCCCCGCCCGCCACCCGGTCACATCCACCGAATTTGTCGCTCCCACCACGCTGAGCATGTCGACAGCGACAAAGTTGGTCGCGCCCGTTAATACGTGAGCGAGCCAGCCCGTACACACCGGAGGTTGGTTGCGGCGAAGTAGGTCACCCGTTCGGGCGAGTTTGTCGGCGAACTCGCTTGGGTAGTCCCCGGTACCGACAACGAAAGGACCCCAATATGACAACCAATAGCGATCGTGACAACGACGGCTACGTAGTCGATGACAAGGCCCGCGACGCGGCAAACCGTGCCAAAGAAGATGTGAAGGGCGCCGGCCGCACCGCAGCCGACAAGACCGAGCGTATGGGCCAGAAGGTCAGCAACGCCGTCGAGGACCTGATTCCAGGCGACTCCGACGGCGACGGTCACTAAAACCTGCCGTTCGACCGATGGAGGCGGTGATCCCCGCCTCCATCGTCGCGTCAGGCGACAGTTGTGGTGGTGGTGGTGGCCGGGGTTCCCCAGGGGGCCCAGCCGGAGTTGCGGTATAGCGCTAGCGCCGCGGTCGCGTTCGTCAGCGGGTCATAGAGCTGGGCCGCGCTGGTGATGCCGGTAGAGGCCAGCCACGCCCTGTGCGCCGTGTAGTAGATCTGGAACAACCCGTAGCAACACGCGTTCCGGACCGTCGGGATCAAGTTGCTCTCGCGGGTCGCGATGCGGATGGCCTCGTCCTCGAGGTCGTCCGGCCATACGTCGCGAATGATCTGGGCAACCTGCGCCTTGGTGAAGGTATTGGCCGGCGGCTTGGGCTGCGTGACCGGCGGCGCCGTCGTAGCGGGCGGGTTTGTCGGTGCCGGCGCTTTGGGCTGGGTCGTCGCAGGCTGCGTGGCCGCCGGGGCCTTGGCGACCGGAGCAATCGTTGCGGGCGGGCCCGGTACCACGGCTCCCGCAGGCAGGCAGACGGATTTGCCAGGCAGCAACAATGTGCTGGTGGTGGCTCCGTTGGCAGCGAGCAGCGCCTTCATCGTGACCTTTGCCCGGCTGGCGATCGTCGACCAGGCGTCGCCCTTCGCGATCGTGTACGTCAGCGCGCACGGCGCCTTTTCTGCCGATTGACTGGCGGCGGCGGGCGCGGCCGCGGCAGCGACCGTGGTGGTGGTCTTGGTGACGACCTTCTTCTTCGGCGCCGCCGCGGTAGTCGGCGGGTCGGTGGGCGCCGGCGTCACCACGACAGCTTCGGTGGGCGCCGGCGTGGTCGGCGCCTCGGTGGCGAGCACGAGGGCCGCGGTGATGAGGACAGTGGTGGGGGGATCGGTCGCCTCGGTTGGAGCCGGCGAAGGCAACCTTCCGACCAGGATCGTATCGACGGCCTGGATTTCGGTAGCGCGCACCTGCCGTTTGTCGTTGCGCAAGCTGTACGCGACAGGCACGAACAGCAGCATGACGCCGGCCAGCAGGCCGACACGGACGAGCAATGGATTGCGGGGAGGTCGCACGGCCGGCATCGGGCGGGTGCGATCAGCGCGGACGACCGGGACCAGCCGAGTCTCGGAACGGGGGTCAGCGTGCGAACGAGCTCCCGCATTCGTGCGAATCAACTGCCGAGTGGGCTCGTCGTTCCAGTCAGCGTGGGCACGGGTTCCGGCATGCGTGCGCGGCAACAGACGAGTGGGTTCGTCGTTCCAAAACCCGAAAGGGTCGTCGGAGTTGTCGTGCTGCATTGTCTGTGTCACCCCTCCCGGGCGCCGCCGTGACCCGAAAGGTCGCTGAGATGAAGTTCTGTCTACTCCTATCGTCACACAAACGCAACATTGGGGTAACCGCGGGCGCGCGCAACGGGCCGGCGGTCGACCCACCGGCCCGTCATGGCGGAGAGGGTGGGATTTGAACCCACGGACCGCTTGAAGGCGGTCCCCGCATTAGCAGTGCGGTCCATTCGACCTGGCTCTGGCACCTCTCCTAGCGAACCGTGAGGCTATCGCAGCCACCGACAGCTATCACTGTGATTCGGTCCGCTGCGATTCCGCCGCTGCGATTGGGCCCATTGATTCCGCTCTGCGCTCGGAGCTGTGCATCTGTGTTGTGTCAAGAAATGGGAGGGCAGGATCAATGGAACGGAATCGCCGTGCTCCGGGCCTATCCTGCCGATGGGTGCTAGCGACGGGTGCTAGTGGGTGAAGGCGGCGGAAATTGTGAGTGCAACGCGAGCGGACGCTTTACGTACGTCTTTTACCGCGCCTCGAACGGGTTTTCGACCCTCGTCGCGCTCACGAATACGGATCGCGATCGGCACCCTGCTGTCGCTGGGCGCAATCGGCGCCGTCCTGCTCGTATTTTCGACCGCGGACAGGAGAGTCGCGGTTCTCCAAGTCGTGCGCGACCTTCCGGCGGGCACGCAGCTCACGGCTGACGACGTTCGTTCGATCGAACTGACATCCGATCCGTCGTTGGCGGTTGTCGAGACGGCGGACCTCGCTGCCTTCGTTGGCCAATACACCAAGGTGCGCATCGTCAGTGGCGGGTTGCTCGCCCCTGGACTACTGCAGTCCCTCCCGCTCGTGGCTCCAGGGTCGGCCGTGGTCGCAGTCACCATTCCTTCGGGCGAGCTACCCGCGGGACTTCGCGAACGCTCACAGGTGCAGATCGTCATACCGATGGTTGGCGATGCGACTCCGATTGCTCCGATTGTTGGACGTGTCGTCGGCCTCCCGGCCGCGCCGGACTCGGTGACCGGGCAGATGTCGGTCTCCTTCGAAGTCTCATCGACCGACGCAGTGACAGTTGCCGGCGCGGCGCGCGTCCGCGTGGTCTTGATCGATCCAGGGGCCGACGCGGCCGGGAATCCACCGTGAGCCTCGTCGCCGTGGTCGGCGACGGTTGTACCACCACGGCCCTGGGGATGGCTGCCGCCTGGTCGTCCGACGAGCCGTGCATGGTCGCCGAGTTCGATCCCGCGGGAGGCTGCCTCGCGGCGTGGCTCGACCTACCTCGTTCACCAGGTCTTGCAGAGGCTGCTGCCTCATCGGCTTCCGGAACCTGGTCGACGATCCAATCCATGGTGCAGCGCTCCGAGTCGGGCGTCGACGTTCTGGTCGCTCCTACCCGGGCTGTGGAGGCTGCGGTTGTGGTCCTCGCCGCGGGAGCGTCGGTGTTGCCGGTAGTCTCGGCGCTCGACACCACGGTCGTGATCGCCGACGGCGGCCGCTTGCGCGGTCCACTCTCACCCTTGGTGACCCAGGCAGCGATGGTCGTCGTGGCTCATCGCCAGCATCCCGGGTCCGCGGCGGCGGCAGCTCTCGGGTTCGACCGGTTGGCGGAGCTGACGGCACAACTCGCAGTTAGATCGATTCCCACCGTCGTCGCGCTGATCGGGTCCCGTCCCTACGCACCTGACGAGGTGGCTGCGTTCGTTCGCTCCGACACCGTTGTTGCTCTGGCCGATGATCCGTGGGCCGCGGCAGTACTAGCCGGCCGGGCCGGCTCGGCCAACCGGCTCCGTCGGTCGCCACTCATGCGCTCGCTCAACGAACTGGTGGCAGTGGTCTCGGCCAGCCTGCGACAGATGCGTCCGCACGGCGGGCGGAGCCCCCACGACTACCACGCGATGGACGATCGCTCGTGAACGTCGACCGGGCCATGGTCCGCGAGCTCACGGACCGGCTGTCGCTTCGACTGGTCGAAGCCATCGAAGCCGACTCGCACGCGACTGCGTTCCCGGCCAGCGACGGACAACGCCGCGTCGGGATCCGCGAGGACCGTTCCCGCCTCGAGTTGCTCATGGGTCGGTGGATGTCCGAGGAGATCGCCCGAATCAATCAGGCACGGTTGCAGCGCGGTGCGGGGCTCCTCGACGAACACACCGAGCGCACGTTGCGAGCTGCGGCCTACGCCGAGAC
>JANPGV010000163.1:0-5288 GCA_031424145.1 Ilumatobacteraceae bacterium
CTACATCGCCCAGCCGCCGCTGTTCTCGACGGTCGTCGGCAAATAGAAGATCTACCTGAAAGACGATCAGGCCAAGGCCGTCTGGCTCGAAGCACACCCCAACCACAAGAAAGAGTTTAAGCGGTTGAAGGGTCTTGGTGAGATGGACTGGGAAGAGCTCAAGCCGACAACCATGGACGCCGCGACACGCACGCTGTTGCGGGTCGAGGTCGAAGAGGCTGCTCTCGCCGACGAGATGATGAGTGTGTTGATGGGCGACGACGTCGAATCCCGCAAGAACTTCATCGTGACCAATGCACGTGACGTAAGAAATCTGGACTTCTGATGAGTGATACCCCGACTCCCCCCAACTCAGGCGACGACGCCGGCGATATCAACGACGACCCGTCGCTCTCCGTTCAACCGGTCGCATTGCAAGACGAGATGGAGCGCAGCTTCCTCGACTACGCGATGTCGGTCATCATGTCGCGCGCTCTGCCCGACGTGCGCGACGGCCTCAAGCCTGTCCACCGCCGAATCATCTGGGACATGGAAGAGCAGGGCTTCCGTCCTGACCGTCCCTTCGTGAAGTCAGCTCGCGTCACCGGCGACACCATGGCCAGGTACCACCCTCACGGCGACAGCGCGATCTACGACGCCCTGGTGCGCATGGCCCAACCATTCTCGTTGCGCCACACGCTCATCGACTTCCACGGCAACTACGGTTCGCCCGATTTCGGTCCGGCAGCAGCCCGCTACACCGAGTGCCGGCTCCACCCGTTGGCCATGCAGTTGTTGTCAGACATCGACGAAGAGACCGTCGACATGCAACCGACGTACGACGGCAGCCGCGAAGAGCCGAAGGTCCTACCGTCGCGGTTCCCCAACCTGCTCGTCAACGGTAGCCAGGGCATCGCCGTCGGCATGGCCACCAACATCCCGCCGCACAACCTCGGCGAAGTGATTGATGCCGCGCTTCACCTGCTTGCCCACCCCGAGGCGACGTCCGACGATCTCATGCAGTTCGTGAAGGGCCCCGACTTCCCGACCGGCGGCAGCATCCTCGGGCGCGCCGGCATCATGGATGCCTACCGCACCGGCCGCGGCAGCATCAAGATGCGCGCCAAGGCGGCGATCGAAGAGGGCAAGCGTGGCCAGATGCAGATCGTGGTCAGCGAACTGCCCTACCAGACCAGTTGCTCGGCCATCGCTGGGCGCATTCAAGAACTGGTCGACGGCGGCGACCTCGATGGCATCGCCGATGTCAACGACGGTTCGGCCGGCGGCAAGACCAGCCTGGTCGTCACGCTGAAGCGTGATGCCAACGCCAACGTCGTCCTCAACAACCTCTACAAGCTGACCCAACTGCAGACCAGCTTCGGCGTCAACATGGTCGCCTTGGTCGACGGCGTGCCGCGCACGCTCAATCTGGCCAGCGCGTTGCAGGGCTATCTTCGCCACCAGGTCGACGTAATCACCCGTCGCTCGCAATTCCGCCTCGACAAGGCACGCAAACGCGAGCACATCCTCGATGGTCGGCTGAAGGCCCTCGATGTCATCGATCAGATCATCGCCCTCATCCGGGCCAGCGATGATCCCGCGGCCGCAAAGGCCGGGCTGATGGCCGAGCCGTACGAGTTCAGCGAGCTGCAGGCCACCGACATCCTCGAGATGCGTCTCGCCCAACTCACCCGGCTCAGCCGTATCGACATCGAGCAGGAGATCATCGATGTTCGTGCCAGGATCGTCGAGCTCGAGGCGATCCTCGCCGACCCGGTCGTCCTCAACGAGGTCATCCGTTCCGAGATGACGGCGATCAAGGAAGAATTCGCCACACCGCGCATCTGCCAGATCGGTCTCGACGATGGCGAGATGACCGACCTCGACCTGGTCGAGGACAAGGAACTGGTCATCGTCATGACCGAAGCGCAGTACGTCAAGGCAGTGTCCGCCGACAGCTTCAAGACACAGGGCCGCGGCGGTCGCGGCGTCAGTGGCGCCAAGCTGAAGACGGACGACATCGTCCACCACGTCATCTTCACCACAGCGCACGCGTTCCTGTTGTTCTTCAGCAACCGTGGTCGGGTCTACAGGCTGCGTGCCATGGACATTCCCGAGCGCGAGCGAACTGCCAAGGGCATGCCGATCGTCAACCTGCTGCCGCTGCAGGCCGGCGAGAACATCCAGGCCATCATCGACACGCGCGACTTCGCCGGCCAACGCAACCTGTTCTTCGCGACGCGCCACGGTGTGGTCAAGAAGACCTCGTTCCATGAATACGACAACGGTCGTCGCGACGGTCTCATCGCCTTGAACCTGCGCGATGGCGACGAGTTGGTGCGTGTCATCGAGACGTCGGGAAGCGACGACATCTTCATGGTCAGCCGCAAGGGTTTGACGATCCGCTTCAACGAAGACGAAGTGCGGCCGATGGGTCGTGCCGCTTCGGGTGTACGTGGGATGAAGCTGAAGCCCGGCGATGAGGTCGTCGCTGTCGATGTGGCTCGCGACGACACGGCCATCTTGATGATCACCTCGGCCGGCTACGGCAAGCGCACCCAACTCGACAAGTTCAACGTGCAGGGGCGCGGAGGCCAAGGCGTGATCGGCATCCGTCTCACCGGCAAGAAGGGCCAGGTGGTCGCCGCGTTCATGGTCGGTCTCGACGACGAGATCGTTGCGGTGTCCAGTGGCGGTGTGGCGATCCGAATGGGTGTTCGAGACATCTCGTCACAGGGCCGCGACGCCACGGGCGTCAAGGTCATGAACGTCGACGACGGTCACTCAGTCGCATCTGTTGCCCTGATAATCGCCAACGACGAAGAGTAGGACGAAGAGTAGGACGAGTAGATAGTCGCGATCCGGGTAGTACCGGACTGCGACCGAGCATCGGCAACATCGCCCTTCATCACTAGGTACGAAGGGACGCGGCGATGCATCCACCGCATAGCGAACGTGGCCAGGCGATGGTGTTGTTGTTGGCGGTCGTGGCGATGGCGGCTCTCGCTGTCGTGGCCGTCGGCCAGTTCGGTCGTCGCCTCGTCGACCGTGGTCGTGCCCAGATTGCGGCCGATGCGGCGGCGTTGGCGGCCACGACCGGTGGTCGTCCGGCAGCGGCCAACCTTGCGTCAGGCAACGGGGCCGTGCTGGTCAGCTACCTCGAGGTCAATGGTTCCGTCACCGTGGTGGTCGAGATCGACGGACAGCGGGCAACAGCGCGGGCTACTGACGGTCCATGAAAGGTTGACAGAATCATGAGAAGGGGTGCGCAGCCCCTTGCCGGTCGCGCCGCCTACACTTCTGCGGGTGGACAGCGGTGTGCCCCATACTTCGAAGCGTGCTGGATCGCGGACGGGTAGTGGTGGGGTCGTCAAACCACCTAAGAAGGTGGTTCCCAAGGACAACGGGGTTGCCAAGACCAACGGCTCGACGCGAAAGGGCCCGGTCGATCCGCGCACCGAGGATCTCAGTTCTCCCAACGGCGTTTCCCGTGCCGGCAAGACGGTGTGGCGGCGCCCCGGGGCATCGACTCCGCGCACGGCGAAGCATCGTGAGGCCGGCAGCCTCGACGCGCCGATCGAGTTCTCTTTGGCGCTGCCACTGGCCGGGGAGGCGACGGAGCCGCTAGCTGCGACGGAGGCGATCGCTGCGACGAACCTCGACACCGTCTCCGAAGCGGTGACGGACACGGTGACGGAGCGCGAGCCAATCGCGCTGCCGGCTTCGATCGAATCGCTGCGACCATCGATGTTGGCGCCGCCTACCATCCCGATGGGGTTCGTCCCCACAGCCCTGGTTCCCACCGAGCTCGCCCCAACTCGGCCCGGTCCGGCCGAAGAGAGCACCGAAGCCATTCCCCTGCCGGCGCCGATCCTGTACGACGAGGCAGCGACGATCGACGACGTTACGCAGATCGGTCCCGTTCTGGAGTCGCGGCCCCTCCGCAGGCCCATCCACTTCCGCCGTGCCCCGAAGGCACGTGTTCGCCGGGTTACTCGGGTCGTTCGCCATGTCGACACATGGAGCGTGTTCAAAGTCGCCCTCGTCTTCAACGTGTTCTTCTACGCAGTGGCGTTGGTCGCCGGAGTGCTGCTGTGGCAGGTCGCCTACGCGACCGGAACCGTCGACAACGTCGAGAAGTTCTTCGAGGGCTTCGGTTGGGAGACCTTCAAGTTCAACGGTGGCCAGATCTTCCACAACGCCTGGATCGCCGGTCTATTCATCGCCGTCGGCCTCACCGGCCTGGCGGTCTTGTTGGCCACTCTGTTCAACCTGATAACGGATCTCGTCGGTGGCATCCGCCTCAGCGTGCTGGAAGAAGAGGTGCAATCGCGCGCTGAACGGGGAACCGAACCCCTCGTGTACGCGGCGCCGCCTGTCCCCGTCGAGCCGGAGATGCTGGCCGATTTTCCTGTCGAGGAAGCAGCGGCGGCGTCCCCGGACGAATCGCCACCGGACCAGGCGATTGCCGGTTGAGTCCGACGGAAGGCGCCCTGTAGCCTGACGACTCCGTCGATGACGGGGCTATAGCTCAGTTGGTTAGAGCGTCACACTGATAATGTGAAGGTCGCTGGTTCGATTCCAGCTAGCCCCACAGTGAAAGCACTGCGTCGAGCTTTTGTGGCCCTCTCTCTTGCCGGCGTAGTTGCTGGTCTGCTGCGTGTTCGCGGCAAGGGCGGCATTCCCCCGCAGGAGGGCGGCTGGCGCGAGCTCAAGCTGCCCCAGTCACCATGACATCGTCCGAAGCGCGTGGACCGATCGTCGGTGTCGTCGGCTACGGAGTCACCGGACGACGTCTCGGGACTCACATGCTGCGGCAGGGGACGAACGTGGCGATCTATGACCCGGCAGTCTCGGGCTCACCTCGAGGCGCCGTAGGCGTCGCCCATCCCGCAGACCTGGGAGTCACAGACGTCGTCGCACTATGTCACCCCCACCCTCACGCCGAGCTCGCCGCTGAATACCTCGTTGGCGGTTTGTCGGTCGTGTCGACATCGGCCGACATCAGTGACCTGCGCGACCTACTCGACCTCGATGCGCTTGCCCGCAAGAGCGGTTCGGTTTTGATCGTCGGCGCAGCGATGAGCCCCGGCCTGTCCACCTTGCTGGTCGATCACCTGTGGCGCCAGTTGGACGTCGCCGAAGAGATCCACGTGGCAACTCACGGTACGGCCGGCCCCGCATGCGCCGCACAGCACCACAACGCCCTCGGTGAAACAGCGATCGGATGGCACGACGGCGTATGGATCGAGCGACCGGGGGGCAGCGGACGCGAGCTCAATTGGTTCCCGGAACCCATTGGAGCAAAG
>JANPGV010000164.1:0-4739 GCA_031424145.1 Ilumatobacteraceae bacterium
CCAGGTCACGGGCAGCACGATTACGCACAGCGCCAGCGCATACCCCATTCCAATCGCCCACCATGTAAGGGGGGCAAGCGCCCGCTTCAATACGCCTCCCGTTGCCCGTCTCCGCATCGAACAGCGTGCATCCACACCCCGCCCGAAGCGTCTCGTTAGGCTACACGAAAGTCCGGATTTACACAAGGGGTGGTTTCCCCCGCGCGTGCAGTCACTGGAAAGGCAGGATTTCCGTAATGTTCGTCACACGCCACAATTCCGTGGTCGAACGTGGCCTGCTGGAGCGCCTTTGGGGGTTGTACGAGCTCGCCTACCGCCGGACCGCCGAGGAAGCGGCGAGCCGTGAGATGTTCTATCGCTCCGAATTCGACTCGGCAATCGCCGATTCCACCAACCGGCTGTGGGTGTTGTGGGCCGACGACGAACCAGTGGCCATGGTGCTCATCGCCACCGACATCGCCGCAACGAGGTACCTCAGCCAACCCTTTTTCGAGCGCCATTTCACCGACCACGCGCGGCGCGGCGCGGTTCACTACATTCTGTTCGTCGTCGTGCATCCCAGGTATGCGGCCAAAGGGGCGCTTACTCGCATGGCTCGCGACGTTTTGGGTACCGAAGCCGCCGAAGGGGTGCTACTGGTCTTCGATTCTCCCGAGGTGAACCAGCCCCAGGATGAAGGCGGAGTGGCGTTGATGATGGAACGGCTGGCCAAGATGGTCGTCGGCGGGGCACCTCTGCTTCCGCTCGACGTGTCCCGTTACTACGGCATCGACTTCGCAGCCACATCTGCGTACGTGGAGGCGCAAGAACCCGAGCCGGCCCGAGTCGAACGACCTGCCAATGTGCCCGTGCGGCGCTAGCCATCTGCGCGCAATCGCCGCGCCGGTTCGCTACCGTATGGGCAAATGAGTCCCATCTCGGGCCCACCTAGCCCATGACCGCGCCGACCACATGACCTCGACTGCCCGATGACCTCACTCACTGGGGTGTACAGCGTCGTCGTTCCGGGTGCGCACCTGATGCCTGCTCTGCTCGGCCAGCGCGATGTCAACCTCCGCGCTATCGAGCAGGCCTTTCCCGCAGCGACGATCGTCGTTCGAGGAAACGAGATCACGATCGACGGTCCGCAGGCCGAGCTCGTCAGCAGGCTATTCGAGGAGCTGGTCGTCGTGCTGCAAGGCGGACAGCATCTCGAGGAAGGGATGCTTCGACGTTCGATCGCCATGGTGCACGACAACGAACGGCCCAGCGCTGTCTTGACCGACGACATCATGCGCGGCGCGAAGGGAAAGCCCGTTCGGCCGAAGTCCGCCGGCCAGAAGCGCTACATCGACGCAATCCGTAACAACGTCATCACCTTCGGTCTCGGGCCAGCCGGGACCGGTAAGAGCTGGCTCGCGGTGGCCATGGCTGTTCAGGCGTTGCAGACCAAGCAGGTCCAGCGGATCATCCTCACACGCCCCGCGGTCGAGGCCGGCGAGCGCCTCGGCTTCCTCCCCGGTGATCTCATGGCCAAGATCGATCCGTACCTTCGCCCGCTATACGACGCCCTCTACGACATGGTCGAGCCAGAGGGGGCGCAGCGATTGCTCGAACGTCAAGCGGTCGAGGTGGCGCCGTTGGCCTTCATGCGCGGCCGCACCCTCAACAGCAGTTTCATCATCCTCGACGAGGCTCAGAACGCGACACCGGAACAGATGAAGATGTTCCTCACTCGCATCGGATTCGGCTCGAAGGTGGTCGTGACCGGCGATACCACGCAGGTCGATGTGCCCGACGGTCGCAGTGGTCTTCTCGGTCTCGAGTCGATGCTTGCCGACATCGAAGGTCTCGCGTTCGTTCGACTCGGCACCGGTGACGTCGTGCGTCACCGCATCGTCGCCGACATCGTCGCGGCCTACGGTCGCCAGGACGAGCGCGATGCCGAACGCAAAGCCGCCCGCAAATGAGCGACGCCAAATGAGCGACGACGGCCGACCGCGTCTCCACCATCCACAGCGTGTAGGCGGCGACGGAGTTCCCGAAGTCTTCTGCGCCGACGAGCAGTCCGACATCCGAGTCGACTTGGAGCGGTGGCAGCAGCTGGCCCTCGATGTGCTGCTGGATGAAGGCGTGCGCGGGCTCGCCGAGCTTGCCGTGCTGTTCGTCAGCGAGCGGGAGATGGCGGAGCTCAACGACAGCTACATGGGCAAACCTGGCCCAACCGACGTCCTGGCGTTTCCCATCGATGCTGCCGAGGCCGAGATTGTCCAGCACGGCCAGCCACCGAGCCGGGGTCCCGATCGGGCGCCTCCCGATCCCGCCGACATGCCGTTGTTGCTGGGCGACGTGGTGATCTGCCCGGCGGTAGCTGCGCGGCAGTCACCTGAGCACGCCGGCACGGTCGACGACGAACTTGCCCTGCTCGTCGTGCATGGCGTGCTGCACGTGCTGGGTCACGATCACGCCAACGAAGACGACCGACTTGCGATGCAGTCCCGTGAGCGTGAATTGCTCGAGTCGTATGTGTGGCACGGACCCGCGCCGGCCACCTTCCGTCAGGAGCACGTCATCTCGTGATCGCATTCAACAACGTCGACCTGCTGATGCTTGCGACGATCTTCTTGCTGCTCCTCGTGCTCATCTTCACGTCTGTGGCAGAGATGGGTTTGTCGCGGATCACGAGACCGAAGGCTGCCTCGCTCGCGGACCAGGGGCACAAGTCGGGCAAAGCACTGAAGAAGTTGGTCGGCGCTCCGGAGAAGTGGGTGAACCCCCTGTTGCTCACGATCAACATCTGCGCGACCGTGCAAGCCACCCTCACCGGCATCCTGTCGGACCGACTGTGGGGTACATACGGCATCATCATCGGCGTAGCACTCAACGTGTTGGTGTTCTTCGTACTTGCTGAGGCAGTGCCGAAGACCTATGCCGTGCTCTACCCGCAGAAGGCTGCGCTCGCGACCGCCCGGCCGGTCGCCGCGCTCGTTGCGTTCCCGCCGTTGCGGTTGATCTCGCGATGGCTCATCTCGTTGACCAACGTCATCGTTCGCGGCAAGGGTCTGCAGCAAGGTCCGTTCGTCACGGAGTCGGAACTGCTCGGCATCGTCGAGACCGCGGCCGACGACGGTGTCGTCGAGCACGAGGAACGGGAACTGATCGAGAGCATCATCGAGTTCGGCGACACCGTCGCCCGCGAGGTGATGGTGCCGCGGCCGGACATCGTCACGATCCGCAACACGACCACGGTCACAGCGGCGCTCGACACGGCCATCGAGCACGGTTTCAGCCGCCTTCCGGTTCTCGGGGACGGCGACGACGACGTGGTCGGAATTGCCTACACGAAGGATCTGATGCGCGCTGAACGCGATGGCAAAGGGGACCATCCTGTCATCGAGTTCCTTCGCCCTGCGCGCTTTGTCCCGGAGAACAAGCCGGTCGCGCGGCTGATGCGCGAGATGCAGGCGGAGAAGTTCCACCTTGCTCTGGTGGCCGACGAGTACGGCGGGTTGGCAGGATTGATCACGCTGGAAGACTGTCTCGAGGAGTTGGTCGGCGAGATCGTCGACGAGCACGACGAGGAAGACACCCAAGTGCAAAGGCTGCCCGACGGGTCGTACTCGGTCGACGGCGGAATGAGCATCTCCGATCTGAACGACCTCCTTGATCTCGGTCTGCCCGACGATCATTGGGAGACCGTTGCCGGCTTCTTGTTCGGCACGCTCGAACACGTCCCGACCGAGGGGGAAAGCATCACCCAGGATGGCTGGCGTTTCACGGCTACGGAAGTCGAGGGGCGGCGCATCCGGCGTGTCAAGGTCAGCCTCGAGGGTGATCGCGGAGTCGATCGTGAGGCTCAACGCGACGGCGGTCGCGAGGTGTCGCCTTCGGAGCCCGACAGACGTTAGTTTCCGGGCATGGAGATTTCGCTGGAGGGGAAAGTCGCGCTGGTCACGGGCGCATCGAAAGGGATTGGCAGGGCCATCGCCGGATCGATGGCCGATGCCGGTGCAAAGGTCATGCTCAGCTCACGCAAGAAGGATCAGTTGGACATCGCCGCGGCCGAGATCGGCGGCGACGCTGCAGTGTTCGCGGCCAATGCCGGTGACGTCGACTCCGCCAACGCGTGTGTGGCGGCAACGATCGAACGCTTCGGCGGCCTCGACATCCTCGTCAACAACGCGGCGACGAATCCCTACTACGGAGCCACACTGGGCGTCGACGAGGCACGGTACGACAAGACCTTCCAGGTCAACTTGCGTGGCCCATTGTTCTGGTGTCAGGCGGCGTGGGAACAGGCGATGCGCGACAAGCCTGGTGTAATCATCAACATCGCCTCGGTCGGCGGCCTGCGGTCGGAGCACGGGCTGGGGATCTACAACCTCACCAAGGCTGCTCTGATCCACCTCACCCGGCAACTCGGGCTCGAGTTGGGCCCGACGAGGGTCGTCGGAATTGCGCCAGGTCTTGTCAAGACGGACTTCGCTTCGTATCTGGTCGACAACTTCGGGGACAGCCTTGCGAGGTCGATGCCGACCCGACGTCTCGGCGAACCGCAAGACATCGCCAACCTGGCCACGTTCCTTGCATCGGATCTGGCGTCGTGGATCACCGGCGAAACCTATGTGATCGACGGCGGAGCGGGCGTGCGTTCGGGAGCGATGGACTGATGCCGATCACATCGGGTTTCAATCACGTTGCCACGTTGACGTCGAACATGGAGCGCACTGTCCAGTTCTACCGCGATGCATTCGAGGGCG
>JANPGV010000165.1:0-6949 GCA_031424145.1 Ilumatobacteraceae bacterium
GGTCGATCTGCCCGTCGAAACGCTGCGACGGTGGGCCTGTATGGCCGAGATCACCCCGATCATCGCCGCCGCCGACGGCATCTCGCTCTACATGGGCCGCGACTCGCGCGTCGCCAACCGTGAACAACGCCGGGCGCTGCGGGCGATGTACCGCTGTTGTGCGATCCCCGGATGCCGCGTCGGGTTCGACCACTGCGACATCCACCACATCATCTGGTACCGCCACCTCGGCCGCACCGACATCGACAACCTGCTGCCGATCTGCACCAAACACCACCACCTCGCCCACGAAGGCCACTGGAAACTCGCCCTCGATGCTCGCCGCAACCTCACCATCACCTACCCAGACGGCGCGATCATGACCACAGGCCCACCGACACGCGCCCGATGAACGAGCGTCACGTTGAGGGGTCAGGGGCAAGGGTCAGGGAAGCGTCTTTTGTCAACGCGCAATCTCTCGCGCTTGCAGATCGCTCGGGCAAACCGAGCACGTCGAGCTCGGCGCGAAGTTGATCGAGACCCATCGCCCCCATGTCGAGCACGACCTGGTGAAAGGTCTTGAGGTCGAAGTCCGAACCGAGCCGGCGACGGGCCCGATCGCGACCGTCCAGGAAGACGCGCTCGCCGACCTTGTAGGAGATGGCTTGTCCGGGCATCCCGAGGTATCGATCGATCTCCGAAGCGAGGTGATCGGCCGAGTAGCCCGTGCGCTCGACCAGGAAAGCCAGGCTCAAGTCCGGCCGCCAGACCTCACCAGGATGGAAACGCTCGTCGGCCGGAATGCGCTTCTCGCAGTGCAGGCCGATGTCGACGATGACTCGTGCAGCACGCAACGCCTGTCCGGTGAGCCACCCAAGCTCGAAGACGGGATCGTCGAGATAACCGAGCTCGTGCATCAATCGTTCTGCGTACAGTGCCCAGCCCTCGCCGTGACCCGGAATGCACACTCCGAGGCGTTGGAATCGCGTCAATGATTCGGCCTGGTACATCATCTGCGCCAGCTGGAGATGATGCCCGGGAACACTCTCGTGGTGCTGGACCGTCAGGGCTTCCCACAATGGAAAGGAGGTTCGTCCGGTAACCGGGTGCCAGATCTGCCCAGGGCGGCTGAAGTCTTCGCTCGGTGCTGTGTAATAGGTGACATCCGGACCACCGGCGGGAGCCGGCATCGCCTGACACCGGCGCAGCGGATCGGCGATCTCGAAGTACTTCCCGTCGAGATCGTCGATCGTGCGATCGATCACGTCCTGGCTCCAGGAGATGAAGTTGTCGGCTCCCTCGATTACGTAGCGAGGGTCCTTCTTCACCATGTCGATGCACTCGTCGCGTGATGCACCTGGCGATATGCGCTGGACCAGCGAAGACATCCGCGCCTCGATGGCGTGCAGCTCGTCCCAGCCCCATTGATACGTTTCGTCGAGGTCGAGCTGGGTGCCGTTGTGGTAACGGGCGAACAACCGGTAGCGCTCAGCCCCGACCGGGTCGTGCGTCGTTGCGATCGTTGCGTAATCGGTGCGCAACCAGCTTCCGAACTCGACGAACGCGCCAGCGGCAGCTTGCGCATCCACAGTCAAATCAAGCGATTCACACTCGCTGACCAGCTCGGCGAAATATCCGTCGGGCTTACCCCAGACGTCACATTGATCAGCGCACGCGATCGCTTGTCGCCGCGCCGCGACCTGGCCCTTGTCCGCCGCGTACATGAAGCTGGCGCGCAGCTTGTCGAGAGCGTCAGGGACTGAAGACAATCTGGCACGGACGTTGCCCCACTCCTCAAGGGATTGACGAGGCATGAAGTCGAAGATCTCGCGGATGTACTCGTGATGGCTGTTCATCGTGGTGAGCCAGCAGTGGTATTCGCCGGAGTCGATGAGATCGATCTCGGCCTGCACGCGCTCGCGCATGACCTCTATCGCGACGCGGTCGGCTCGGCTTCGCGGTTCCATCCGCGCCAGCTCGATGATGGCCCGGCGCTGCAACTCGAGCCTGGCCGCCCATCCCTCCGGGGAGTAGTCGGTCAACTCGTCGTCGAAGCCGGGAACTCCCCAGAACGAGGCGAGCATCGGGTCGAGCGCGGCGCTCTCCACGATGTACCGGTCCGACACTTCGAAGATGTCCGACTCCGCGCGACCGTCGACGGGCGAATCCTTACCGTTCATCGTCGTCGTCACCGTCGTCCCCACTTCGGGCATTGGCACACCCGTTGGATTGATTCTCGCAGGGTTCATCCTGATACGGCAATCGAAAGATTGCGTCGCCACCGTGCGCGATGGCCATTGTTCGACGTGCTAAACATCGGCCCAGCTTGAAGTGTGGCGGGGGCCGCACCGAGCCAGAACTTGGGGGTTCTATATGACAACCATGGACGAGGACCGTGATCAACTGCATGCCATGGGCTACGCCCAGGAGTTGCATCGCGGCTTGAGCACGTTCAGCAACTTCGCCATCAGCTTCTCGATCATCTCGATCCTCGCGGGCGGAATGACCAGCTTCTGGCTCGGCATGGCCACCGGCGGCCCGCGGGTGATCACGCTCGGCTGGATCGTCGTCGGCTTCTTCGCATTGCTGGTCGGCATGGCGATGGGCGAGATCTGCTCGGCGTATCCCACTGCCGGGGGCCTGTACTACTGGTCAGCCAAGTTGGCCAAAAACAACGCCGCCCGCTGGTCGTGGTTCACCGGCTACTTCAACCTGCTCGGTCAGATCGGCGTCATCGCCTCGGTGGACTACGCATTGTCGATCTTCATCGCCTACTTCATCCGCATGTTCGACGACGGCTATCGGCTCACGGTGCTGGGCATCTTCGTGATCTTCCTGCTGGTGCTCATCGCCCACGGCTTGCTCAACACGTTCCGGATCGACCTGGTCAAGATCATGGGCGACATCAGCGTGTGGTGGCACGTGGTGGGGGTGGTCGTCATCGCCGCCGTTCTCTTCATCGCCCCGAGCAACAAGCGTGGTATCGGTGGTGCCTTCGATGCGGCGCCTCCGGGGTTGACAGGCTGGACGGGAGGCATTTTCATCACGGTCTACCTGTTTGCGCTCGGCTTGTTGCTCGCCCAGTACACGATCACCGGCTTCGACGCATCTGCTCACGTCAGTGAGGAAACCAAGGGTGCACGCACCGAGGCGCCGAAGGCAATTGTGCGATCGATCTACATCTCGGCGATTGCTGCGATCGTGTTGAACCTGTCGATGATCGCCGCGCTGCCCAAGAAGGGTGCGGTCGACGCCGACGGCGCCGACATCTACACCGGCCTCGTCTTCGGGAACTCCCAAGATCCATTCCTTGTCAATGCCGCTCCCCGATTGATCTCCAGCGCGCTCGGGACTGGTGCGGCCAAGCTCCTCGTGTTCATCGCCATCGTCGGCCAGTTCTTCTGCGGTCTCGCGTCGGTCACGGCCAACAGCCGCATGATCTACGCCTTCAGCCGTGACGGCGCCCTCCCGGGCTCCAAGTACTGGCACAAGATCAACAAGAAGACGCGCACGCCGACGAACTCGGTATGGCTCGGTGTCACGCTCTCGGCGATCGTGGGAGCCTCCTCGCTGTACGTCGCGGGCTCCGGCGCCGGCCGTTATTCGACGGCCTTCTTCGCGATGACCGGGATCTGCGTTATCGGGCTCTACATCGCCTACGCGATCCCGATCTACCTGCGTCTGACCAACCCCGATTTCCAGACAGGGCCGTGGAACCTCAAGGGCTACCACAAGCTTGTCGGGTGGGCCGCGCTCATTTGGATCGGGTTGATCACAATATTGTTCTTCTCCCCACTGTTCTGGCCGTTCTGGCCGATCTGGGGCAGTGGCAACGAGATCAAGGAGTTCGCCAGCCCGGGCAACAGCTACTTCCGGCAGAACAACTTCAACTTCACCGGACCATTGATCCTCTTGGGAGCAGTGGCCATCATGCTGTACTGGACGCTCAGCGGGAAGAAGTGGTTCAAGGGCCCCAAGGTCCAAGGCACCAAAGAAGAGCTACTGGCCATCGAGCGGGAGCTCGATTCACTATCCTGAGAGGTTTCAGCAAAAGAGATGGGCTGCCTCGGGGGAGGCAGCCCATCTCGCTTTTTACTTGTACCCAGATCGCGACTCAGTCGATCGAATTTGTTGCGTCGTGAAGCCATCCCTCGAATTCCGGCCGGCTCGCCAAGCGTTCGCAATTGCCGAGTCGCTCGTTGGCGTACGACACGAAGTCGGTGTCGAGCGAGCTGATCGCCTGCTGCACCACCGCCCACATGCCTTCGCGGAACTCGCTCATCATCTTCATGAGCTGCAAACGGGCCCACGAGCTCTTGGTGACCTGCCCGAAGTACAGGATCAACAGGCGTTCTTCCGCTTCGTGCCCGAATTCACCGTTCACGCTGAGATTGCCCAGGTCGAAGAAGACATCGTTCATGCCCGCGTACTCGAAATCGAGCAACCACACCCGGTCGTCGGCGAACAAGATGTTGCCTGGCAGCAGGTCGTTGTGACACGGCACGGTGGGCATCGGGGCCCTCGCGAACGCCGCCTCGATGCGCCTGCTCAGCTGATGTAGCCGTTCGTACGCAGGCGGAGCCATCACTCCGTGTGCCGAGGCGTCGCGTGCATGCCACTCGACGATTCGATGGATCGGGAAGGCGCCACCGAGCGGGCCACTGTCGTGGAACCTGTGGATAAGATCGACGACGTCTTCGAGCCGTTCCACGAAGTGAGTGGGGTCGAGGTGATGCCCGTCGACGAGCTCTGTGACGAGCGTGCCGACATCCTCCAACATGCCCAGCACACCCGGACCGATCCCAAGGTCCGCCGCACGGCGCGCGGCCTCGGCCTCGTACGCCCGGTCGATGCCGAGCAGCGCTGTGCGTTCGCCGGGTATCCGCACCACGTAGTCGCCGTGATCTGTCGTCGCCACGAAGTTCCGGTTCGTGATGCCACCGTGCAACGGCCGGATCTCCACGTTCTGATCGGCGAACAAACTGCTTTCGCGCACGAGCCGCCCCACGTCTGCCCTCTCGTTCACCCACAATGGTGTAGCACGTCGTAGCCTCGCCGCGTGACTAGAGATCTTCACGGAACGCTCGTCAACTTGACCAACTCGTGAAGCTTTGTTCGTCGACACTTGAGTCAACCTCCTGACCGGTCGCACAGATGCCTGGGTGGAACTCCCACGCGTGGCCACGTCCTGAACCTGCTGCGCAACCGCTCCTGCGACTAACCCCGCCCGTAACTCCGGGCGGAACGAGGCAGCCATTTGTAGGGGAAATCACGCCGCGTAGTAGCGTCGACCACGATGTCGGACTTCTTGCGCGACTACCTCACAGTCGTCTGGTTCGGGGCAATTGCCCTGCTACTGGCAGGCTTGCTGTTGGGCATCTCGGCCATGGTGAGGCCGAACAAGCCGTCGGTGGAGAAGCTCACGGCCTACGAGAGCGGCGTCGATCCTGTGGGTGACGGCTGGTCGCAAAGCCAGGTCCGTTACTACATCTTCGCCCTGCTCTTCGTGGTGTTCGACGTCGAAGCGGTGTTCATCTTCCCGTGGGCCACGCAGCTGGAACGCTATGCCGGTTTCGGCCTGGTCGAGATGGGAATCTTCGTCTTCGTCCTGCTCCTTGGGCTCGTTTACGCGTGGCGCAAGGGCGTGCTTCGTTGGGTGTGACCGCATGGGATTCGTAGACAAAGGGCGCATGCCCAAACCGCTGACGTCGCTGTTCAACCTCGGCCGCTCCTACAGCCTGTGGGTCTACCAGTGGGGCCTGGCCTGTTGCGCCATCGAAATGGGGGCGGCATTCGGCTCACCTCGGTACGACGTGATGCGCCTCGGCGTCATCCCGCTGCCGGCAAGCCCCCGTCAGGCCGACCTCGTGGTCGTCTCCGGCACGGTCACCGACAAGATGGCGCCTGCAGTGAAGCGTCTCTACGAGCAGATGCCCGAACCGAAGTATGTGATCTCGATGGGCTCGTGCGCCAACTGTGGCGGGCCCTATTGGGACAGCTACTCCGTCACCAAAGGTGTCGATCAGATCATCCCGGTCGATGTGTATGTTCCTGGCTGCCCGCCGCGACCTGAAGCGTTGCTCGAGGGGATCGTGCTGTTGCAACAGCGGATCAAGAACGAAGACATGGGCGCGCGTTGGCGTGGTGAGGGCACCAAGCCGATGATCAAGGACGTTTCGATGCGCGAGCCCAGTGAGCCCCGTCAGCCCATCGTGGTCGGTGGTGGTCGCATTGAGTGACACAGGAGCACCCGAGGCCGAGGCGGAGACTCCCGCGCTGCCGGGCGATGGGCTTCGCGAAGGGATCGTTCAGCGGCTGCGTACCGCCTTGGGCGACGGTGTCGTCGACAGTCTCGTCAAGCCCGGGGACGACGTTTGGGTACGAGTGAAGACCGATTCTTGGCGCGCTGCCGGCATGGCCCTGCGCGATGTCATCGGGTGCGATTACTTCTGCTTCTTGTCGGCAATCGACTGGATGCCCAGCCCATTTGGCCGTGGCGAGGACGATCCCACACAGCCACCCCCGGAGCGCGACGACACTATCCGCCAGGGATACACCGGCGGTGAGACCCGGATGCAGATCTTCGCCCGAGTGACGAACCTGAAGGAGCACTTCGGCGTCACGATCAAGGCCGACATCCCCGATGACAATCTGGTCGTCGACAGTTGGATCACCGTCTACGCCGGAGCCAACTGGCACGAGCGCGAAGCGCACGAGATGTTCGGCATCGGCTTCGCCGGTCACAACGACCTGCGCAACATCTACCTGCCGATGGAGTTCGAAGGCCATCCGTTGCGCAAGGACTTCCCGCTCCTCGCCCGCATCGTGAAGCCGTGGCCCGGCATCGTCGATGTCGAACAGCTTCCGGGCGGCGAGGACGAAGATGTCCCTTCGTCAAATGAGAGTGGTAACGAGAGCGGTGATGCCGAGTGACCGATCTCGCCGATCGCCAGAAGCTCAGCTACATCGC
>JANPGV010000166.1:0-35654 GCA_031424145.1 Ilumatobacteraceae bacterium
CAGACAGGCACAATTGCACAATTCCCTCAGGGTCGAAGGCCTTCGAGCCGATGGAATCCTTAGTGGAAGGCACTCCGAACAGGATCACGGCACCGATGCCGAGGTCGGCCAACTCGGTGACCTCGGCGCGCACGCTCGCGCGGGAGTGCTGCACGACACCTGGTAGGGAGGCGATCGGCTGTGGTTCGTCGATTCCTTCGCGGACGAAGAGGGGTGCCACGAGATTGGCGACATCGAGGCGGGTCTCGGCAACCATGTGCCGCATTGCCGTCGATGTGCGCAGTCGTCGGGGGCGTGAAACAGGGAAGTTGCCGGCCACGAACGGGAATCGTAGGCCTTTCGCGGGAGGATTCATCGGGTGACCGACGACATTGCAACTGACGATCAGCCCACGAGTGGTGCGCTGCTGCTGGCCGAGGTCATCTACGCGGTCGAGCAACTCCCTCACGAGCCGTCCTCGTATCCGGCGATCTACGACCTCGCCGTCACCTGCGACCAGTCGGGCTTCTTCGATTCATCGCTCGTCCTGTACGACCGCTGCCTGCGGATCGCTGCCACCGACGACGATCGCCAGGTCGCGTACGCAAATCTGACTGCAGCCTTCCGCGCCGCGGCAATGAGTGAGACCGATCCCGCTCAGCGGTGCCGGCACCTGCGTGACGGGCTGTACGCGGCGACAGCGGCCCTCGACCCGGAGGGCAGCCAGCAGGCCGGCCCGACGTGTGTGGCTCTGGCCAACCGCGCGGTCCTGTTCGCCGAGCTCGGCCATCACGAGTCGGCACTCGAGGATGCGGTCCAGGCCCGGAAGTTGGCAATCCAACACGGCATGCGCCGCGAACAGGTGATCGCAGCCGTCGGTGAGGTGATAGCTCGCTGGAACTCGTCGCTCGATACCACGGTGATGACTTTGATCGAAGAGGCGAAGGCGATCGCGGACGAGGTCGACGCAGATGACTGCATTCGTCCGCTGATCACTGTCGAGGTCGAGGTGTTGTGGAGCCTGGGCCGCCACGACGATGCGCGCACCGTGCTGCGGCGCCAGGTGGAGCGCTTGTACACGATGCTGCATTCACAGACGGCCGATCGGTGGGACAACGTCCGCGCCGGTGTCGAACGTCTCCGTCATTCCTTCGCCGACGAGTCCGACGCGCTGACCGGCTTGCCCAACGGTCGGTTCCTCGGACGCTGGTTGCCCGAGGTCTTGTCGCACGATGGCCCCGTGTGCGTTGGTGCAGTCAACATCGACGGGTTCGGGCGGATGAACGAAGACTTCGGGAGTCCTGCCGGCGACAGCGTCTTGCAAGAGGTCGCTTCCGTGCTCGAGCGGATCTGTCGCCGCGGCGACTCGGTCATGCGCACGGGCGGCGACGAATTCGTGATGGTCCTGCGCGATGCATCGCCTGGCGATGCCCGTGTCGTCTTCGAGCGGATCCGACAACTGATTGCCGCCAGGTCGTGGACGGCGCTGCCGGCCAACGTGCACCTCAGTGCTTCGGTCGGCGTCACGGTCGGTAGCGGTGCAGCGAATTCGAGCAAGTTGCTGGCGGCGGCGAGTGAGGCCTTGCGGCAGGCGAAGATCGCCGGCGGGGACCGGATCAGCTTTCGTTGATTGACGCCGCCGACAATGCAGCCGCCAGTAGCGTGGCTGCGATGGCTGCTCAGGCATGGTTCTCTCGAAGTGACGTTGAGGTCGTCCCGGGGACGTCGGCGGTCTTTCAACTGACCATCGTCAACCTCGGCGACACCACCGAGACGTTCTCGTTAACACCGGTCGGTCTTGCTGCGGGTTGGACGACGATCCGTCCCGGCTCCGTCACCCTGTTCGGCGGTTCGCAGGAGGTTGTCGACGTCGAAGTCCAGCCGCCGTTGCTGCCTTCGACCACGGCAGGGCCCACGGCTTTGACTGTGCGGATCGTGCCGCAGAGCGATCCTGACGACGTCGGATCCTCCGAAACCACTCTGCAGGTCGGTCCCACGTACACCCGGCGCCTGCACATGCTGCAACCCGCGTTGCGCGCCCGCCGCACCGCCGTCTACGAGATGATGCTCGAGAACCAGGGCAACACGCAGGCCTCGTGCCGGTTGCACCTCCTCGATCCCACTGGTCGGGTCGATGGAGATTTCGATCCTCCCGCAGCCGGGGTGGAGCCCGGCGCGAGCTCCCTGATCCGGCTCAAGGTGCACGCCAACCGTCTGCAGTGGGAGCGCCGGTCGCGCACCGTCCAGTTCACGATCGACGCCGACCAGCCTGGCACCCCGACTGCCAGCGCGCCGGTCACGTTCGTTCAAGCGTCGATGATCCCCGAGCGACTGTTTGCCCGGCTGCTCGCGTTGGCCGTCGCGGCCGTGGCGCTTGCGTTGGTCTGGTTCGGGATCGTCAAGCCCGCCGTACGAGACGCGGCAAATGACGCTGTGGCCAAGCAACTGCCACTCGCAATTTCATCATCGACATCGCTCCCATCCACTCCCGTCGTCGTTCCCAACCCCAACGACTCGGTTCCGGTGTCAACAGTTGCGGTTGCGACGCCGACTGCCGAACAGGGAACGTTGTTCAGCAAGTTGCTCGCCCCGGCCGCGCCCGCCGGGCAGGTGTTGTCGCAGACCGTCGACGTGCCGGCCGGATCCACGTTCCAGCTGACCGACTTCGCCTTGCAAAACCCCGACCAGGACACCGGCGTGGCGAGGTTGATGAACGGGTCGGAAGAGATCTACCGATTGTCGCTCGCTGATGTCAACACCGGCGACAAGCGTGTCTCGTGGGTATCGCCGATCGAGATCGTCGGAGGCACCTCGCTCGTCTTCGAGGTCAACTGCGTTGGCGCCGGCAACATCTCCGGCATCTGCACCACCACGATGCTCGTCTCCGGCCGCACTGTCCCCGCCACCCCAGTAGCCCCCGCCGGCTGACCCAGCCTCGGGCCGGGCGCGGGCAGCCAAATGGTCCTGTGGGGACCGTCTGGGCGCCCGCGGTGGCTCACAGGCGTGAAAGTGGCCCGGCTCAGTGGTTGGCTGTCACACCCATCACGCACACTGCGACGATGGACGACCGATTTCGAAACATTGCGGCGCTCGCCGCCACGCAACACAGCGTGATCTCGGCAACTCAACTGCTCGAGCACGGAATCAGCCCGTCGTGTCGCAAGAAGTGGGAACGTACGGGACTGATCACTCGGCTCGGGTCGCGTTCGTTCGCCATGGCGGGGTCAAGTGCAACCTTTGAGAGAGCCATCACAGCAGGTCTTGCTGATCTCGACGGATGGGGTGTGGTGGCAGGTCGGAGTGGCGGCCAACTGTATGGTCTCGACGGCTTCTCCGCCGACTCGGTCGAGTTTCTTGTGTCTCGCGCCAACCGAGGTTGTTCGACCAATGGGCGGGTGTGCTCGACGCGTCGGCCACTGACCAAAGCCGACATCGTCACAGTTCATGGCTTTCGCTGTTTGACAGCCGAACGCTTGATCCTGGAATCGCCAGTGTTTCGGTTCACCCGTGCAGAGACCGAGAATGCGATCGACAGTGCGATTCGACTTCGGCTCGTGGCGGAACAGCGGTTGCGTACGCGGGCGATCAGCGAGCATCGCACCGGCGTTAACGGCGGCCGCGTGCTGCTCGATGCTCTTGTGGACGCCGGCGGCGAGAGCAGGCTGGAGCGATGGTTTCTCAATCTGGTCCGGCAGGCGGGTATCTCGCGACCGATTCTGCAGAAGAGTTATCGGGACGGCAGTCGTGTCGTCGCGCGAGTCGATGCGTACTTTGCCGGTGGTCTCGTCGTGGAAGTGTCAGGCCATGGCACGCACAGCTCGCGGCTTCAGCGGCAGGTCGACGCGCAGCGTCATACAGAGTTGACGCTGCGCGGCCTTCGGGTTCTGACGTTCACGTACGACGACATTCGTGATCGACCCTCATGGGTGATCGCACGCCTACGCGAGGCTCTGTTGCTCGTCGCTTAGCCATCGTGGGCGTCGAAATGGTCCTGTGCGGACCGTTTGAGCGCCCGCGTTGCCGCTCTGGGGTCAGCTGCCGGGCCAGTCGGGGGAGGCAGCGTCGACTTCTTCGACGGCTCGCGAGGTCACCCTGAGGACGAGGGAGGCCGGGTCTGCGCCGGTGCCGGGGGTCTGGGCGACGAGCATGCGATCGCCGGGCCGCTCATTGGCGGCGACGAGCATGGAGAGCAGGAAGTTGCCGGCCTTGTCGGTCTGCACGGTGATTCGACGACCGGCGCCATCGGCCCACAGCAAGGTGATCGTCGAGTCGGGCGCGAATCCCGCACCACCAACGCCGATCTGATCGCCGGCCACCACGTCGGTCGCAGCTGCCTGGATCGTCGGGATGTAACGAGCATCGCCGTCGACCAGAACGCTGGTGTACTGGCCGGTATCAGTCGACACGACAACCGTTGCCGAGCGATGGCCGGACTGGGTCGGAGCGAAGGCGACATCGACGGTGCAGCCAGCACTGATTTCCAGCACGGCATTCCGGCACTTGGTCTTGAGGATCTTGAAGTCCGTCGGGTTTGCGCCCTGCACGGACACGGCGGTGACCCAAGCCGGCACCAGGCTGACATTCGAGATCGTGAAGGTGTTCGTCTCGCCGACCAGGCCGACCTTCAGCGCGTCGAAGTGGTGGTAGCTGCCCTGGTCCGCGTTCAGCGCCGGCAAACCTCCCGCGCCAGTGACCTTCGACTGCACGTTGAGCGCACCGAACCCGGTCTCGGAGATCTTGAGCGCCCCGTTGAGCGGCCCTTCCGAGCTCGGTGTGAGGATCACGGCGACCCCGCACGACCCGCCCGGTGGGACGGCGTAGCCCTCGATGCAAGTACCGAACGTGATGCCGAACTGGGGATTCGTTGACTCGACCTTGCTCGGTACGAACGAGCCGGGCCCGGCGTTGTAGAGCCGGACGAACCACTCTGCGCCGGGCAGGCCGACCATGCCGGTGCCGACGTTGATGTCGGCGATCGAGAGCTGCGGTTGTTGGGTGATGCCGATGACTTGCCGAATCGAGTCGGGGGTGCGCTCGCCGAGCGGGTTGTACGCCGCGCCTGCGAGGGTGTCGAACACGATGACGCGTCCGGTAGCCGACAACTTCGGATGGGCATTCGCTGCCGGTGCAGGCGTGACACCATCGGTGAGGACCGAGGCACGGTAGATCTCGGCGACGTCGACGTTGGAGACCATGATGTCGCCGTCGGTGGAATTACCTCCGACCGATGGGCGGGTGGTCAGGAGGTTGGTCGATCTGGTGACGAACGCGACCTGGCTGCCGTCACTGCTGATCGCAGGCTGTGTGGCGCCGGTATCGCTGCCGATGATCTGCGTGCTGGCAGGCACCCGGCTGACCAGCACGACGGTGCCATCGACCCGGTTGAATCGGTAGACCTGCGGTGGGCAGGTGTCGATGCATGGCGGCAGGGATGCGCCGATCACGAGGTTGACGGCGGTCGAGCTGAATGCAACGTAGGTGCCATCGGCGGAGATTGCCGGTGACGAGGCGCTGCCGTTGGCGGTGCTGTCCGGACCCAGCGACGCACGCTTGACGGCCGTGTTCACGTCGGGGTTCAGCCTGTCCCACACATACACCTGCGAGATGGCGAACTCGCCGGGGACCTGGCCCGAGCTCCAATCGGGCGTGGGCTTGGAGGCGTTGGCGTCGGAAGTGAAGGCCAGGAACTGGCCGTCGTCGGAGATCGAAGGCTCGCGCAGCCCGGCGTAGTGGTAGGTGCTGTTGGGAGCTGCCAACGGAGTGCCCGCGACCGTTACGGCGTGGCCCGGCTGGCCGACCGGGATGGTGAGATCGACGACGATGATCCCGACGAGATCCGATTGCGATGCGTCGAACTTGTGGGTGTAGGCGATCACCGAGGCGGCGCCGGAGACTGCGGGGGGAAATCGCGGGTCGATGTCGTCGGCCGCGGCCTTGTCGTTGCCGCGGTAGGAGTTCGTGGAGATCAGTTCCCAACCGTTGAGCGTTCCACCACAGCTCGGCAGCTTCATCCGGTACACGTCCCACCGGTCGCCGGTATCGTCGTCGCGGAACAGATCCAAGGGCATCTCGGTCAGCACAACGGCGTAGCAGCCGTCGCCACTGATGACTGGGAGCACGCTGTTGCCGACGCGGGCGCCTGGCAGCGGTGCGGTCAGTTCGATCTCGCCGCCGTTGGAGCGGTCACGGAGCCACACGGTGCTGGTGCGCTCGTCGCCTTCGGTGGTCGGAGGGCCTGCGTACACGACGAATCTGCCATCGCTGGAGACTGACGGATTGGCGCCGGCTTGCGATTCGACGGCGACGGTCGGAACTACGGCAAGACTGGTGGGAAGGCGAGTGGACGCGTCGACATCGGAGATGCCGAGCGCGGCTACGGCAGCGCTCGCGGAGGCCGCGAGCAGCCACCGTCCCATCACCCTCTTGTCCGTCATCCAGTCCCTACCAATTCCGTCGACCCCAGCCGAACTTAGATGCTAGTTACGGTCGGAGAAATACTCTCCTAGGCAAACCAACATCCCGTATACCGAATGATCGGCAGGTGTGGCCGAGACCTTGAGTCCCGCTCGGCCTACTGCCTCGGCTGTTTGTCCCCCGATAGCGATCACTACCGGTGGACAAGTTAGCCCGAATACCTCGACCCATGCACGCGCGGCCGAGCCACTTGCGAAGAGCACGGCGTCGGCCGCGAGTGCGGCCCGCTGCTGATCCTCTGAGGGTTGCACCGCTTGGGCTCGAAAGGCCTTGATTGCGTAGGCGTTCCAGCCGATTTCGGCCAGACCGTTGACCAGCGTCGGCTCTGCGTCGAGTGCTTGAACGACCACGATCCGTCCCGATCCTGGAGGGAAGATCTCCAACAGGCCGGCGGCACTCTGGGTGTCGGCGACCAGATCGCAGCGGGGAAGCATCGCGGCTGTCGCGCCACCAATTGCGGCGATCCGCGGGGTGGGTGACTCGGCGGAAACAAGAGGAGCGACCCGACGCGCTCCGTTCGGCGACGTGACCACTATCCAATCGATCTCGTCGAGATGAAGTCCGGCCAGTTCGTCCATACCGGAAGGCTCGTCGACGATCTCGATCAGCGGGACGACCAGCGGGATTCCGTCGAACGAGGCGACCAGCCGGCTGGTCTCCCCGGCCTGGTCGGCGGCACGCGTGATGACCACGGTGCGCCCGGCCAAGGACTTCATTGCAACCGATTATGCATCGACCGGGCCAGGTCGGCGCTGCGAGTGCGTGCCAGTTCGTGGTCGTCGGTCAGGTCGATCGTCTCGATCACGTGTTGACGTCGGTCCGCTGAACCTAGGAACGCGGTCAGCGTGCGAGCATCGGCATGTGCGCCCACGGGCAGCGAGCAGCCGCTGCCGAGCTCGGCAAGAAACGCCCGCTCGACCTCCACCGCTTGCCGGGTGGGACGGTGGTCGATGGTCGCGAGCACGTCGATCATGTCGGAGTCGTCGGCTCTGCACTCGATCGCCACACACCCCTGACCCGGGCTCGGGACGAATGTCGCCGGAGGTAGATAGTCGCTGATCTCTGCCAAGAGGTCGAGGACATCGAGTGCCGCGGCTGCCATCACGATGGCTCCGCCGTCGGGCACCTTGCCGAGCCGCGTGTGGATGTTGCCGCGCAGTTCGCGAAACTGCAGATCGGGACGAACGGCGGTCAGCTGGGCTCGTCGTCGGACCGATCCCGTGGCGACGCTGGCGCCCTGCGGCAGTGCCTCGAGGGTGGACCCGATCAACACGTCGCGGGGATCGCGCCGTTGGCAGAATGCGGCGAGTGTCAATCCCTCGGCTGTTGTCGAGGGCAGGTCCTTCGCCGAGTGCACGGCCATGTCGGCGTCGCCGCGCAGCACTGCGGCCTGCACCTCTTTGACGAACACGCCCTGTCCGCCGATCGTGTGTAGCGGGACGTCCGCATGTTGCGTACGGTCACCGAGCGTCTCGACGAAGACGAGCTCCACGGCGCGCCCGGGATTGGCGGCCATCAATGCGTCAGCGACTGCTTGCGATTGCGTCCGTGCCTGGGCGCTTCCTCGAGTGGCCAAGCGCAGCGGCCCGTCGCCCTGCACGGCTCAACCGAGATCGAACAGGTCGCGGACAGTTGCTGCGTTGCGCTCGCCCTGTGGCGTGCCGGCGTCGTCCTTGAGTTTCACCGAGGGCGTGTGCAGCAGCTTGGCCACGATTCCCTTGGTGACTGCCTCGAGGGCGGCTCGCTGCGCTTCGTCGAGTGAGGCGAGTCGCGCCGTGAATCGCTCGATCTCGGCGCGACGAATCGTCTCGGCGCGATCGCGCAACTGGGCCACGAGGGGAGCAGCCTGACGAGCCGTGGCTTCGACCCCGAAGCGTTCGACTTCCTCGGACACGATCTCGTTGACACGCCGGGCTTCTTCAGCTCGAAGGATCAGCGCCCGGCCGGCCCAGTCGCGGAGGTCATCGAGATTGAGCAGCGTGACGTTGGGCAGGGCGGTGACTTCGGTTGCAACGTCGCGGGGCACCGCTACATCGACGATCAGGAGGGGCGATGTCGACGCCCCGCGGGCCGCCTTCAGCAATTCGAAATCGATGACAGTCACGCCTGCGCCTGTGCACGTCAGCAAGAAGTCGGCGTCGGCGAGAGCCGAATGGAGATCTGTGAACGGTACGACGCCGCCACCGATCCGCTGGGCGAGTTGGTCCGCGCGCTCGATCGTGCGATTGGCAACGACGAGATGGCTGACGCCGGCGTGCACGAGTGCTGCGGCGATGCCTTCGCCCATCTTGCCCGCGCCGACGACGAGAACGTGACGGTCTGCCAGCGAGCCGAGTCGATCCGCAGCCATCTCGACCGCGGCGTGACTGACAGATGCAGTACCCCGACCGATGGAGGTCTCCGTGCGCGCTCGCTTGCCGGTTTCGATCGCGTGCCGGAACAACAGGTTGAGGGTTGCCTTGGCACCGCCTTCGTCCTGCGCCAACTCCCAAGCCGAACGCACCTGGCCGAGGATCTCGCTCTCGCCGAGCACGGCCGAATCGAGCCCGGCCGCGACTTCGAACAGGTGAGCGACGGCAGCGTCGTCGTGTTGGCTGTACAGGTGGGGATGCAGCTCGTCGGGACCTAGCTCGCCGAGATCGCAGAAGAAGTCGCGGATGTCGGCGTACGCGCCGTGGAAGCGTTCAGCGACCACGTAGATCTCGGTGCGGTTGCACGTGCTCAACACGACGGCTTCGCGAATGCTCTGCCGAGCAACCAGACCGGCGATGGCCTTGCCCTGTTCGTCGGGCCGGATGGCCAGACGCTCGAGGAGCGACAACGGGCCAGTGCGATGGTTGACACCGATCACCACGATCGACATGGCCGCCGCCTACGCGCTCGCCGGTCGGGGGGTGCCGACAGCGTGGATGGCGCCGCCGGCACGACGCTGTTCGTGATAGCTGAGGATCTGCAGCTCGACAGCAAGGTCGACCTTGCGAACCTCGATCGCTCGCGGCACGGCAAGCACCACAGGTGCGAAGTTGAGGATGCTCGTCACTCCGGCACGGACCAGTCTGTCGGCCGCGTCTTGCGCGGCGCCGGCCGGGGTGGCGACGACACCGATGCTGACGCGCTTGGTCTGCACGATCTGCGGAAGTTCGTCGATGTGCCGAACGCGAACACCACTGAGCACGGATCCCACTTTGGCCTCGTCGATGTCGACGATTCCCGCGACCGGAAAACCGCGCTCACCGAAACCGCCGTATCCGGCGAGAGCCTGCCCGAGATTTCCGGCACCGACGATCACGACTGGCCAGTCGTGCGTCAGCCCGAGCTCGCGGCGGATCTGGTACACGAGATACGCGACCTCGTAGCCCACGCCACGCGTTCCGTAGCTCCCGAGGTAGCTCAGGTCCTTGCGAACCTTGGCGGCGTTGACGCCACCCAATTCGGCGAGGCGCTCCGACGAGATACTGTCGACCCCCTCGTCACCTTGCTCGGTCAGAATTCGCAGGTACACGGGAAGCCGGGCAACGGTGGCATCTGGGATGCGTCGGCGAGTGCGTTCGGGAGCCATACCTGACACAAACGTTAGGCACTAGTGCACACGTTCACAAAGCAGCGAGGCCTCCAATCCCGATTTTCTGTGTCGCAGCACTGCCGTGAATCTTGGCCACTACCGTCGCGCCTGATGAACGCTGCTCTGGCCGCCGCTGCGACACTGGTTGCTGTTGCCTTCACGTTCAGCACAGCGGACCGCTGGATGCGCCGTCGGCGTCCGCACGACCTGGCCTGGTCGGTCTCGCTCGCCCTCTTCGCTCTCGGCGCCGGGTCGTTGTGGTGGGCCGAATCGCGCGGCTGGAGCCTGGCCACGTTCCGGGTCTTCTATCTCGCAGGTGCGGTGTTGAACGTGCCCTGGCTCGCGCTCGGCACCGTGTACCTGTTGGCGGGCCGAGCGGTAGGCGACCGGGTGCGCTGGTGGCTGGTTCTGTTGAGTGGGCTCAGTGCCGGCATCGTGCTGTTCGCTCCGACGCGGATCGGTGTCTCGGGCACAGAGCTTCCGACTGGCAAGGACGTGTTCGGAGTCGCGCCTCGCGTTCTGGCGGCCGCGGGTTCCGGCATCGCAGCGATCGTGATCATCGCCGGGGCGTTGTGGAGCGTGTTCCGGTTGGCGCGTCGCCGAGAACCGGCCATGCAGGGTGCCAGTCGGATCGCATCGTCGCCAGGTCAGCTCGTCGTCGGCAACCTGCTGATCGCCGCCGCCACGATCGTTCTGTCGGCAAGTGGCACGTTGGCAGGCCGGCTCGGCAAGGACACCGCGTTTGCGATCACGCTGTTGATCGGGATCGTGGTGTTGTTCGCCGGATTCCTGGTGGCGTCGACGTCGCGCAGGCAATCCGTGCGTGCGTTACATCAGCGCGCGGCGTAAGAGCTTGCCGCTGAGGTTGCGCGGCAGTTCGTCGACGAAGAGGATCTTCGACGGGCTCTTGTATCGCGCCAGGCGATCGCTGCACCACGAGATCAGCGTGTCCTCGTCGACAGTCATACCGTTGCGCACCACCACCCAGGCCTTGACGGCCTCGCCGGTGTGTGGGTGCGGAACGCCGGCCACGCCGACCTCGGCGACAGCCGGGTGCTCGGCGATGACCTCTTCGACCTCTGCGGGATAGACGTTGAACCCGCTGACGATGATGAGATCTTTGGCGCGATCGACGAGGAACAGGTAGCCATCGTCGTCGGTTACGGCGATGTCGCCGGTGCGCAGCCATCCGTCTGCGGTCAGCACACGCGCGGTCTGCTCGGGATCATCGAGGTAGCCCTGGAAGACGTTGGGGCCCTTGACCCAGATCTCGCCGGCGTCGCCCTGCAGCACATCGTCGCCGTCCTCGTCAACCAGCCTGACGGTCATACCGTCGAGCACCTTTCCGACGGAGCCGACCTTCAGTGGCACCCCAGCCGAGCTGGTGACGACCGGGGAGGCTTCTGTCAGTCCGTATCCCTCGGCGAGTTCCAGTCCGAACCGCTGCTGCAACCGACGAGTTGCTTCCTCCGGCATCTTCGCTGCGCCCGTCAGCGCAAGGCGAACGGTTGCAAAGCTGTCGGATGGGGCTCCGTCGAAATGGCTGAACGCCAGCCACAGCGGTGGGGCACCCGGGATGACGGTGACGCTGCGTTCGCGAATGGTGTCGAGGGCAGTCGAGGGGTCGAAGCGCTGAACGAGCACGATCGTGGCACCGTTGGCCAAGCTCAACCCGAGCACGACGTTGAGCCCGAAGATGTGGAACATGGGCAATACGGAAAAGACGACGTCGTCGGCCTTGATCCTTGCCGCGGCGGAGCGACCTTGCTCGAGGTTGGCCAGAAGGTTGCCGTGACTGAGCATTGCTGCCCGAGGGGACCCGGCGGTGCCGCTCGTGAAGATCAACACAGCTAGCGCGTCGTCTTCGACCTCGACGATGTCTATCGGGTCGGCGCCGATGAGATCGTCGAAGCGGAGATCGGCACCTGTGGTTTCGGCATTGGTCGCGATGACATGACGCACCGATGGCACGTCGGCACGATCGATGCCGTTCCACGCCGCCGCGGCGATCGGGTCGACCAGCACAATTCCCGCCCCCACTGTCGCGACTTCCTGTTGGATCTCCGGCGACGGGCTCTGTGGGTTCATCGGGACAGCGGTCGCGCCGAGGCCGACCACGGCGAGGTACGACTCCACGAAGTACAGGCCGTTGCCGCACAGCAGCGCGACGCGATCGCCCGTCGTGACGCCGAGCTTGGCGAACCCGCCGCGAAGCTTGGCAACGTCGGCGCGCAGCTCGTCGTAGGTCGTCTCGACACTTCGGGTGATGATGGCGATGTGATCGCCCGGATGCCCGTCGATGATGTGTGCGAGGTTCACCGTGCTCGCCTCTACAGACGAAGCAATGAGATGACGCCGGCAGTCAGGATCAGTATCAACAGGAGTGCCAAGGTGAGCGTGGTCGCCGGGCGCATGTCGCCAAGCTAGCGGGCACGTAACGTCACCGGGCTCGTTGTCCCGGTCGTGGGGCCGTCTGTCAACGGCGCCAGCGTGACCTGATCTCCCGGGCCGATGCCGAGGTCCATCGCCGCGGAGCGTTGGTCGAGCACCAGCGCAAGCATTCCGCAGCTGTCGACGACGAGCCCGACGGCGCCGGTCGAAACGTCGGCGAACGTCGACTTGCGTGTGGCCACCCGGCTCGATTCACCGAACGTGACCTGCACCTGAGGACCCCACTCGGAGATCTCTTCCGGCCCGATGTTGAGTTGGCAGTTGCCGAAGTGATCGACCCACAGCACTTCGCCGACCAATCCTTCTGGCTCCTGCCGCGGGAGTGGGACCATTCCCGGCAGCAGTTCGTCGGCGTCGATCAACGGGCCGAGCTCGGCGAGGTCGACGCCGTTGCAGAGGTGGCCCACGACCGGGGCGAAGATGTCGCGTCCCGCGAACGTGACACCGTGGGATTGAAGGTGGTACTGCTCGTTGGTAAGGATCGCGGCCCGGCCAGCACCTCCTGCCATTGCGACCGCGGGTGCCAGCAAACCGTTGTCCGGTCCGACCAGAACGGCCTCGCCGTCGGCAACTTCGATCGCGATCGACTTCCGCGATCCACCGACACCTGGATCGACCACGGCGAGGATGACGCCGCTCGGGATGTACGAGATGCAGCGGGCCAGAGCCAGGCTGCCGGCCCGAACATCGAACGGTCTGATGTTGTGGGTCAGGTCGATGGTCTGGGCGTGCGGCGCGATGTCGCGGATGACCGCTTTGACGACACCGACGAATTCGTCGACGAGGCCATAGTCGGTGAGCATCGACACGGTCTCATAGCGGCGGCCCATTGGCGACAACATAGCGACGACCGTCCGACTGTCACCCAAAAATCGATAGAGCCCCAAAAATCGACAAGGGCCGATGCCAACCCCCCGATGGCACCAGCCCTGTCGGCGCATCCTTGCGGATGCGACTCCGTGTGATGATCACGCGGCGGTCGTTTTGACCTGGGTGAAAGGTTAGACACAGACGGGTCATTGAGAAAAGAGTCACATCAAGAAATTTTGGAGGTTAGTGGTGCCGCAAGCGCTGTCAGTGGGGTTGCCCGAGTTCACGGCTTCGTTCGGTCGCCGCCAACACGCACTCCAACAAGGCCGAGCGTGTGCCATGTTCTTCGAGTACCCGCAGACCAGCCGCGGTCGTGCCTCCTGGTGACGTGACCATCGTCCGCAGCGTGACCGGGTCGCCGTACTCGTCGAGCATCGCCGCGGCTCCCACGAACAACTGCCGGACAAGGGCGTCCGCGATCGGCCGGGTCAACCCGGCCAGAACCCCGGCGTCGGTCAACGCCTCGGCGACGAGGAAGAGGTATGCAGGACCGCTGCCAATCAGACCGGTGACCGCGTCGAGCAGCGGCTCGGGTACTCGGACGACCGTTCCGACGGCGCCGAGGATGCCCTCCGCCCAATCGAGGTCTTGGTCGGTTGCGAACGGCCCAGCGCAAATCGCCGCCGCCCCCTTGCCGAGCAGCGCGGGGGTGTTGGGTATCGAACGAACGACGGCCACCCCGTTGCCACATGCGCGCTGCAACGTGTCGATCGATACGCCCGCGGCGATCGACAACACACGAAGCGCTCCGGCGGCGACTGCCTCGGCCGCAGCATCGGCGGCGTCGTACGGCTTGACGGCCACCACCGCTGCGTCGCAGGGCGGCACGGTGGCGCTGACGGCCACGGCGGGGTACATATCCTTCAGCGCTTCGCGTCGCGCGTCGGAAACCTCGACAACTGCGAGGTCGGTGGTTGCCCAACCGTTGGCCACGAGCCCGCCCAACAGCGCAGCACCCATGTTGCCTCCGCCGACCACGGCCAATCGGAAGTTGCTCATTGCCGCAGGCTAATCACATGGCGCCGGAACGGATGGCGCTGCGACATTCCCCGAAGAGCACCATCCGCCCGGCACCCACATGGATGTGCGCCCAACCGGCGAGAGCGGAAAAGAAGGATCGATCAGCGGGCGAAGCGACTGGCGAATCCCAGACGGATCAGCGCGGGGAACGACTGCTCGCTGTATTCGTAGATCGATCCGACAACGCGGTCGACCTCGTCGGCGCACACCGCTGCCAACGGCAACTCGCCGCGCAGGAACAGAGCATCTTCGACACCGATTGCGAAGTGGGCTCCGACGAGCTTCTGGTTGCGCCGCAATGCCATCTCGTAGACCTGGGCGACGTTCTCCTCGGGGGCAGGCATCACGTATGCCTCGTAGCGCAACGTGCGTTGACCGAGGGTCAGCCACACGGTGATGTGATCCTTCTCGTCCCCGTGCAGACGCACGTACCAACGATGCTGGTCGCCTTCGTCGCGATCCACCGCCTCGACCGCTGGGTTCGACTCGGCCAGTTGGGCTAGCCACTGATCGATCTGAGCTGCAAGCGCCGACACCGCTGTGTCGTCGTGCACGTCGCTCACGCGCAGGCCACCAGCTCGCGGATCGTCAGATCCGCATACACCCGACGCAGCCGCGCCGCTGCGAACCCCCATGTGTACTGCCGTGCCCGTGTCGCCCCGCGTCTGCCCGTCGACGCGGCACGCTCTGGATCGTCGAGGATCTGGTTGATGTACTCCGCGTAGCTATGCGGGTCGCGGTCGTGGACCAGGAAACCGTTGTCGCCATGATCGACGAGCGTCAGCAATCCACCGACTGCACTGGCGACCACGGGAATCCCGCACGCCGAGGCCTCGAGCGCAACGAGTCCGAAGCTCTCACTGCGGCTGGGCACGATCACGACATCGGCGGCGCGGTAGAACGTGCTGAGGATGTGGTGCGGTTGCGGCTCGATGAACCGGACCTGACCCTCGACGCCGAGCTCGGTGATCAGATCCTGCAGGTGTTGCATCTCGCCAGCGCCCTCCAGGCCACTGGCACCGCCGACGATCAGCAAGAGCGCGTCCGGCCGGTTCAGCGCGGCGAGCGCCCGCACGGCGACGTCGGGACCCTTCAGTGGTTGGATGCGGCCGACGAACAACAGCACCGGGCAACCGAGCGGCAGGTCGACGGCGTTACGTGCACCACTCCGGTCGCCGGGGGCGAAGAACGCATGCTCGACGCCGGGGGCGATGATCTCGATCTTGCCTGCAGGCTCGCCGTACAACCGAAGGAACTGCCGCTCCTCCTCGGTGCAACTGACACAGATGGCGTCGGCGCAGCCGATGATCTCGGCCTCGGCACGCTCACGCCACTCCGGCTCCAGGTCGCCGCCCTCCGCCTTCACCTTGGCGAGGGTGTGGAAGGTGCTGACGAACGGCAGATCGAGCTCGTGTTTGATGCGATGTGCAACGAGGCCGCTGAGCCAGTAGTTGGCGTGCAGAACGTCGGCCGGCGAGTCATTCTTGATGTGGTCGACAACAGCATCACCGAACTCGGTCAACACCGAGGGCAATAGCTCTTTGGGCAGGTCGTACGGCCCGGCTGGGACGTGTATGACTCGGTGTCCCGGCTCGACCTGGACGACTTCCGGGAGGTCCGAACGGGTCGCCCTGGTGTACGTCGTGCATTCCACGCCCGCCTGCGCCAGTGCCGACACCAGCTCGCGTACGTACACGTTCATACCGCCACTGTCGCCCGAACCCGGTTGGGTCAGCGGCGAGGTGTGGAGTGAAAGCACAGCTACGTGTTGCACGGAGATATGAAACGCTACCGAACTGATCGACATTCCATTTAAGTGGTCGGGACTGGTCTCCGCTTCGCTTCGACTGCTCCCTCCGGAACGGGACCGAATTTTGACCTGTGTGGTCGGGACTGGTCTCCGCTTCGCTTCGACCGCTCCCTCCGGAAAACGGGACCGCGTCGTGTTTCAGTGCTTGGTCGTGACGAAGCTGTCGTAGACGTTGAGCAGGGCCTGGCGTTGCTCGGTGGTCAACTCCTGATCTGCAGCGATGGCTTCGCGTACGCCCACTCGCGGCCGGTCGGTAGGCGACAGGAAACCAGCTCGCTCGTACAGCGACTCGGCGCTGATCTGCAATGCCTTGGCGATCTGCTGGAGGATGTCTGCGGACGGCTTGCGCAGCCCGCGCTCGATCTGCGACAGGTATGGATTGCTGACCCCAGCGAGCTCAGCCAGCCGACGCACGCTCATGCGGGCCACTTCGCGCTGCGACTTGATCAGCGCACCGACATCGGCCAGCCGTTTGTCGAGGTCGTCGCGCATCGAGGGCACGCGGACAGCGCTCAGTCGTCGGCGGCGAGCAGGCCGTCGACGTTGGCTTCGCCATCGCGGTAGCGGCGTACCAGCTCCGCGCTCAACTCGTCGATGCGAGTGAACAGCTCGCGGCGCTCGTGCGACCGCGCCTGCTCGAACTCATGGAGCGCCCCCGCATATTTGCCGAGCTCTTCTGCGCTCAGCGCCGACATGTCGTTGTCGCCTGCCCGATCCATCAAAGCGTCGAACTGTTCGGCCAGGGGATGGCCGCTGAAGTCCTCGGCAGGGCGCGGTGGCCGCGGTGTACCACCGGTGAGATGCGTGGAGAGAATGGACGGCAACTCCTCGGACAGGCTTTCGGGGCTGCCGCCGTCGAGGCGCCGTCGCTTCTCGGCCTGGACCAGGTCGAGGCGTGCCTGGGCGAGGCGGCGTACGTACGACACGGCATCGTCGTCGTTCTGCAACTTGGCGCGCACGGCGCGAAGCTCGACCAGCGAGAGTTGCCGGGGGTCCACGATCTCAGCCATCAACATCCTCCACTAACGGGCGGCAGGACCGCCACTTCGTCACCGACACCGACGGGGTCGTTGGGGTCGGCGGCTTCACCATTCACCCAAACTTTGCACGACGGGAGCACCCTGGCAAACCCATCACCGAACGTGGTGATTGCGGCAGCTAGAACGTCGCCGACGGTTGCACCTGCGAACTCCGCTCGGCCAGTGCCTGCGGCCTCTCTTGCTGATGCGAACATTCGAAGTGTCGCCATGGCGCGCCAGCGTACCGGCCGCTCTCCGTCGCGCAGTTCTTTGTGGTGCGGTCCCGCTCTGCACGCTCGCACGACCGATACCCTCCGGAAGCCGTGAGCGATGCTGTGCACCTTCCCGGGCTTGGTCCCGACGACGAGCCGGGCACAGCGACGCCTCCACCGGAGCCCTTCGTCGTCGAGGTGAGACGCTCGAAGAAGCGTCGCAAAACGGTAGGAGCTCAGCTGGTGGGCGGCGTGTTGCGGATCGCACTGCCATCGTGGATGAGCAAGGCGGAAGAAGCGCACTGGGTTCGGGAGATGAGCGGGCGGTTTCAGCGGAAGATGTCGGCAGACCGGTTGCGCCTCGACGAGCGAGCCAAGACGTTGGCGCGCCGGCACGACCTGCCTCGGCCGGACACCATCCGTTGGGCCGACGACATGCGTTCGAGATGGGGATCGTGCACCCCGTCCCAGGGCACGATCCGCATCTCGACGCGTCTGGCCGCATTCCCCGACTGGGTCGTCGACTACGTGATCGTCCACGAGCTGGCCCACCTGGCAGTCCTCGGCCACACTGCTGATTTCTGGCAGCTCGTCTACCGCTATCCGAAAGCCGAGCGGGCCATTGGCTACCTGATCGCCAAATCCGGCGACGGCGACGAGGTGGATTGATCGACGGCCCACGGGGCGCGGCGTGGTCGCACCGAACCGGCCAAGACGCCGGCGGCAATCAGTACTGACACGATCGATACGGCAGTGGTCACGAGAGTGACCTTCCCCGGCTGCGCACTCGCGATCGCGCCGCCCACGGCCAGTAGGGAGATAAGCCGCAGTGCAAGTCGTCGGCCGTCCATCACGGGCTGTGCAACGGCCTCGACGAAAACATCCCCTTCGACCGGGATCCCGCCGAAGCCGCTCAGTCGTTGCCGCGCCGGTTCGATCATGCAGTACTCGACAAGGGGATTGATGGCTCGAGCGGGAGCATCGGCGAACTCGACCCCCACCCGCCAACGATCCTCCGAGACGGGTCTCACATTGCGCACGACAGTCGGCAGCGAGACGTTCTGGCAGCCGCGAGAAGTGGTGATCGTTGCGTGGAGCAGCACCGACTGCCGCGGGCTGAGCTCCTGACTGGTTTCGAAGCCGGCGCCGAGCGCAGTCACGTCGAACACTGCGACGGGATTGTTCTCGATCTCTGCCGGGATCGAGGCGACGACACGCGCAGCACGCCGGAGCTGGTTGCGCTTGCCGAACATGCGCAGCACGTCCAGCGACAGCGCCAACGTCCACAACGACACCGCGATGAGACCGGCGAGCCATGCGCGGGGCATCGCGCCGAGTGCGTGCGTCAATTGCTCGCTCAACCCTCGCATCATCATCACAGCGCTCAGCACCACGACTGAAGCCACCAATGCCCCACCGTGTTGAAGCGCATGCGGGGTCATGATCGGGGCGCGGCGCTGATCGAATCCGAGTGGATGGCGCAATCCTTGCCAGGAAGCGCCGAGGTTTCGGAGAGAACAGCGAGTGCGATCGCCGGGACGCAGCGTCCAACCACTCATCAGACCGAGACCGATTGCAGTGAGCACCAAGCTCGGCGCCCAGAGGGCTGCGAAGACCGCCAGGTTCGGCCGGAGAGGGAGGGAACCGGTCAACAGCGACGTGACGACGACGGCGATGAATCCAGCGCGTCGCAACCCCGACAGCGCCCGCACCGCAGACGCGGCTACTGCCAAGCGCTGGCCGAGACGCAGCGAGTTCAACCAGAAGATCCCGTCGCGTCCGAAGATCATCGTTCGGCAGGCGCGGGCGTGCTGCACACGGCTCTCGTAAACGCTGTCCTGTGAATGAACGACCTGGCGGACGAGCACGGCATCGCCGGCATCGGCGACCACTTTCCATCCTTGGGCCATCAAATCCAGGGACCAGTAGGCCTGTGCCTCGATCGGCTCCTCGTCGCCGACTTCGACGGTGTCGACCGCAGCCTTGCGGATCAGTGCTCCCGAGTCACTGAGGATCGCGGAACCCCGCGCGCCAAGGGCGGGGTTGAGGGTTTCGCGTTCGAAGTTCAACTCGTGCAATCCGTTGGGGCCGTGCTCCGCCGAGTCGTCGTCGGCCATCAGTGACTGTCCGATCACTACCGCGACGCTCTCGTCGTACATCAGCGGCATCAAGTGGTCGATGGCCTTGGCGCTCGGGATGTCGCCGGCGTCGAGCAGCAAGAAGATCGAGGTGGCGGAGGCAGCGCTGCATGTCTTCAGGCCGTTGCGGTCCTCGAGATCTGTGGCCGCGTAGACCGCGCCGAACTCAGCAGCCAACGCGGCAACCTCGGGCCGGGCGCGCTGGTCGACGACGATGTGGCGACCGGCGGTCATCGTCTGCAGGGACAGCAGGGTCGCCCGGATCTGGTGGACCGGCTGTTGGTCGACACGTATGGCGACATCGATCGCTACATCCACAGGATCATCTGCGGTTGCAACGGCGCCGAGCGGCGATCGGGGTGTGGTTGCGCCGTGCCACAGCGCCCACATCAGCAGACCGGATCCGATGAAGCCGACGATCTCGACGGCGAAGGCCACGACCACGACCCAGATGGGTGCTCGGCTCGGAAAGCTGCCAACGCGCCAGCACAGGTATGCACCGGTCGCCAGCAGGCCGAGGCAGGTCAGCCCTCGTCCGATTCTGTGCGCCCGTGGGTTCATCACTGGAGATCGGCATCAACGCGCGGCGACTTGAGCGGCGCTGGTCACATCAATGGCCACGTCGATGCCACAACAGAGTCCCGGCACGCCATGTGGTGCCAGCGTTGTTAGCCGGGCCGCCGCTAGCCTCACCTCTTCGTGGGAACACCTAAGCGTGAACGTCAGAAAGCCAATCGCCAGCAGCGCTTGGAGGAACTTGCCCGCCAGGCACGGACCGTGAAGCGCAAGCGCAACGGCATGTACGTGCTGCTGATTCCCCTCGGGGCGCTGGCAATCTCCGGCATCGTCTGGTTGGTCAACCGCGGCAACGACGGAGCAGCTTCGAGCTCGTCGACTACGGCGGATCCATTCGCTTCGACGCCGACGACGATCGATCCAAACGCGCCGACGACCACGCTGACGCCTCTTCCCAGCACGATCGCCGGGGCCACGCTGACCGGTGATACGCCCTGTCCCGCAGCCGATGGCAGTTCGCCACGCACCATCACGTTCGCCAAGGCCCCACCAACCTGCATCGATGCGGCGAAGACCTACACCGCAGAAGTGACCACCAACAAGGGTGCCTACACCATCGAGCTCAACGCGGGTGCGGCTCCGTTGACCGTCAACAACTTCGTGGTGCTGGCGCGTTACCACTACTTCGACAACACCATCTGCCACAGGGCGATCCCCTCGTTCGCAGTGCAATGCGGCGACCCCACCGGAACCGGCTCCGGCGGGCCCGGCTACACGTTTGCCGACGAACTGCCCGCAACTGGTTCGTACAAGGTCGGATCGGTGGCGATGGCCAACTCCGGCGCCGCCACCAACGGCAGCCAGTTCTTCGTCGTGACCGGTGCCGACGGTGCGGCCCTCTCCGCGAACTTCAGCTTGTTCGGGCAGGTCACCGACGGGCTCGATACCACGATCAAGGCACTCGACGCGCTGGGCAACCCGGATCAAGCAGCCAACGGTGTGCCGCCCCTCGAACAGATCATCGTCGAGTCGGTCACCATCACCGAGACCTAGGTCAGACGGGCGGATCAGCCGGGCAGGTCGCCGTGCACGGTCATCTTGCCGACTCGCTCCCAACCCTCGGCCGTGTGCACCAGCGCCGAGCCGCTGGGCAACTCCACGACGGGTGTGTTGGCCAACTTCAGCGTGCGATGCAGTCGATCTGCTGACCAGGTTTCGGCTTCGGTGACCAACGCCAGCCCATCGATCAGCCCGAGCCCCAGCGTGAACGCTCCGCCGCGAGGATCCACCATCGGATCGCACATAGCCCCCGCGCTGCCGCCCGTGGCGGCAACCACGCCGCCGTCGGCGACGATCTGACGGATTGCTTCCCACAGGGGTGTGGCTTTCAGGACCGAGCGCAGGTGCAGCGGTTGATCGCCGACGAGGTAGACGGCTCGTGCCCCGCGCACCACCGCGACAGCGCTTTCGTCCATTGCTTCGCTGCGTCGCATCACCATCAGGGCCTCGACCATGACGTCGAGGCGTTCCCCCCAACCCAACGCCGCAGCGATCAGCCGCTCGGGATGCTCGTATGCGTCGGCGGTGGGCAACACGACCACGCGATCTGCAGCTGCGGCTGCGATCAGACGGCGATCCAGCTCGTCGTTGGCGGCGAATGGTCCGCCGCCCTGCAGTGCCAAGATGCCGCTCATCCCGGCGAGCGTACGCTGGCTCAGCCGAGCAGCACGGATTCCAATGTGGCCAGCGTGGTGTCGGTGACGCCGATCGACCGCACGTAGTCGCGGATGGTGCCGTGCTCTGCACACAGCTCGTCGAGGATGTGGCCCATCGCTTCGGGCAGCGCCGCGGTGAATGCGGGTGGGACCGAGGCCATGCGCTCGATCCACTCCGGCCATTCGCGTGCCGCCCATTCGCGGAAGCGAGCCATGCCAGCGACTGTGAGGGCGTAGTCGGCGACGATGTCGGTGTGCGACACACCAAATGAGCCCAGGAGCAGCGCGGCGAGAAGCCCGGTGCGGTCCTTGCCTGCTGCGCAGTGGAACACCGCCGGAAGCGCCCCAGGCTCGGCCAAAACTTCGAACGCCTTCGCAAACCTCGGCGCACCGATCGCCAGCATGTCCTGATATGCCCAGATGAGGAAGTCCTCATCGCGCTCGTACTCGGGTGCGTCGCCGTGGGCAAAGGTCTTGTCGACGATCGGCAGGTGGTGAAAGACAACAGGATGGGCGTCGATCGGGAAGCGACCGCGCTCGTCCAGTTCCGGCCCGCTGCGCAGATCGATGACGGTACGGAGACCGAGTGGCTCGAGTGCTTCGACGTCGGCGGGTGTCAGGCGGTACAAGCCATCGGCTCGGTAGAGCCTGCGCCATAGAGTTGTGCGCCCATCGGCCGTCTTGTAGCCGCCGAGGTCGCGGAAGTTGTGAACCGCCTCGAGGGCGACGAGGCGTTCCGGATCGGAGGCTCGATCGGCATAGAGGTCAGTTGTCACCGTGTCAAGGGTACCCAGGCAATTGCGCCGGGAACCCGTGACGCCGATGAACTGCCGATGAACTCCGTCACTGAGGGTCGACGTGTCCGGCTGCCGCCGCTGCATCGAGCTGGGCGAGCACGATGATCCAGGCCTCGGGCAGAGATAGCTCGATGTGCTTGCCGTTGCGGGCGATGACCCGCGTTCGGGTGATGCCGTACTCGCGCCAGGTGGACGCACCCTCGGCCAGGTTGAGCATCACCGGAGCCAGCCGGTCGATCGCCATGACGAACCTCCCCTCGGCGGTGTCCCCGCGTTCGTATTCGTCCCACAGCTCACGGAACCTCCCACCGGTCTCGGCGGGCAGGATGCCGAACAGCCGGTCCGCAGCAGCTTCTTCGCGAGCCTGTTTGGAGGCTGCTGCGGCCGTCTCGTCATAGGCAAAGGTGTCACCCGCGTCGATCTCGACGATGTCATGGACAAGTGCCATCGCCACCGCTTTGGCGACGTCGATCTGTTCGCTGGCGAACGGCGCCAGTATCAGCGCGCCGATACCGAGGTGCCACGAATGCTCTGCGGTGTTCTCGCGCCGGCTCCCGTCTGCCAAGCGATTGCGGCGCTCGACGCCCTTCAGCCGATCGGCCTCCAAGAAGAATGCAAGTGCGGCGGTGATGCCCGAGTTTGGGATGCCTTCGTTTGGGATGCCTTCGTTTGGGCTGCCGTCGGGCTCATGTGGGTGCACGCGAGCGACGGTAGCCGGATTGTCGAAGTTACCCGCGGGTAGCTACAGTCCCGAGCATGGCAGCTGGCATTCACGCGGTCGGCATCGTGGGATCCGGGATCATGGGCGCCGGTCTGGCCGAGGTTGCCGCTCGTGCCGGGTACGACGTGATCGTGGCGTCCCGTTCGCAGGCGTCCGCCGACGGAGTGCTGCGAGTCATCGCGAACGGTCTGTCGAAAGCCGTGGAACGAGACAAGATCACGGCCGATGACCGTGATCGCGTCATGGGTCGTCTCAGGGCCACCGAGGGTTTCGACCTTCTCGGAGACTGCGATCTGGTCATCGAATCGGTGATCGAACAGATCGACGTCAAGAGCGCGCTGTTCGCGGAGCTCGATCGCGCCGCGAAGCCGTCTGCGGTCCTGGCCACCAACACGTCAACGCTGCCAGTGGTCGAACTGGCCCTTGCCACCACACGGCCCGCTCAGGTCTGCGGCATTCATTTCTTCAACCCGGCGACAGTGATGAAGCTTGTCGAAGTGGTTCGGCCGGCGACGGCGTGCGCGGAGACGATCGAGGCCGCGATGGGATTCGTCTCGTCGTGTGGCAAGGACCCGGTCGAGGTGCAGGACCACGCCGGCTTCATCGTCAACGCCCTTCTGTTTCCGTACCTCAACAGTGCCGTGCGAATGCTGGAACGGGGGACCGCGCCGATCGAGTCGATCGACACGGCGATGAAGGGCGGCTGCAACTTTCCGATGGGTCCGTTCGCTCTCCTCGACCTCGTCGGGCTCGACACTTCCGTGGCGATACTCGAGACCATCCACGCGGCATTCGGCAATCCGGACGACGAGCCGGCCAAGACCTTGCGCGACAAGGTCGCTGCCGGCCACTTGGGTCGCAAGACGAAACAGGGCTTCTACAGCTACTGAGATTGCAGCATTTGCTCCAAACTGTCGGTGTGTACATTGGCCGACCACCGATCGAGCCGGCACCCAACCGGTGGCGGTTACCCGCCCCGGAACTGGCCAACGAGAACGGCCTGTGTGGGATCGGAGCCGACCTGGCGCCCGGAACGTTGTTGGCGGCCTACCGCAGCGGGATCTTTCCGATGCCCCTGCGCAAGAAGACTCTCGGCTGGTGGTCGCCCGATCCGCGCGGTGTGATCCCTCTCGATGGGTTGGTCGTGTCTCGTTCGTTGCGCCGGAGCTGCCGCCGGTACGAGATTCGGATCAACACCCGATTTCGCGAGGTGATGGAGCGCTGTGGTGATCCGACTCGCCCGCACGGCTGGATCACGCCGCAGTTCGTCGACGCTTACGACGAACTGCATCGGCTCGGTTGGGCGCACAGCTTCGAGGCGTACCTCGATGGACACCTGGTCGGCGGGCTGTACGGCGTGCGCATCGCCAGGATGTTCGCCGGCGAGTCGATGTTCAGTGACGCGACCGACGCCTCCAAAGTGGCTCTGGTCAGCTTGGTTGATTGGCTCATCGAGTCAGGGGCGAGCTTGCTCGATGTGCAATGGACGACACCTCACCTCGAGTCGATCGGAGCCAGAGACGTACCACGCGACGACTACCTCGAGTTGCTCGCGGTCGCTGTGAACGGTGCCGAGTCAGCTGATCCTTGAGTGGGCACGGTGTTGAGACCAGTGATGAGAACGGTGCTGCGGTGCCGGTGAGTTGCCTCACCGGCACCGGCGCCCAATCGCTGTGCCGGGTTCGCCGCCGTCCCCTGACACCACCGATTGACTCCGCCCGCTAAGAAGTTCCGCCGAACCTTCACACCGTGCGGATGTTTATTCGGAACCTACCGTGACAAACTTGAGCGTTTCTTGAGGAAATTTCTGCGTGCAACACTTTGACGATGCGGGAACGAGTCGAACGATCGGTTCGTGATCAGCCGTGGATGATGCGGACCTACTCGGGTCACTCCACTGCGCAGGCGTCGAACGAGCTGTACCGGACGAATCTGGCAAAGGGCCAGACGGGTCTTTCGATCGCTTTCGACCTCCCGACCCAGACCGGCTACGACCCCGACGATCCGTTGGCTCACGGTGAGGTCGGCAAGGTCGGCGTCCCGGTTGCGCACCTCGGGCACATGCAGACGTTGCTCGCAGGCGTTCCTCCGGCGGAGATGAACACGTCGATGACGATCAACGCCACCGCGGCGTGGCTGCTGGCGTTGTACGTCGTCAACGCCGAAGCGCAAGGCGTTGCGCCCGATGCGTTGCGCGGCACCACCCAGAACGACATCGTCAAGGAGTACCTTTCGCGAGGCACGTATATCTTCCCGCCGGAAGCATCTCGCCGATTGATCGTCGACATGGTGGCGTGGTGCGCGGAGCACGCGCCCAAGTGGAACCCGATCAACGTCTGCAGCTACCACCTCCAAGAAGCCGGGGCCACGCCGGTACAGGAGATCGCATACGCATTGGCCACCGCCGTTGGCGTCCTCGACGCCGTTCAGGAGTCGGGTCAGGTGCAACCGGCGCAGTTCGAGCAGGTGTACGGCTCGATCTCCTTCTTCGTCAACGCCGGCATCCGGTTTGTCGAGGAGGTTTGCAAGCTGCGTGCGCTCACCGAGTTGTGGGACCGCATCGGCCTCGAGCGTTACGGCGTTACCGATGAGCGTGCCCGTCGGTTCCGCTATGGCGTGCAGGTCAATTCGCTCGGCCTCACCGAAGCCCAACCGGAGAACAACGTGCAACGCATCGTGCTGGAGATGCTGGCAGTCACGTTGTCGAAGCGTGCGAGGGCGCGCTCCATCCAACTGCCCGCCTGGAACGAGGCGCTCGGCCTGCCACGGCCATGGGATCAGCAATGGTCGTTGCGGATGCAACAGGTGCTCGCGTTCGAGAGCGACCTGTTGGAGTACGACGACATCTTCGACGGTTCGGTCGTCATCGAGCAACGCACGTCCGAGCTGCGCGACGCAGCATGGGACGAGCTCCAGGACGTGTTGAAGCTCGGCGGTGCCTTCGAGGCGATCGACGAGCTGAAGTCGAGGCTTGTCTCGTCGATGGTCGAGCGCACGCGTCGCATCGAATCCGGCCAGCAGCAAGTGGTCGGTGTCAACGTCTTCACCGAGACCGCTGCGTCCCCGCTGTCCGCCGCCGGCAACATCTTGACCGTCGATCCGGCCCTGGAAGCCGAGACGATCGCCGATGTGAAGGCCTGGCGGGCTGGGCGCGACGCCGCGGCCGTGAAGGCGGCAATCGCCGCGCTGTCCGCAGCCGCTGTCGATGGATCGAACATCATGGGACCGTCGATCGACCTGGCCCGGGTTGGCGGCACCACCGGCGAGTGGGCCGCGGCGTTGCGCTCGGTGTTCGGTGAGTACCGAGCCCCCACGGGCGTCGCCGCTGCAACCGGGCGACCCGGCGGTGATCTCGGCATTGTCGCCGAGCGGGTGAAGCGGATGCCCGGCGGACCGCCGCGGCTGCTCGTCGCCAAACCGGGGCTCGACGGTCATTCGAACGGTGCCGAGCAGATTGCCGTGGCCGCTCGCGATGCGGGGATGGAAGTGGTCTACTCGGGGATCCGGCTCACGCCGGCCCAGATCGTTGCCTCGGCGCGCGACGAGGATCCCGACGTGATCGGCTTGTCGATCCTCAGTGGCTCACACCTCGAACTGGTGCCGTTGATCGTCAGGATGCTGCGCGACGCGGGTGTCGACGCGCCCTTGATCGTCGGTGGGATCATCCCCGAGCAGGATCGCAAGCCACTCGAAGCCGCTGGTGTAGCTGCGATCTACACCCCGAAGAACTTCCAACTGGCCAAGATCATGGCCGACATCGCCGACCTTGCCGTCACGCACCGCGCGGACTGACCTTGGTGCGCGGTCAGACGCGGGCAGGCAGGTTGGAGTCGACCCAGCGTTCGAGCGTCGGGCTTGTCTCGAAGCTGGTGATGAGGGCGTAGCGGGGGCCGTCACCGGGATGCACCACCACGTGCCAGAGGCGTTGGGTGTCGACGAGGAAGCGTGAGCCTCGGTGGAGAGGTACGCGCACCTCGGTCGCCGGGTCCGGCAGCCCGTCGGGGCCGTTGTCCATGAGCAACATGTAGCTCTCGGGATAGTCCGTGAGCTCCAGCCAGGAACGGACGACCCAGCCTTCGTTGTCGGGATTGAAGCGGTTGTTGTCGTCGCGGTGGATCGACGGGATTGCCTGGTCGCGGGATTGCGGCTCGAGCTTGATGACCCGGACTCGGCCGAAGTTGGCACCGACGTCGTCGACGTACTTGCGCAAGGTGGGTGACAGCTCAGCATTCGATGTCCACAGGGCGTCCTTGTCGGTCTTGCCCTTGTCCCAGAAGCCTCGGCAATCGAGTTGGCCGTCTGCCGACGCCAGCGGGGCGAAGTTCGTGTCGCCGCCGCTCTTCCAATCCATGTACTCCAGGCCAAGCCATTCCTGCGAGGGAACATCGAAGTCGGCATCGGCAAGCACGACGACCCCGGTGGGCGCGAGTGCCTGCAGGCGCTGGTGCTTCGTGTGCAGGGGGATCTGCACGCTCCAGTGTTCCTGTGTGGGCCAGAAGCTCATGGCCCCAAATCCTACGTGGTTACCGGAGTCGTAACGGGGGTGGGCAGGGTGTTGTACACCACAGCGCCCGTGGGGATCTGCAGTTCCTGACCGGCTTGGATGTCGTCGGCGTTGGTGATGCCATTGATCGCCATGATGTCTGCGAGGCGAACCTGGAAGGCCTTGGCGATCTTGCCCAACGTGTCACCGCGCTTGACGACGTAGTACTTCTGGACCGTCGTGGTGGTGACGAAGAGTGTGGTGGTCGTCGAGACCGTCACGATCGGTGGCAACGTGGAAGTGGCCAGACCATCGTCGCCGCAGGACGCGGCACCAATAGGCAAAAAGGTCGCCACGCCGACCAGCACCCGCAACCTCCCCCCGTTCACGGAGGGTGATGCTATGCGGGTTCGGTCCCGACTTCCACGGCGGCCTACGCTGAACCGATGTCGACGGGCGACTTCCCAGGTGCGGTTGCCCCGGAACGGCAGTACACAATCGATGTCGGTGGCCTCGGCCTCGCCGTCCACGAATGGGGCAACGAAGCTGGTCGGCCGCTGTTTCTGGTGCATGGGGGCTTTGATTTCAGCCGTACCTATGAGGTGTTCGCGCCCAAACTGTCTGCTGCTGGGTGGCGGGTGGTGGCCTGGGATCAGCGTGGCCACGGAGACAGCGATCACGCCCCCTTGTACGGCTGGGACGCCGACATCCGCGACGCCATGGCCGTGATGGACGCCGTCGCCCAACGGCCGGCGCCAGTCATCGGCCACTCGAAAGGCGGCTCGCTGATGGTCCAGTTGGCCGATGCTCAGCCGTACCGGTTCAGCCATCTGGTCAACCTCGACGGGATGGCCACCAAGCGCCGAATCCCGGATGTGGCCGAGCACGAACGCACCCGGATGGCTGCCGGCGAGATCGCCGGGTGGCTCGACCACCGACGCCGCAGCGCCGAGTTGACGCGGCATCCGGGAACCATCGAGGAGCTCGCCCGGCGGCGTGGTCGGATGAATCCTCGGCTCTCCTTCGAGTGGCTCTGCCACCTGGTGACGGTCGGGGCCCGCCACGACGCCGATGGCTGGCGATGGAAGATCGATGCGTCGATGCGCTTCGGCGGATTCGGCCCATGGCGGCCCGAGTGGAACGTCCTTCGCCTCCCCGGGCTGGGTATGCCGTTCCTGGGGGTGCTGGCCACGGAGATCGAAGAGATGGGATGGGGCGGCCAGCCGCAGCATCTCCGCCAATACCTGCCCGAACGCGGCCGGATCGAACAGATCCCAGGGGTCGGTCACTTCGTGCACATCGAAAAGCCCGACCTCGTCGCCTCGATGGTGCTCGACTTCCTCGACGCGGCATGACCACCACGACGCTGCAGCACAACAAGATCCAGTTGGCGCTGCACCGCCTTCGCGACGGGCCCGAGGCCGGCGAGCAGGGAACGCCACTGCTGTTGCTACATGGCCTGGGAGAGGCCTCACCGGGCCAACCACCCCGATGGGCAGCGACGTGGCCCGGTCCCGTGGCGGCGCTCGACTTCACGGGCCATGGGCAATCGACCGTTCCGACCGGAGGCGGCTACTCGGCCGAGATCCTGCTGGCCGATGCGGATGTTGCCCTCGCCGAGCTCGGCACTGCCACCGTGGTCGGCCGCGGGCTGGGCGCCTACGTGGCGCTGATGCTGGCTGGCGCACGCCCGCAGCAGGTGCGCGGCGCGGTCCTGTGCGACGGGCCGGGGCTGGCCGGCGGGCCGATCGGACCGACGTCGCAGAGCTTCGTGACGCTGTTGCCAAGCACGCACCCTCCCGATCCCTACGCGCTGTTCGAACTGTCACGCGACCTGCGCCCGCCCGATTACGCGGCCTTGTTCGTGCGGATGGCCGTGGAATCCTCCGGTTTGGACGATCCGATCGCCGTCGCTGCTGTGGTGCGACCTCCATGGCTGGCCGGCGTCGTCGAAGAGATCGGCGTGTTGACCTGTTCGGTCGGCGACGCCCTGGCGATGTACGCCTCGCCCACCTCGTAACACCCATCTGAAACAATCGGGTCAGAGGTGAAGACGATGCAAGCCACTTGGGTGCGGCCCGGCCGCGGAGTTGCCGTTGGTGTGGCCGCGGCAATCGCCGAGCTTCAGGGCGACGACCCGTTGGCAGAGGTCATCGTCGTGGTCGCACCCGGAGCCACTGCCGGCACCCTGCGTCGGTTGCTCCCGCGTGTCTCCGGTGGGGTGGCCGGGGTTCGCTTCCTAACCCCCATCGACCTGGCCGTCGAGTTGGTCGACTCGTCCGTCAGCACGATGCGCGCCGTCACCACCCAGCTGCAATTGGCGGCCATCACGTCTGTGCTGAACAGCGACGACTGCCCCGAGCCGTTGCAGGGTGTGCGCAATCACCCCGCGACCATCGAGGCCCTCGCCGACATGGCCGTCGCGCTGCGCGCTGCGCATGGCTCTCGCGCAGCGCTCGAGTCGCTGGCCGGCGATCCCGCTTCCGTTCGTTCTGCGCTCGTCGAGGTGATTCGGCGTGCTCGGCAACGACTGGTGGCGCTCGATGTACGCGACGAGAGCGCCACACTGGCTGCGCTCGACAACGTCGATGATCGCGTCCTGGCCGACCTGCGCGTCGTCCTGGCTGTCACCGATACGTTTCATCCTGCGCAGGTTCCCTTCCTTCGGCGTCTCACGGGCCAGCCCGCGTGCCGTGTGGTGTCGGTCGTTCCCGCATCCGGTGATGTCACCCTTGCCCTGCAGCTCGGTGGCTTCGGCTGCGGCGACTTTCCCCAGCCACCGACTCCATCCACACCTCGGGTCATCTCGTGCCCCGACCCCGATGAGGAAGTTCGCCACACGATCCGCCAATGTGCCCGGCTGATCGACGACGGAGTCCCATCCGACGACATAGCCATTGTGTGCGCCTCGCCCGCCTATCGACGACCCGTTCGCGACGAGTTGCAGCGTGCCGGCGTCGCCTGGTCAGGAGGTGCGGTCGAGCGGCTGCGCGGTTCCGTCGCCGGCCAGGTGCTGCGCCACGTCATCGACGGCGTCATCGAAGGGTGGGATCGTCCCAACGTCTTCCGATTGCTCTCGGTGGCTCCGCTCTACCCCGTCGGCGACCTCGGCGCGCCGCGTCGAGTCGGCCAGTGGACATCGTTGTGCCGCAAGCTGAGCTTGGTGACCGAGAGCGACTGGGCCCGCGCACCGGAGACGCTGGCGGCGGCCAACCTCGCCCGCCGCCAGCGATGGTCGAGTGACGATGTCGACGGTGCGCCGACCGCCCGAGAGACCGCTGACACCGAAGCGCTCGATCGCCTGCTGAAGCTCGTCGACCGCCTGCGCGACCAGTCGAAACGTCTTCGTCGCGCGTCAACGTGGGAGGCCGCGGCCAAGTCGCTCGGCGCGATCATCAACGATCACATCGGCGCGTCCACATGGCGCGAGCGGGCGTGGGCGGAAGGTCCGGCGTGGCAACGCAATGCCGCCGACCATGTCGAGCGCATCGTCGCCGGCCTGGCTGAGCTCGATCACGATGGGATAGCCATGGCGTTCACGCCGGCCACGATGCGACAGGTAGTCGGCACGCTCCTCGACGCGTCTGTGCGTCGACGTGGCGATGCGGCCGGTGCCGTCTCGATTGTCGACATCGGTGGCGCCGTCTGCCTCGACGCCACCCATGTGTTCGTGGTCGGTCTGAACGAGGGTGTGCTGCCGGCGTCGACGACCGACGACTTGTTGCTTGGTCGGGATCTGCCCGATGCCGCCGCCATGGTGATCGAAGGGCCGCGCCTGCCGGCGTTGCGCGCCGAGCGGGCGTGGAACGCGCTCCTTCACAGTGAGGCAGCGGTGACAGCCACCTTGGCCCGAACTGATCTCAGGCGTGGTGGTGAGGTGTATCCATCCCCGTTGCTCGCCGGAATGCCGATCGAGCACCACCAGTCCCACGCAATGGGCCTGCTCGACGGCGATCCGCTCACAGCATCCGAGAAACTGGCCCGCACCAGCGACGCCCATCTCGGATCGCGCCGCCTGGCTCGCCGTGTCAACGCCCTGCGCGCTCGCCTCGACCCTGCTCCAACCGAGTTCGACGGCATGGTCGGCCCGCACCCTGAGCTGGATCCACCGGACAAGGTGTGGTCGATCACCGCCCTCGAGAAGCAGGCTGGGTGCGGCCTCGAGTACTTCGGGGTGGCCGTGCTGGGGGTCAGCGACGAGACCGACGCGGCATTGATCATGTCGATCGAGCCGGCAGAACGGGGCATCCTCGTTCACGCCGTGTTCGAGCGCCTGGCCGCCGACTGGCTCGATCTCGCCCCCGATCAGCGACCCGCTTGGCTGCAGGGCGATCACCTCGCCATCATGCAGCAGCGCGCCATCGATGTGCTCGACGAGTTGGCAGCAGAGATCGCCAGCCAACATCGCCTCGGTCATGAGAGTGCATGGGGCGCCGAACGCGTTCACATCCTTCGTTCGATCAAGGCCACGCTCGACGACGAGTCAGCCGAAGGCTCGAGGCCTGTCGCCAGTGAGCACGTCTTCAGCGGGGTCGTGGTTTCCGATGCGTCGTTCCGCGGAAAGATCGACCGCATCGATCTGTTGCCTGGTGGAGGCCTCCGGGTCACCGATTTCAAGACCGGCAAGGCCGTTCCGCTGACGAACCCTTTGAACGATGGTCACCGCCTACAACTTCCGCTGTACGCCCGCGCCGCTGATCAGGACCGAGCGATTCTCATCGGCGACGACACGGAGGGTTGGCCTGCGGCAACGGCGCGCTACCTTCACGTGCGCGAGGCCTCGGCCACCTCGAAATCGCTGGAGCTGACGCCGGATGTGATCACCGAGTTCGAGGGATATGTGCGGCGTTGGCTCGACGAGATCGCCGCCGGACATTTCTCGCCGCGCCCTCATCCGCCCGGAAGCCGGTGCGTGATGTGCTGCGTCGACTCACTCGGTGTCGAAGAGCTCTCCGAGCGGGCCCGGTTGTTCGGCGATCACGAGGGTGCCGAGGCCCAAGGTGAGCAGCCATGAGTGCCCCGACGACCGACGTGGTGCTGCCTCCGTGGGTGGCGATCGATCCGGAAGGTTCGATGGCCGTGTCGGCCGGAGCGGGCAGCGGAAAGACGACCAGCCTGGTGGGTCGTGTGGCGGCGCTCGTCGCCACTCCCGGTGTGCAGCCGACCGAGCTCGTGGTGATCACGTTCACCGAGAAGGCGGCGCGCGAGGTATCGCATCGCCTGCGCGAGTCGCTGGGAAATTCGGTCTCTCTCGACGAGGCCCTCATCGGGACCATCCATGGCTTCTGCCAGTCACTACTGCGTCGTTACCCGATCGAGGCCGGATTGCCACCAAAGTTCACGACCGCCGACGAGTTGACTTCCGGCGCATTGGCCGACGAGCGTGCCGAGCAGGTCGTGCAGCAGCTGTACAACCAGGCGGCCAAGGATCCGCCCATCAAAGAGGCGCTGATGGTCATGGCCTCGTTCGGGGCTATCTCGTTCCTACCCGAGCTGGTCAGGGCCATAGACAATGACTGGTTGCGATTCGCCTCGGCGGTGCCGGCAAGGCCGATATCGAGCGCCGTCGCCCACGCGGCGGTCATGCGCATGCTCGACGATGTCGCCGGCGACGATCGATACCTCACATCTTCCGTGAAGATGCGATCCAAGCTCGACGCAGCAGTCGCCGACGCCAAGGCAACCCTCGAGTTCATCGATTCGATACCGGCGCTCGCGCACGCATGCACTGCGCTCGACAAGCGTCTACGCGGCAGTGCGAAGACCGCGGCGTGGAAACCGTTTGAGGAAACGATGCGCTACGGGTGCTACGAACCGGCCTTGGCGCGGCTGATGTCGGCGCTGACCCCCATCGTGGTCGACGCCGCCAACGAACGCGTCAGCCGCGGTGAGCTGTCCTTCGACGACCTCTTGTTGCTGACGCGCCGGCTGCTGCAGACGCGCGCCGACATCCGCAGACTCGCTCGGGCGCGCCATCGTCACCTGTTCGTCGACGAGTTCCAAGACACCGACCAGGTCCAGTTCGACGTCCTCGTCGAGCTGACCGCACCCGATGCCGACAGCCCGCCGTCTTCGATGTTCGCTGTCGGTGATCCGAAGCAGTCGATCTACGGGTTCCGGCGCGCGGATGTCGAGCTGTTCTCCAGCCTGCTTGCCGCCGACCCCACCAGCCAGCAGCTGACGGTCAATCGACGCACGCGTGCCGACGTGTGTCAGTGGATCAACGCGGTGCTCAGCCATCGCTTCCAGAGCTCCGGCGACCCGACCGAGGCCGAGCACCAGGTCGAGTATGCGCCCCTCGAGCCGGAACGAACCGCCAACGTCGCAGTCGACGGGCCAGGTGTCGTTGTGCTGGGCATGCCGGGATGGTCGAAGCTTGATCACGACTCGGCGGAAGACACCGCGCGCGCCGAAGCCGCCGACATCGCTGCCCTCACGCAGCGCGTCGTCGGGCCGGAACCTTGGTTCGTGTCCGATGTTCACGGAGAACGACCCGCCAGCTATCGCGACATCACGGTGCTGATTCGCAGCCGCACCCGGCTCGGTGTGCTCGAGCACACGTTGCGCCATGCCGGCGTGCCGTACCGAGTCGAAGGCGGCACACTGATCTACGGCTCGCGCGAGGTCTACGAACTGCTGCGTGTCCTCCGCGCCGTCGACGATCCAACGAGCCAGCTGAAGGTTGTCACTGCTCTGCGAACCTCCCTCTTCGGCATCGATGATCGCCAGTTGATGGAGTTCAGGCTCGGGCCGGCCGACAGGCCTCGGCGATTCAAGCAGGACTTTCGGGTCTTCACCAAGGAACCCGGCATCGTCGGTGATGCGCTGCGCGTGCTCGACCAGATGGGCCGTCGCAAGCAGGAGCGCACCCCGGCCGAGCTGCTTGCCGAGCTCTACGACGGATGGCGCGGTGTTGCGGCGGCGTTGAGCGAAGGCGAGCAGGTCGCCAGGGAGACCTGGCGTCGCGTTCGATATGTCATCGACGAAGCTCGGGCATGGAGTGACGCAACGGGAGGCACGCTCGCCGAATACCTGGCATGGGTCGATCGCCGAGTCGAGGATGTGGATCGTGTCGAGCTGAGCACGGATGAGGGCGAGGATTCCGTGCGCATCATGACGATCCACGCCGCGAAAGGACTCGAGTTCCCGATCACGGTCATCGCCGGTCTAGGTGGGGCCGACGCACCCAACGCGGCGACCGGGGTTCGCTGGAAGGGAACGACCCCGTTGGTACGACTCGGCAAGATGACCAATGCCGCGCTCAGCGAACTGGTCGCGCTGGAGAGCCAGGCCGGCCGCGCCGAAGAGGCACGATTGCTGTACGTGGCGTTCACCCGGGCGAAGGACCATCTCGTGGTGTCGATGCACCACAAAGGCAAAGGTTGCCCCGCGGGTCGTCTCGTCGAAGCGATCACCACGGCGGGCGCAACCTCGTTGGCGATCTGCCCGGATCCGCAACTGCCGATCGCTCATCCACCCAGCCACGTTCGCCCGTCGTTGGTCGATGAGATCGTCGAGCCCGAGGAGCTGGATCGCACGGCCGGGCAAGTACGCAGGATCTGGACCCCCAGCGGCCTGGCCAAGGCCCTCGGCGACGCGGCAGGGCCGACATCCGACGTCAATCTTGTGCAGGGATCGTTGTTCGGCGTCGACGACGACGAGACCGACGACGATTCCGTAGCGCCAGGCGAACGGTTCGGCGCGGCCGTTGGCCGCCGCCAGCCCGACAGCGACGACCACGAGGCTGCAGATCCCGGCAACCGCAAGGAACCGGGGCCCAACGATCGGCCCAGCAGGCGCGGTGGCAGATTCGGCACCGCGAAGGGAAGCGCCGTCCACGCCGTCATGCAGCAGGTTGCGCTCGACGATCCGATGCGGGGACTGGCG
>JANPGV010000167.1:0-7595 GCA_031424145.1 Ilumatobacteraceae bacterium
GAGACATACTGCGGCCGAAGGGCTCCGAGGATGATCGGTGCGAGGGCGACGCACACCACGATCGCCAGCAGGACTGGATTCATGTCGCCGACCCCGTACCCGGCGCCAGCGGGGAAGTTGGCGAACAAGAATGCCACAACGAACATGAAGAACACGTTCCACTCCAACGGCACCGCCAACGGAATCGTGGAGATGATGAAGGTGTGGAGCATCCAGATCGAGACGATGGCGATCCACGTCAGCCACGGCCACGGTGAGAACAACAGAACGAGCGGCATCACCATCTCGCAGGTGGTGCCACCGATGTGAGCCAGGGCGTGCGTGAACTTCGATGGGCGGAGGTCGTTCGGGTAATCCCTGACCGTCGCCTCCCGGAACCGTTGGGACACCATCCAGGGCGTGTTCTGAACCATGATCGCGACCGTCGACGGGAAGCCGTGCTGCAGTTTCGAGAAGCCGGCCCCCATCCAGATCACCACGATGGCGATCTTGGCGGCGACGATCATGTCGGTGAAGTTATGGAACAGCCCGAAGTACAGCATCGTCGGGACGTACTGTTCGGAGCGAGCGGACAGGAACACCACCTTGTCGCGCAGACCCATCAAGAGGATGAGGCCGCAGTAGATCACCAGCGCCCATTGGGGCATCACACCCGCCGATCCCTCGGGCAGTCCAGCGACGTGCTGACCGGATAGGAACATCATCATGACCAGCCAGAACACGATGAACTTGTAGAGGCCGGTGTCCCACGGCGTGCGCCGGTTGCCTTTGGTGAACGGGACGTGATTCGGGTACGGGGGAACGCGCAGGGTGTCGTTCTGCCACCAGTACAAGATCCCCCCGATCGGCGGATCGAAGTGGAACGCCAACGGTCCGCACGTCGCGGCCAGCCCCATGATCTCCAGCAGGATCGTCCAGACCATCAGCTTCTGGTAGAGGATCGGCTGGTCCCACCAACCGGAGATGTTGTTGAACTCAAGCCCGCGGGTGAACGCGCCACAGAAGATCAGGCCGAACAACGCGTAGTAGAAAATCTTCCACACATAGAACATGACGGTTTGCTTCGGAGTGCCGAAGCCGTACTTCACCCAATGGAGCTGCAGCATCTTCATCCGCTCGAAGAACGGGATCTTGGCGAACTCGTCGAGGGCGACGGGCGGGAGCTCTGCGGTGCGGTAACCCATCGTCAGTTACCGCCTCGCCTGTTGCGACCAATTGCGCCGCTGCTGTTCGGCGTCGAAGTAATACTCATCATCCTCTTCCCTCCTGGTGGAGACGATCTTTCCCGTGAGACGTGCCAACTCGCGCTCGCGCACTCGCAGGCGTCTCCATTGCTTCTTCTTGTTCTTCCGGCGTAGCCGCTCGAGGTGGTCCTCCTCGGTCTCGGAGGTACCGCGCATGTAGGCGTCCTCGATCTCGTCGAGACGTTGGATTGCCTCGGCGGCTGGGAGCTCGAGCAGGATCTGGCCGCGCGCCATCATGTACATCCGATCGGCGTACTTCAGCGCCTTGTGGGCATGCTGCTCGACGATCAACGCCCCCGTGCCATGCTCGTCGGCCGCAGTGCGGACCGCGCCGAGCAGTCGGTCGACGATCTTCGGCGCCAAGCCGAGCGACAGCTCGTCGGCGAGCAGGAGCGACGGGTTGCGGCTCAGCGCACGGGCGAGGGCCAGCATTTGTTGCTCGCCGCCCGAGAGCATCCCACCCCGGACCGAGAGTCGCGATCCCAGCTCCGGGAACAGCGCCAACGCGCCTTCCACCGATCCCCCACCGATCCGCAGGTTGTCGCGAGCCGACATCTTGGTGAACACCAGCCGTTCCTCGGTCACGAGGCCGATGCCACCGTCGCGGACCCGTTGATACATCGGCGTGAAGGTCGGCACGTTGTTGAACATGACGAGACCGTCGACCGGCTCCAGCTCGCCGGCGATCGTCAGCAGGGTCGTCGACTTGCCCGCACCGTTGGGGCCGAGCAGGCAGACCACTTCGCCCGGATAGACCGTGAGGTTGACCGCTCGAACCACTTCTCGACCGAGGTAGCCGGCTTTGAGGTTGCGGGTTTCCAACAGTGGTTGTCTCATGACACACGACCTGCAACCGACGCTGGCGCGGGTGTGGGCGACGATGGTGACGGATCGTCGAACCCGTCGTCAGGTGCGTTTTCGCTGTCGTCGCCGAGATAGGCGGCGATCACCGCCGGATTCGAGCGGATCTGCTCAGGCGTCCCCGACGCGATCAGGTGCCCGAAGTCGAGCACCATCACCTGGTCACAGACTCCCATCACGAAGTTCATGTCGTGCTCGACGACCAGGATCGCCATGCCCCAGTCTTCGGCCAAGCGGCGGACCACCCGGGCCAACTCGGTGCTCTCGGTCGAGCTCAGACCGGCGGCCGGCTCGTCGAGCAGGAGCACGCTGGGACTCATCGCCACCGCCCGGGCGATCGCCAGCAGCCGTCGCTTGCCGTAGGACAGGTCCCTGACATCGCGGTGCAGATCTTTGTCGAGTTGGAACTCCAGGACAGCGCGCACCACTTCGGGCGGGAGCGGTGGATTGATCGGCCAGACCAGATCGAGGGCATACGAGCGGAGATCCTGCGGGTCGGCGGCCACGCTGAGGTTCTCGAACACCGTCGAGTCCTCGAACAACTCGAGCGACTGGAAAGACCGAGCCACACCGGCCCTGGCGCGCTTGACTGTCGGCACCTTCGACAGGTCGAGGTCGTCGAGCAGCACTTGGCCCTCCGCCCGCGCGAATCCACTGATGGCGTCGATCAGCGACGTCTTGCCGGCACCGTTCGGCCCGATCAGGCCGGTGACGATGCCAGGTTCGAGCCGGTAGCTCACATTGTTGACGGCAGTGACCACCCCGTAGCGCACCGTCAATCCCTCCAAGGTGAGGGTCCGCGGTGGCACTCGGGAGTGGTGGTCGGTGGCGCTCCTCGGATCGGCGACATCGGCGAGCTCGATGATGTAGGGCCGACCCCACTTCCGGGCCCGCTTGACCAACTTGAAGACCTTGGCCCACTCGGCGGCCACACCGTCCTTGTACGTCAACACTGTGAGCAGGATCGCAATACCACTGATCAGCTGGATCCACCGTCCGACGCCCGGCCACGTCGATTCGAGGATCTGCTGGTTGAGCCCGGCCGTGGCCATCGTGCCACCGACAAATGCACCCAGCAGGTAGCCGACGCCTCCGACGATTGCCAGGCCGACGTACGTGATCGACGTGAAGTTGGTGAACGACTGGTAGCTGATCGAGCTCAGTCGGAACGCGATGACGATGCCGCCCAAGGCCGCGATTGCGGACGCCAGTGCGAATGCGAAGAGCTTGGCCTTCATCACGTCGATCCCCAGCGCCGCTGCCGCCCGTTCGTTGGTGCGGACGGCGATCAACCGGCGGCCACTGCGGCCGCGTCGCACGTTGGCAATCACCACGACCGCCACCATTGCCATTGCGACCACGAACACCCCGTAGCGCGCCGGGTGATTGATCGATCCGATGTCGAAGCCGAAGATCTCGGGGTTGCCGACCTGGGTTCCCTGAACGCCGCCGGTGTAGTTGCGGTTCCTGAACAGCATCAGCTCGATGGTGGTCCCCAAGCCGAGTGTGACGATCGCCAAGTTGATCCCCCTGGTTCGCACCGCCGGAAGGCCGAAGATGATTCCGAGGGGCACGGCAGCGGCGACGCCGGCCACCAGTCCGAGGAGGAACGGGATGTGAAACACGGCGACCAACCGTCCTGCGACGAACGCGCCGAATCCGGCTATCGAGTACTGGGCGAGGGAGAGCTGACCGGTGTACCCAGTGAGCACCACGATCGACAGCAGGACGATGGCAACCCCCCACGACACGGTCAGGGCATCGATCCACTTCGGTTCCTTCGTCAGCATCAGGAAGACGATGGTGCCGAAGCCGAAGAGCGTCCAGTCCCACGACATTCGACCGTTGCCGACCATCGGCAGTTGTTGGAGGTAGTAGTCCCGAAGCGGCAGCGACCGCCCTCGGAACACGAGCACCACGATGATGACGAGGAACGGGAGCGATGGTGCGAGGCCTTGCTGGTCGGCAAACCGTCCGACCAGCGCCTGGCCGATGCCGAGCGCGAATCCTGCTGCCGTGGCGATCGGAAATGACCGGAAGTCGCCGACCAATGCGGCAGCGAGCGCGGCCAGGATCAACGCTGTCATCGCCGTGACCTGCAGGGTGATGATCGGCACGACCAGGATCCCGGCGACAGCAGCGATCCCTGACCCCAACGCCCAGTTCAGAACGGCGATCTTGTTGGGAGACAACCCGATCGCCGCCGCGGAACGCTCGCTCTCCGATACCGCCTCGGTGGCGAGGCCGAACTGACTCGATCGATAGAGCAGCCAGAGAGCAAACGCCGACGCGCTCCCGATGCCGAGCAGGATCAGGCGATCGACCGTGATCCCGACGTCGCCCCACAGCGTCACTCGGTTGGTCGGCAGCCAGCTTTCGACCTGATGAGGGTTGGAGCCGTACCGGATGATGACCCCTGCCTGGATCGTCACCAGCACACCGAGCGTGGCGATCACCCGGACCAGCGAACTGGCCCGGCGCAACGGCCTCATGATCACCCAATGGGTGAGTGCTCCCAGAAAGGCGGACCAGGCGACGCCGACGAGAGCCGAGAGGAGGAACGGCCAGCCCTGCCGAGTCTGCAAATCCCACTGCATGTAGACGCCGGCGATCGCCGTGGCGCCGAGTGAGAAGTTCAAGACGCCGGTGCCACGGTAGATCACGATCAGCCCCTGGGACGCGAAGGCGTACAGGGCGCCTACACCTAGCCCCAACAGCGCGAACCTGATGAACTCGTTCATCTTCCCCTTTCGCTGGTCCCCCACTCTGCGTAGCGAAACATCAGAGCGGTCGGCGTCCTACGGATGGTACTACCCGCGTGAAACGCCGAAAGAGTCCCACGCATCGCACGGCGAACATCCAACGTATGGGCGCCCGTTCTACGAGACCGCTCGACCGATGTCGTTCCAGTACCGAGCCCGCACCGCCTTCTTGTCCGGTTTGCCGACCGGGGTGAGCGGCAAGGCCTCGACGTAGTCGATCGACTTCGGTGACTGTTGCGAACCCTTCGCGTCCTTCACCAACTGTTGCAGCTCTCTAGTGAGCGCGTCCGACGGCTCGTGATCGGGCCGGAGCACGACGACGGCCTTCACCGCTTCGCCCCACTTCTCATCCGGCACGCCGATGACCATGACCATGCTCACTGCGGGATGCGCGCTGATCACGTCCTCGACCTCGCGGGGAAAGACGTTGAAGCCGCCGGTGATCACCATGTCCTTGGTCCGGTCGACGATGTACAGGTAGCCGTCATCGTCGAAGCGGCCGACGTCGCCGGTGTGCAACCAGTCGCCCGACAGCGCTTCGGCGGTCTCATCGGGCAGGTCTTTGTAACCGGTCATCACCAGCGGACCCCGCGTGCAGATTTCTCCGGATGCTCCTGGCGCCACGGGTCGGTCGTTCGAGTCCAGCAAGGCGACGTGCATCCACGGCACCGGGCGGCCGCACGAGGCGAGGCGGTCGGGGCGGGCGAGATCGTGTTCCCGCTTCTTCAGGTGGGTGATGACCATCGGGGCCTCGGTCTGCCCGTAGAACTGGAAGAAGATCGGTCCCCAGTCCGTGATCGCGTGGGCAAGCTTGGCCGGGCTCATCGGCGACGCACCGTAGAAGATGGTTTCCATCGACGACATGTCAGCAGTGTCGTACCGTGGATGCCCCTGCAATGCGTACAACATGACGGGCACGATCAGCGTCGCCGTAATGCGATGTTCGGCGACGAGGTCGAAGAAGCCGGCCGGGTCGAACGACTCCATCACGTAGAACGCTCCGCCCGACAGCAGCACGGGCGCGAGGAGAGACATAGCGGCGTGAGACAGCGGCGTGGCGATCGCGATCCGCAGGTCGTCGGGGAACTCCCACTCGGCCATCTGGATCCACGTCATCGCCTGCCACACGCGATGGCTCATCAGCACACCCTTCGGCCGCCCGGTTGAGCCGCCGGTGTAGACGATGGTGCACAGGTCATCCAGACCCACGTCGGGGGCTACCAGCTGCGCCGGCTCGAACTGGTCGGCGAGGGCGAGGAAGTCGTCGCCGACGTCGTTGGGCCCGAAGCCGAGCAGGGTGAGATCCGGATACTGCGCCTTGAGCTCGCGTGCGCGTTCGGTGAAGTTGTCGGCGTCGAAGACGAGGCACTCGATCTCGGCATCTCCGATCACGTACGCGTGATCGGAGAGTGAAGCCATTGGGTGCAGCGGCGTGAGAACACAGCCGTTGACGAGCGACGCCGTCAGGTTCGTGAGGACCTCCGGACGGTTCTTCGACAGCACGGCGAGTCGGGTCCCGCGCGTCACGCCCCGCGCCCGCTGGGCCTGGATCAGCTGGCTGGTCCGTCGCCGGATCTCGGCGTACGTCGCGACGCGCCCGGCGAGATTGATGCACGGAGCGTCGTCATGGGCGGCGAGGCTTTGGACAATGAGGTGAGGGAGCAGCGGCTGTTCGTGGAGCGGCGAGGTCACCCGTGGCAGAGTAGTTCGCAGACGTGCGGCCGACACCGGAGCGATTTGCCGTCAAGGCCTGCCTATCGAAGCCCTTCGACGATGAGCACGAGCCCGAAGATGACGAAGGTCGCGGCTGCGCCGATCTTGATGGCGCGCTCCGGGAGCCGGGCGCCGAGCTGTTTACCGACGATGATCGCGAGTGCGTCAGCGGCGACCATGCCCAGCGTCGAGCCGATCCAAGTTCCGATCAGGCCGTTCTTAGTAGCAAGCGTGATGGTGGCGAGCATCGTCTTGTCGCCGAGTTCGGCCAGGAAGAATGCCACTCCGACCGTGAAGAAGACCGATGTGGCGCTCTTGTTCGCACGAGCGGTGTCGTCGTCGTCCAGCCTGTCGCCTCGCAGCGTCCACGCGGCGAACCCCAAGAAAGCGACGCCGGCCACTACCGATATCGCTTTGGTCGGTAGCGCCACACCTACGGCCGCGCCGAGGAGCACGCTGACCAGATGGACCAATGCGGTCGCCACAGTGATCGCGATCAGGATCGTGAGAGCCTTGTAGCGAGCTGCGAAGGTGAGCGCCATCAACTGGCTCTTGTCGCCGAGTTCGGCGACGAAGATGATGCCGAAACTGATCAGGAATGCTTCCATTGTGTTTCTCCGAGATCGAGCCCGGAGGAAGTGGTGAGACCTCGACCGGACATCTGACTGATGTCTGGTCGAAGGTCTTGCTCACCCGCCAACAGCGGGCCCGGGGACCGGGGCTCATCACCCAGCGTGTCGATCTCCCGGCGTCGAGCTACTCCCCTTCGCCGTGATGGAGGGTATCGGCAGATCGGGCCTGGTGCTCCGAAACCCGGGGACGCCGTCGCCGTTGTGACATGCGATTGGTCAGCTCGCGAGCAGCCTGCTTTCGTACGGGTATGTGGTCAGGAGTTCCACGCCGTCCGTCGTGATCAGCACCGGCAACAGACCCGGGTGACCGGCATCCTGTAGCCGGAGAAGGACCGGCTAGCGGGGAGTGAGCACGCAGAACTCGTTGTCGTCGGGGTCGGCCA
>JANPGV010000168.1:0-2700 GCA_031424145.1 Ilumatobacteraceae bacterium
CAACCTGCGGCTCGAAGCGTTGGGCATGAGCGATCACGTCGAGTGCCGTCGGTCCGCTGACCGTCCCCACATCCCAACCACGCCCGGACAAGGCCAGCTGCAACACAATCGCCACCAGCACATGATCCTCGACAACGAGGACCCGTCCGCTCATCGAACGACCGCCGGCTGGCGAGCACCACGAGGCAGCCGTTCCGACAAGCCGAATAGTGAACTCGGAAGGCTCACCGCGAATGATGTGCCACCGCCGGGTCGTCCGTCAACCGTCAATGATCCTGCCTGTCCGATCATCAGCCGTCGGGCGATGAACAGGCCGAGCCCGGAACCGGAGCTCTGCGGGCCACGCCCACCACGCTTGAACATCGGTTGCCCGATGCCGGTGATCCCCGGACCACGGTCTTCGACACACAGCGTGGTCATGCCGTCGCGCAACGTCGCGCGGACATCGACAGCCGAGGGGGCGGCGTGGACGCGAGCATTGTCGAGCAGCGCGAACACGACCTCGGCGACATCGTCGCGGCAACCTTGCACCCACATCCCGGTGGGCACCGCGTCATGTACCACAACTCCCAAAGAGCGGGTGATGAGGATCGCGGGGCGGATCGCTTCCGCCAGATCGAAAGAAGTCAGCTCTTTGGCCCGAGGCTCAAGCATCAGGCGCAACCGCCGAGCCTCCGACGCGATCGCCAGCACCAGCTGATCGACATCACTAGAAGGCATGCGATCGCGCTGTTCGTTCAACGCCAGCGCCGCCGCCTCGATCCCGAACATCGAGGCCCGCAATTCGTGATCGCGCTCCAACAGTTCGTCCGTACCATTACCGCACACGCCCGTCCGGTCCACAGTTTTCCGCCCTCGTTATCCAGCGCGCCTAGCCGCCGTAACGTCTCGCCCAAGCCGTCAGCGCAGACCGTACAGACATTTCAGGCCGGGATAAATGGGCCATTTGGCCCAACGTGGCCAGCTTTCGTCGCCCAGCTGGCGGACAGAGTGGCCGGCCAGCCACGGGGCGAGAGCTTTCGTGGGCGAGGCCCGGCGTGACGGGTTGACGCGAGCGACCGGCGGGTCTACTTTCCCCCTCGGGGATCAACTCTCGAGGGGGTACAGACTCGTCGGCTGTACAGCGCGCTGGCCGTGGTGACGGTGGCCGCAGCGATGACATCGATTGCGCCCGCGGTGGCGCTGGGGGGTGACGCCGAGGTCAGCGTCGGCAGTCCGTCGACGCCGTACATCCAAAACTCGCAAAACGAGCCGACGGTGGCCATCGACGCGAACCACACATTGGTGGCGGCCGCAGGCGCCAACGACCTCATCGACATGGCACCGTGCAACGGCAGCAGGTGCGACCTGACGACAGACATCGGACTGTCGGGGATCTACTTCTCCTCCGATGGAGGCTCCACTTGGACCCAGCCCACGTACAGCGGCCTCAATGCCCGCTCGGGAACGACCATGGCCGGTCCAATCGGCACATTGCCGGCTACTACGAGAATGGACTGTCCTCGCACGGCGATCCCTCACTGGCCTTTGGGCCGCGGCCCGGTCCCAACGGGTTCTCGTGGACCAACGGCTCACGTCTGTACTACGCCAACATCGCCTTCAACCTCAGCACTGCGCCGACCTTCAAGGGGGCCGCGGCCATAGCTGTGTCTCGCACAGACGATGTCGCGGCCGCGGCGGCAAACAACGCCAGCGCCTGGCTCGACCCCGTCATCGTCTCCAAGCAGAGCTCGGCGACCTTCTCCGACAAGGAGACCTTGTGGGCAGACAACGCCGCGTTGAGCCCGTTCTTCGGCAACGTCTACATCTGCAATGTGGCATTCCGAAGCAACGGCGGCCCGCCGGAACCGGTGATGGTCGCACGGTCGACCGACGGCGGTGACACCTGGACGCAACGCCAGATCAGCCAGGCGGCGAACACGGGCTCCGGGGCAGGGTCATCCGGTGGCCGGCAGGGCTGCACAGTCCGCACCGACAGTCACGGTGTCGTGTACGTCTTCTGGAACGGCAGCCTGAAGAGTGCCGGCGTGCAGTATCTGGCACGATCCTTCGACGGCGGCGTCAACTTCGAGAAGCCGCGGGCTGTGGCACTAGCGAGCGATTGCGGCGCCTTCGATCCGGTTAGCGGTCGCGTGACGTTCGACGGCATCGCTGGGGCACGCACGGACAGCTTCCCGATTGCCGACATCGCCAACGGCGCGCCCACTGGCGCAAACGCGACCGACAAAGCCGCACTGAGCTGGTGCGACGGCGCCCAAGGGCTCAACCATGAGCAGGCGTTGGTGACGGTTTCGACCAACCAGGGGCGGTCCTGGTCCACTCCGGTTGATCTCGCCGAGGCGGGCGATCGTCCGGACTTTCCTTCGGTCGCCATTTCGCCCGATGGTGCCGACCTGTATGTCACCTACGACGCCTTCTTGCAGACCTGGCAGACGACCACCGCAGTAGCCCGGCTGGCCCAAGGCGTCGTTCGCCACGCGGACATTGGCGCTGGGGGCGTACCCATGGGTGCCACCACCTTGCACCGCGGCTTGCCCGGTGACGCTCGCGCGTCGAGCCGAACCCTGAACCGGGAGGCCGTCTATGACTACGTGGGCATCGCCGCAACAAACGACGTGGCCGTCGCGGTGTGGATGGATTTGCGAAACGCCGAAGTTTGCCCCGCCGTCAACGCCTACCGGCAGTCCCTGTCGACCGGCT
>JANPGV010000169.1:0-9405 GCA_031424145.1 Ilumatobacteraceae bacterium
GAAGCCAATGGCGCTGGACCCCCGTTTGCTCGCAGTACTGGCCTGCCCGCAGGACAAGGGCCCTCTGTACTACCTCGGCGATTCCGACGGTCTGTACAACCCACGATTGCATCGCCGGTATGAGATCCGCGATGGGATACCGGTGATGTTGATCGACGAAGCGGTCGCCGTCGACGACGCCGAACACGAAGCAATCATGTCCCGAGTCAGCAGCGAAGGCATCGCGCCGACGTTCGCGGCGTGATCGTGCCGCGTACTGCATTGGAGTCACCGTGGGATACGCTCACACAATGAAGTCAGGGCGTCACATCGCGCGGTTGACGGCTGCCACCCTTGCCCTTATCGGTGCGGGAGCCGTTGCCACCCCAGGAGGCGCAACACAGGCGGCAGTCACATGCGCAGCCGGCACACTGTGCGGCGGTGGCGAGTTTCACCCGCTGACCCCTTCCCGAATCTTCGATTCCCGGCCGGGCCTGGCGATCAACGATGTCGCCCCCAACGGCGCCAAGCCGCTTGCTGCGCCGACCCCGGCAACCTTCGACATCAAACTGCTCGGTCAAGGCGGAATTCCTACGACAACCGGCGACGTGCTGGCAGTGGTCGTCAACATCACCGTCACCGAGCCGGGTGCCAACGGCTATCTCGAGGCGTACGGCAAAGGCGCAAAGCCTGCCGTGCGTACATCGCTGATCAACTTCGGTCCGAATCAGACAGTGCCCAACGTCGCAATCGTCCGGCCGGGCGCGGATGGTGAGCTCGAGATCGGGCTGTTCGGCCAGAGTGGTACGGCACAGGTGGTCGTCGACGTGTTCGGCTGGTTCTCGACCAGCAGCCTGACCGAAATCGCATCCGTGGGCGGGGCCCGCTTGATTCCCACGGCACCGTCGCGCGTGCTCGACACCCGCGACGGAACGGGCCGCGCCTTGGCCGCCAACGCGGTTGGTCCGTTGACGCAGGGCCAGACCATCGACCTGCAAGTGCGCGGAGTCGACGGTGTCAACCCGACAGTCACCGACGTCGTGCCCGACTTGCCGAACGTCAGCGGCGTGCTGCTGAACGTCGTGGGCATCACTGCCAGGGCCGGTGGCGCCTCGACCTACCTGTCCGTGGTTCCCGATCCCGTTCCGGACGGCCAGAACCCGACAACGTCGAACCTCAACCTCGCCGACGGGGTCATCAAGGCCAACCTCGTGTTCGTCCCGGTCAGCGCCGATGGCAAGGTGCGCATCTTCAACTTCCACGGTTCGACCGACGTTGTCGCCGATGTCGTCGGCTACATGCTCAGCGGCCAAGATGTCGCAACCCGAAAGGGTCGAGTCGTACCGCTTTCGTCGCCGTACCGCACGTTCGACACCCGCGACGCCCAATGGGGCGGTGTGGCCCTGGGGCCAGGCCAGGCCGAGGACTGGAGCTTCGCCGACTTCGCCGCTTCTGTCGCAATCGGACCCGATGCGGTGGGCAACCAGCTGGCCGTCATCGGCAACCTCACGTCGGCAGACCTCAAGCGTCAGTACCCGTCGCAGCCGGCAGCCTCGTTCCTGACGGCGTACCCAACCGGCGGCACACGCCCGCTGTCGTCGAACCTCAACACCGTCGAGGGCCCGCCGGTCCCGAACATGGCGGTGCTCACCTACGGTTCCAACAACACGCTGCGCGTGTACAACCTCGCCGGGTATGCGCACTACCTGTTCGACGCGTCTGCGGTCGTTCTGGCCGACTAAACTGTCGACACCCCACGGGCTGAACTGAACGTTGCCAGCTGGCACCGGCCCGACAAATACTTCGGTACAAACCTGTACCTGCTTTCACCTGTGGAGGAACCTGTCATGACTTCGTCACTCGCGGCGCGCCGCGACTATCGCGTTGCCGATCTCTCGCTCGCCCCGTTCGGCCGCAAGGAGATCCACCTCGCCGAGCACGAGATGCCCGGCCTGCGCGCCTTGCGCAAGGAGTTCGGGCCGTCGAAGCCGCTTGCCGGCGCGCGCATCTCCGGGTCGTTGCACATGACCATCCAGACCGCCGTGCTGATCGAGACGCTCGTCGAGCTCGGCGCCGAGGTGCGCTGGGCGAGTTGCAACATCTTCTCCACCCAGGACCACGCCGCCGCGGCGGTCGCCGTCGGTCCCGAGGGCACCGTCGAAGAGCCTAAGGGTGTCCCGGTATTTGCCTGGAAGGGCGAGACACTGGAGGAGTACTGGTGGTGTGCCGAGCAGATGATGACGTGGCCCGACGGCATCGCCGGCGAGCAGCAGGGTCCCAACATGATTCTCGACGACGGCGGTGACGCCACCCTGCTGTTGCACAAGGGGGTCGAGTTCGAGAAGTCGGGCGAGGTTCCCGACCCGACGTCGGCATCCAACCCCGAATTCGCGATCGTGCTCGGTCTCCTGCAGCGTTCGTTGAGGACGGATCCGAAGAAGTGGACGCAGATGGCCGCGCAGATCAAGGGGGTCACCGAGGAGACCACGACTGGGGTGATGCGTCTGTACAAGATGCACGAGCGTGGCGAACTGCTGTTTCCGGCGATCAACGTCAACGACTCCGTGACCAAGAGCAAGTTCGACAACCTTTACGGCTGCCGGCACTCGCTGACCGACGCGATCTGCAGGGCAACCGATGTGATGCTCGGCGGCAAGGTTGCGGTCGTGTGCGGATATGGAGATGTGGGCAAGGGCTGCGCTCAGGCACTGAAGGGCCAGGGCTGCCGAGTCATCGTCACAGAGGTGGACCCGATCAATGCGCTGCAGGCGGCGATGGAGGGCTACCAGGTCACGACACTCGAAGACGTCGTCGCTTCAGCCGACATCTTCGTGTCGGCGACCGGCAACGATCACATCATCACCGTCGACCACATGCATCAGATGAAGCACAACGCGATCGTCTGCAACATCGGTCACTTCGACAGCGAGATCGACATGGCCGGGCTTGCTCGCAGCGGGGCGACTCACGACCAGCTGAAGCCCGGCACCGATCTGTGGTCCTTCCCGGATGGCCACTCGATCATCGTTCTCGCAGAGGGCCGACTGGTCAACCTGGGGTGTGCTACGGGCCACCCGAGCTTCGTGATGAGCTGCTCGTTCAGCAACCAGGTCATCGCCCAGATGGAGCTGTTCAACAACGTCGAGCAGTATCCATTGGGTGTGCATGTCCTGCCGAAGCGGCTCGACGAGAAGGTGGCCGCGTTGCACCTCGACGCCCTCGGCGTGAAGCTGACCAAGCTCACCGACGAGCAAGCCGAATACCTAGGCGTAGAGCCCTCCGGCCCCTTCAAACCCGCGCACTACCGTTATTAGTGGTCGGGACTGGTCTCCGCTTCGCTTCGACTGCTCCCTCCGTGCGGCTCGTCGCTGGCGCTTCCCTCACCGCCTCGAACCAGTCCAACTCATCGTGGGCAGCCAGATGGTCCCCTCCGGACTATCTGGGCGCCCACGTTGACTATTTCGCTTGGCGCTGTCACCGCTGTGGGCCGTATGCGCCCGCTCCGGTGACAGCGGTCGATGACTCGGAGGTGGGGCGCTTGGGGAGGTCGAGCATGGGGATGAGGACGTGGACCATGGGGCCGATGCCGAGCATGAACGCCAGGGTGCCGATGCCGATGTGGCCGCCAAGCAGTACGCCGGCGGCCATGACGACTGCTTCGAGAACGGTTCGGGTGACGCGCACGGAGTACCCGCGCCGGGCGAGCGCCACCATGATCCCATCGCGGGGCCCGGTGCCCAGGCCGGCGCCGATGTACAGACCCGACCCGACGGCGATCACCGTGACGGCCCCGACGACGTATGCGAGACGCGGGACCAACCGGTCGGTCGATGGAAGGTGATCGCCGATCAAGTTGACGACGAGGCCGATCTCGATGGCGTTGAGGATGGTTCCGATGCCGGGCCGTTGCCGTAACGGGATCCACAGCAGCAACAACAGGAACCCGACGATCTCGATGACCCAGCCCAACGACAGACCCGTGTGGCTCGAAACGCCTTGATGAAAGACGTCCCAAGGTGCAAGACCGAGGCCTGCCGTGACGAACATGCTGATGCCGAGCGCGAAGCACGCCAGCCCTACAACGCACCGGGTCAGCCGCTGCACCGGACGGTCGGGACACAGGCGGCGCAGCACGAACTGACCCTACCCAGTGCTCTGTCACACCCTCCTGGTACTGATGACACCATGTTGCTCTCCAGACGTTGCGCAGCCTGTGGCCGGGCCGGCGAGGTCCTGTGCCACCCGTGCCGGTTCTCGCTCGCGTCGGTTCGTCCGCTGCGAAGTCCCGAGGGCATTCGCGCCGCATTCGCGTTCGAGGGAACACCGCGGGAGTTGATCGTCGCGCTCAAGTTCCGGCACCGACGTTCGGCCGCCGGCGTGCTGGCCACACACATGGTCCGTCGGTTGGAATTCGCAGATGTGGATGTGGTGACCTGGGCGCCCACCAGCGCTCGCCGAGTGCAGCGGCGCGGGTACGACCAGGCGGAGGCAATCGCGCGCGCCGTGGCCCGTCAGCTCGGCGTTCCCTGCCGGCGTCTCTTGTACCGTGCACACGGCACTCCGCAGACCGGCAAGACCCGTGCCGAGCGTCTCGTCGGTCCAGCATTTCGTGCCCGGCAGCCGCGACACGGTCTCGCGGTCCTGGTGGTCGACGATGTCGTCACCACGGGCGCGACGCTGCGATCCGCCGCCGACGCCCTGCATTCGGCGGGTGTCGACCACGTCCAGCTGGCCGCCGCAGCCAGCACACAGCACCCGGCAACAGCTCATGCAAGGTGACCGCTGTTGCAAAGGTCAGCGCCGCACCCGCCGGTAGGCTGTCTAACCGCATGGGCATCCTCGATCGCATCCTCCGAGCCGGTGAAGGCAAGAAGCTCAAGGCCCTGGAGGGCCTGGTACCCGACATCAACGCACTGTCAGCGACCATGAGCGCGCTCAGCGACGATGCGCTTCGCGCCAAGACCAACGAGTTCCGCAGCCGCATCGATCGCGGCGAGACCCTCGACGATCTGCTGATCGAGTCGTTCGCCGTCATGCGCGAGGCCGCGACGCGCGTGATCGGCCAGCGCCACTTCGACGTGCAGTTGATGGGCGGCGCGGCCCTGCACTTCGGCTGGGTCGCCGAGATGAAGACCGGTGAAGGCAAGACCTTGGTCAGCACACTGCCCGCGTACCTCAACGGTCTCGGCGGCAACGGTGTCCACCTCATCACGGTCAACGACTACCTGGCTCGGTTCCACGCCGAATGGATGGGCCGCATCCACAAGTGGATGGGCCTCGATGTCGGCCTCATCATCCCGGGTTTCAAGGAGCATCCTTCGGAGAAGCGGGCCAACTACGCGTGCGACATCACGTACGGCACCAACAACGAGTTCGGGATCTACTACCTCCGCGACAACATGGCCACGACACTGGCCGACAAGGTCCAGCGCGGGCACAACTTCGCGATCGTCGACGAGGTCGACTCCATCCTCATCGACGAGGCCCGCACGCCGCTGATCATCAGCGGCCGTGTCGCCGACGCGGCGAAGCTGTACTACCGGTTCGCGTCGATCGTGCGCTCACTCAAACGCGACGTCGACTACGAGGTCGAAGAGGACAAGCGGGTCGTCGTGCCTCTCGAGGCCGGCATCGAAAGGGTCGAGCAGGCGCTCGACATCCCGAACCTCTACGACGAGGTTCAGCAGAACCTGGTCCACCAGCTCTCGGTGGCGCTGAAGGCCAAGGAGCTGTACAAGCGCGACAAGGACTACATCATCCAAGGCGGCGAGGTGAAGATCGTCGATGAGTTCACCGGTCGCGTGCTCGATGGTCGCCGATGGAGCGAGGGCATCCACCAGGCCGTCGAGGCCAAGGAGGGTGTGAAGATCAAGGAAGAGAACCAGACGCTCGCCACGATCACCCTGCAGAACTACTTCCGCATGTACGACAAGTTGGCGGGCATGACGGGAACGGCAGCCACCGAGGCGGCCGAACTGATGGGCACCTACCAGTTGGCCGTCGTCCCGATCCCCACCAACCAGACCGTCATCCGCAACGATCAGGCAGATCTCATCTACAAGGCGGAGCCGTCCAAGTTCGGCGCCGTCGTCGTTGACATTGCCGAGAAGTACGGGCGTGGTCAGCCGGTGCTGGTCGGCACGATCAGCGTCGAGAAGAGCGAGTACCTGTCGCAGCTCCTGAAGAAGCAGGGTGTGCCGCACGAGGTGCTCAACGCCAAGCAGCACACCCGTGAGGCGATGATCGTCACACAGGCTGGTCGCCTCAACGCAGTCACCGTCGCCACCAACATGGCCGGCCGTGGCGTCGACATCATCCTCGGCGGCAACCCGGAAGGTCTCGCCCGCCACGAGGTCGTCAAGGAAGGCCACGATCCCGACGTGTTGGTCGACGATTTCGCACTTCCGTTGCCACTCGACGAGATGCCCGACGAGTTCAAGGCCGCGCGCACTGCTGCCCTCGCCCGTTACGACCAGTTGCTCGCCAAGTTCAAGGACGATTGCAAGATCGAGGGCGACAAGATTCGTTCCCTCGGCGGCCTGTACGTGTTGGGAACAGAGCGTCACGAGAGCAGGCGAATCGACAACCAGTTGCGCGGTCGCTCCGGCCGCCAGGGCGATCCTGGTGAGAGCCGCTTCTACCTGAGCCTCGACGATGAGCTGATGCGGCTTTTCGCAACCGGAGCCCTGTCGTGGGTCATGGGCCGTGCCCTCCCCGACGACGAGGCCATCGAAGCCAAGATGGTCACCAAAGCCATCGAGCGTGCTCAGACCACAGTCGAACAGCGCAACGGCGAGATCCGCAAGAACGTGCTGAAGTACGACGAGGTGATGAACGAGCAGCGCAAGGTCATCTACCGCCGCCGCGATCAGATCCTGGAAGGTGCGGACCTGAAGTCTGCGGCCATGGAGTACCTGGCCGAAGCCGTCAACTCGCTCATCGAGACGCACTGTGCCAGCGTCGCCACCGACGAGTGGGATCTTGGCGGCCTGGTGTTGGAGCTAAAGACGTTCTGGCCGAGCGACATACCCGAGCGGCAACTCGAGGATTGTCACGAGACCGACGAGATGTACGACCTCGTCATGTCCGATGCGTCTGCGTACTACGAGAAGCGCGAGGCCGAGCTCACCCCGCCGATCATGCGCGATGTCGAGCGCCAGGTCATGCTGCGCATCATCGACCAGCGGTGGCGCGAGCACCTCGAGGAGATGGACTATCTGCAGGAGGGCATCAACCTCCGTGCAGTAGGGCAGAAGGATCCGCTCGTCGAGTGGCAGCGCGAGGGCTACGAGATGTTCGGGAGCCTGATGAAGGGCATTGCCCAGGACTTCGTCAAGTACGTCATGCACGTGCAAGTCGTGCGCAACGATGCGCCGGCGCTCACGGTTCAGAACGTTCAACAGACGTCGAGTGAAAACGTGCAGCCTGATGGCTTCGCCGCTGCTGCGCAGGCGGCGGCCGCGTCAGGCGACATCGATCCAGAGGTTGCCGCGCAGGCTGCGCAGGCGCCTGTGAAACAGCAGACGATCGTCAAGGACGAATGGTCGAAGACCCCACGCAACGCTCCATGTCCGTGCGGCAGTGGCAAGAAGTTCAAAATGTGTCACGGCTCTTCTTGATGGTCGGGACTGGTCTCCGCTTCGCTTCGACTGCTCCCTCCGTGTCTGCGGCTCCCTGGCGGTCGCTCGTCGACCTCCCCTCATCTCCTCGAAGTTCTCAACTCTTCCACCCACATGCGTGATTATTCCGACGATCTGAAAGAACTGCGCCGGCGTCTCGGTGAGGCCGAGGGCTACCTGAAGATCGAGTCCAACAGGTCGCGTCTCACCGAACTGGAGCAGGAGGTGGCCCGCCCCGATCTGTGGGACGACCAGGACGAGGCCAAGCGGATCAACACCGAGTACGCAAACGTCAAGACAGACATCGAGCAGTTCGATCAGCTCGCCGGCCAGCTGGAAGATGCCGAAGTGCTGCACGAGTTGGCCCGCGAGGTCGACGACGCGTCACAGGAGCCCGAGCTCGATGCCGCAATCGCGTCGATCACGAAGCAACTCGACCAGCTAGATCTGCGCAGCCTCTTCACCGGCGAGCACGACGAGGCCGACTGCATCGTGCAGATAAATGCCAAAGACGGTGGTGTCGACGCCCAGGACTGGGCCGAGATCCTGTTGCGCATGTATGGCCGCTGGGCGGAACGACGCGGCATCGGTTACGAGATCGACGGCATCAGTGAAGGTGCGGAGGCGGGCATCATGTCGGCGGAGTTCACCTTGAAGGGGAGATATGCGTACGGCTTGATGACGTCTGAACGGGGAACGCACCGCCTCGTGCGCATCAGCCCGTTCGACAACCAGGGTCGTCGGCAGACGAGCTTCGCCGCGGTTCAGGTGTGGCCCGTGATGGACGCGCTCGATCTCGAGGTCAACGACGCCGATGTGCGCATGGAGGTTTTCCGTGCCAGTGGTGCCGGTGGCCAGCACGTCAACAAGACATCTTCGGCCGTGCGTTTGATCCACGAGCCGACGGGACTTGTGGCGTCGTCGCAGGAAGAGCGCAGCCAGCTGCAGAACCGTGAGAAGGCGATGACCCGCCTGCGCACCATGATCGCCGCGAAGATCGAAGAAGAGCGCGAGGCCGAGCTCGACAGCATCGCCGGCCAACAGGCGCAGGTGGGTTGGGGGAGCCAGATCCGCTCCTATGTCGTGCAGCCCTACCAGATGGTGAAAGACCTGCGCACCGAGGTCGAATCGAGCAACGTCACCGGTGTTCTCGACGGCGATCTCGACGAGTTCATGGAGGGCTATCTGCGATGGCGACGGCGAGAAGCGGAGTGAGGGCGTTAGTGTTTTCCTGGTTCCCGGCGGGGCGGCGGTTGCAACAGTTTGTGGAGAAGCGCGCATGATCCGACTCGAAAATGTCACGAAGAGCTACTCGACCGAGGTCGTCGCGCTCCGTGATGCCAGCTTCGACGTTGCCAAGGCCGAGTTCGTGTTCCTCGTCGGTCCGTCGGGCTCCGGCAAGAGCACGTTGCTGCGGATGATGAACCGCCAAGAGAGCCCGGAGAAGGGCTCGGTCTGGGTGGCCGGACGAAACATCAACGAGATGTCCGACAGCAAGGTGCCTCACCTTCGTCGCAACATCGGCAACATCTTCCAGGACTACAAGCTGCTGCCGACGCGCACGGTGCACGAGAACGTGGCCTTCGCCCTCGAAGTGATCGGCCGGCCAAAGCACGTCATCCGCCAGCAGGTGCCGGCGGTGCTCGATCTCGTCGGCCTGTCGGGCAAGCAGGAGCGCTTCCCGCATCAGCTCAGTGGTGGTGAGCAGCAACGTGTCTCGATCGCCAGGGCGTTCGTCAACCGCCCGCTGATCCTGCTCGCCGACGAGCCGACCGGCAACCTCGACCCTGCCACGGGAGAGGGCATC
>JANPGV010000170.1:0-18886 GCA_031424145.1 Ilumatobacteraceae bacterium
GCAGCTAATGGGAGTCGATCGTTCGGTTTGCGTGAGCGGACAGAATGGTTCCGAGCCGCTGGCCGGTCAGCACTGTTTGTAGCTGGACGTTGAGTCCTATGCCTAGATCGTGCGCCGGCCGGTTGGTGAGGTCGGCTTTGATGGCTGGTGGGATGACGTGCTTCGAGCACTGAACCATTAGCGAGCTGCCGGTCGCCTCGGGCTCGTTTATCAACTGGCAACTGGGAGGTGCAGATGGCGAAGGTGTTCGTTGGCCACGACTGGGCCGAGGATCATCACGACGTATTCATCGAGGATGACACGGGCCGCAAGATAGGTGGTGGCCGGCTGTCTGAGGGCATCGAGGGGATCGCTCGATTCCATGAGATGGTCGCCGGCCACGTCGATGATCCAGCGGATGTGGTGATCGCATCGGAAACTGATCGAGGGTTGTTCGTCAACACGCTCGTGGCTGCTGGCTACACGGTATTGGCGGTCAATCCGATGTCGACATCTCGCTATCGGGAGAGGTTCTCGACGTCGGGAGCGAAGTCCGATCCCGGTGACGCGAAAGTTCTTGCCGAGTTGGCTCGCACCGACGCGCATTTGCATCGCCCGATCGCTGGTGACAGCGAGCTCGCTGAAGCGATCAAGGTGCTCGCTCGAGCGCATCAGTCGATGATCTGGACCAGACAACGTCAAACCAACCAGCTCCGTTCAACATTGCGCGAGTTCTACCCGGCGGCGCTCGAGGCGTTCGACGAGCTGGGCGGCCGTGACGCCCTGGCGATCTTGGCGGTCGCGTCGACACCGACTGCCGGACGACATCTGTCGCTGTCGAAGATCAGCGCCACACTTCGTCGAGCGGGCCGGCAACGACGCATCGAGCAACGCGCCGCGGAGATCCAGGCAGCGTTGCGGACCGAACAACTCGCCGCCCCGGATCTGATCGCTGACGCGATGGGCGTCACGGTCGCCGCGCTGGTCGCGGTGATCGGTGAGTTGACCACCCAGATCGCCAGTCTCGAAACCAAGCTGGCCGACCGTTTTGAGCAACACCCGGACGCCAAGATCATCCGTTCCCTGCCAGGACTAGGGATGACGCTCGGCGCCCGGGTGCTCGGCGAGTTCGGAGATGACCCGAACCGCTACGAGGATGCCAAGTCTCGCAAGAACTACTCGGGCATGTCACCGATCACCAAGGCATCAGGCAAACACAAAGTCGTCCTCGCCCGCTATGCCCGCAACCGACGGCTCTCCGACGCCTGCTATCTGTGGGCCTTCGCCACCCTCACCCACAGTCCAGGCGCCAGGGCGTTCTACGACGAACACCGAGCCAACGGTGATACCCACAGTCGGGCGCTTCGCGCGCTCGCCAACCGCCTCGTCGGCATCCTCCACGGATGCCTCCGACACGGGATCCTCTACGACGAACACACCGCCTGGGGACACCGACAACGACAAGCCGCTTGACACGAACCGCCCGTGGGATGTCTAGGCACCGAGGGAGAAGCGCGTCGCCATGGCTTGATCCCGGACCCGTTCGCTGAGCTCGGCGGCCAAACGGTGGACGCGTTCTGCAACTGCGGGCGTGTGGGTCCCGAGGCCGCACTCCGGCGTGATGATGGACTGACGCCGAAGTTGTGCCGGGTCGGCACCGCGCTGCACGAGCTCGCACCACAGATCGCTGAGCCTGCGCCACGGCCGCTCAGCCGACATCGCCATCGGTCCGTCCGTCGGGATCGCACCCCAGGCGATGGTCCCGCCGTCGCTGATGAAGCGAGCGAGGTACCCGGCGGATTCGAGCAACCGCATGTCGACGGGGACGGAGAGCACGTCGGGACCGATGGCCACGAGCGAAGCGATGTCGGCAGTCGCGCAGACGTGCAGACCGGTGACGGCTACGGGCTCGATCGCGGCGAGTGCAGCCGACACCAGATCGACTGCCGTGTCGGGGGCGATCGGGAACTTGGCACCCATCAGCTCGTCGAGCTTCGGCTCGTCGATGAACACCACCTGGCGACAGCCCGGAAGGGTCTTGGCAACGTGGTCTGCGAGCTGACGAACACGACAGCGAACCGCCCGCACCGACACCTCGAAGGCGACGTCACTGCTGAGACCGGCACGAACCAGTGCCAGACCGAGTGTGACCGGGCCGATGAACTGCCACTTCACGGGAGCCTGTCGACCGGCCGCAGCATCGAGAAACGCGCGCCAGCCCCCGAACGCGTCGTGATGGAGATCGGTGATGACCGGAGCGTCGGGATCGAAGCTCGTGGCATCGAAGGCGATGCTGCCGTATTGACCAACGGTGATGCCGGCAAGCCCGACGAGACCTTGCGGAATCATGCCCTCCGCTGGTGACCGCTTGGGCAAGGTCGGAATCGCCGGCAGCTCGAGGGTTGCCAGCGCGAACTCGGCCGCCGCTTCAGCGTCGCGGTGAGGCAGGCTGCCGATCCCTGTGGCAATGCCACTTGGTAGCCCTGCACGATTCACCCCGGTCACTTCCTGGCCGACATCGTTCCACCCGTGGTGGTCAGCCGACGAGCCGAGACCGCATCATCTTTGGCGGCCGAGGCGTCATCGGTAAGTCTTGCGGCGTGCAAGCTCCCGGGCCTCGCCTGCCCTCGACGGTGACCAGTTCGTGGGGTCCGCGAATCATGTGGGCTGCGCTGGCCGTCGCCGGCGCGTGGTCGATCGGTGACGCGCTCGACGGACGGTCGGCAGCTCTGCGCACCACGGTCGCAATCGTCGCCTGGTTGCTGTGGGGCATCGGTGTGGTGGCGCTGGCCGTTCCGTCGACGCTCGGCTTGACAGCCCTCCGGATGCTCAGCGCGTTGACATGCGGCATCGCTGGCGTCAGTTGGATCAGTGGGGCGTCACCGACACCCGGTGCGATCTTCCTGGCCTGCAGTCTGCTCTGCGCCTTGCTCATCGGCGGCGCGGATTTCGGCCAGCGATGCGCACAGGCGTCCGCGTACGGCGACGAGCACCGGTTCATGCTCCGCCCTCCCGCGGCGTTCATCCCCCCGGTGGCGCTTGCGGGCCTGGTCTGGATTGCCGTCGTGCTCGCCGCGCCGCTGCTGCTGGCGAGCCGCCGGTGGGCCCTCGGCGGCATCGCCGCGGTGGCCGCAGCGCTGCTCACCTGGCTGCTGATTCCACGATTCAACGCGCTGTCACGACGGTGGCTGGTGTTCGTGCCCGCCGGCCTCGTCCTCCACGATCTAGTGGTTCTCGGGGAGACACTGATGATTCCCACGGCTGAGATCGAGGCCATCGAGTTGGCGCTGGCGGGCACCGAGGCGGCAGATCTCACCGGCCCGGCGTCGGGTCACGCGGTCGAGATCGGCATGCGCTCGATGGCCACCGCGCTACTGGCGCCGACCAAGGAAGCGCCAAGGGGAACCGCCCTTCATGTCCGGAGGTTCATCGTCGCGCCGACGCGTCCCGGCATGGTGCTGCGCGCTGCCCGGCGGGCCTGAATAGGCGCGACGGTCTCATCGGGCGATGGCGCCGCCGAGCACATAGCGATCCGTCGGGTCGAAGAAGACAACGCTCTGCCCGGGCGCGACGCGACGCTGAGGAATCCGCCAGTGCACGACATCGTCTTGGAGCAGCGCCGGCGTGGCGGCGCCGTGCGCGCTGCACTGCACCATCACCTCACCGACGTACGGCTGGTCCGCCCACACGATCTCGCCGACCGACAGCGCGTCGGTGTACAAGTCGTTCTCGTCGCCGACGACGACCGTCAGGCTGTCGTGGTCGATCCCTGTGACGTACCGCTTCGGTCCCCCGCCTGGCAGCCCGATACCGCGGCGTTGCCCGAGCGTGACCATCTCGATCGCCGCCACGTCGCCGAGCACCGACCCATCGGCATCGACGACCTTTGCGGGCCGGAACGGGATGCGCGCCCCGAGGAACGTCTCGCGCCCGCCGGTGTGGGTGATGAAGCACACGTCCTGGCTATCCGGCTTCTCCGCGGTTCGCAGACCGAGCGCTGCCGCATGATCTCGGACCTCGGCCTTGGTCATGTGTCCGACAGGGAACAGGGTGCGGCGCAGTTCGCGCTGCGGGAGCATGTGCACGACGTAGCTCTGATCCTTGGCCGAATCGGCACCACGGTGCACGAAGTAGCGATGATCGACGGTCTCGATGCGAGCGTGATGACCTGTGGCGATGGCGTCGAACCCGAGCAGGTCGGCGCGCTCGCTGAGTCGATCGAACTTGAGGTGCCGGTTGCATTCGATGCACGGGTTCGGAGTCAGACCGCGGCTGTGGGCTTGCACGTACGGATCAACGACATGCCTGTTGAAGTCGTCGGAGAAGTTGAACACGAGATGGTCGATGTCCAGCTGTTGGGCGACGCGACGGGCATCATCGACATCGGCCACGGAGCAGCACCCGGTGTCGCTCTCGCCACCCCACAACCGCATCGTGATGCCAACGACGTCGTGGCCGCCGTCGATCAGTTCTGCGGCTGCTACGGACGAATCGACGCCACCGCTCAGCGCGACGAGAACCTTCATGCGGCCCGACCGGCGCGAAGGCGACGTACCGAGTCGACGATCGCGGTCGTGGCTCGGGCAACGTCGGCTGACGTCGTTGTTCGTCCAAGCGTCAGCCGCAATGCACCGCGCGCTCGCTCGTTGGGCACACCCATGGCCGCGAGCACGTGCGAAGGCTCCATCGCCCCACTGGCGCACGACGAAGCCGCACTGGCACACACGCCCGCCTCGTCGAGAAGGTACAGCAGCGCCTCGTTCTCGATCCCGTCGATGCAGATGTGAGCCGACCCCGCGATCTTGAACGCGCGGTCGACCGTCTCGTGGATGTCGTCGAGCTCAGCACGCAGACCGTCGACCAGGGCGTCGCGCAGCGCGGCCACTCTGACGTTCTCGTCGGCTCGTTCGTTGTCGGTTGCCCGCAAGGCAACTGCCAACGCAATGATGCCGGCGACGTTGTGGGTGCCGCTGCGCCGTTCACGTTCCTGACCTCCGCCGATCAGCATCGGGGCGATAGCCGCCCGACCTCGGGACACCAGCACCCCTACGCCCTTCGGCCCGCCGAACTTGTGAGCTGACAGCGCCATGAGGTCGGCGTGCGGCGTGATGGTGCGCAGATCGAGCCAGCAGGCTGCCTGCACCGCGTCGGTGTGCACCACCGCTTCGGGTGCGGAGCGACGGACCACGGCAACCACCTCGGCCAGATCGGTGATCGTTCCGACCTCGTTGTTGACCGACATGACGCTGACCACTGCCACGCCTTCGAGCGCGGTCGCCAACTGCTCGAGGTCGATGCGCCCAGCGTGGTCGACGCCGATCACACGGCCATGCCGCGCCTCGACCGCGTGGAGCACGGCGTGATGTTCCACGGCCGAGCAGAGGGCCAACCCGCCGTGGCGATCGAGGGTGCCGAAGATCGCCGTGTTGTCGGCCTCGGTACCGCCACTGGTGAAGATCACTTCCCCTGGACGGCAGCCAAGCACGTCGGCAACGTCGTCGCGTGCTTCGTCGATGGACTTGCGCACCTGCCGGGCGAAGCGGTGCGAACCCGATGGGTTGGCGAACTGCTCCGTCAGGAACGGCAGCATCGCCTCGACTGCCTCAGCGCGCATTGGTGTAGTGGCCGCGTGATCGAGGTAGGTGAAGCCGTCGTGCACGGCCCTCAGGCTACGCCCGCCCATTGGCCATCGACAGCCCTCGTGGTCGAAGATGTGGCCCATGGATGGCTACACCGGTTCGACGTACGGGGATGCGTTTGCCGACGTCTACGACGACTGGTATCAGCACATCACCCCCGTCGACGCAACGGTCGAGCTTCTCGCCGTAGTCGCCGGTGAGTTCGCGCCGCTCCCGGTACTGGAGCTCGGCGTAGGAACGGGACGTCTGGCCATCCCGTTGGCGGCGCGCGGCGTCGACGTCGTCGGCCTCGATGCCAGCACGGCCATGCTCGGCAAGTTGTCCGAGCACGACACGACGGGGACAGTTCGCATGTGTCTCGGCGACATGGTCGAGGATCAACCCGTCGGTCCGTTCGGCCTCGTCTTCGTCGCGTTCAACACGTTCTTCAACCTGCTCAGCGAAGCCCGGCAACAGGCATGCTTCGAGGCCGTCGCACAACGACTGGTGCCGGGTGGGGTTTTCATGATCGAAGCATTCGTGCCGGAGCCCCAACCCAGTCCATCGGTCGGTGTCAGATCGATGACGGCGGACTCAGTCGTGCTGAGCGTCAGCACTCATGACGACGCGTCACAGACAGCGCAAGGTCACTACATCTCGTTCAGCGAATCGGGAGGCGTGCGCATGCGGCCGTGGGCGATTCGGTACGCCACAGTCGATCAACTCGACGCCATGGCGATTCTGGCTGGATTTCGTCTAGCAGAACGATGGGAAGACGCGGAACGCGCGCCGTTCACCGCCGACAGCGCCCGACACTTCACCCTCTATCGCACAATTCACAGTCCCGTCCGTCCCTAACACAGTGCAACGTCCTAAGCTGAAGAGCGCTGTGAGTCAACTGCGTCTGAATCCTCTCACTGGGCGGTGGGTAACGATCGTGGCCGAGCGTGCTGAACGCCCGACCGATTTCGCTCCCCGTGTCGTCCAAGTCGAAGCTGATCCTGATCGGCCATGCCCATTTTGCCCTGGCAACGAAGAAGTCACGCTTCCTGCGCTCGAGACCGTCGACAAGGGCGGCACGTGGCGCATGCGTGTGATCCCCAACCTGTACCCCGCTTTCGACGGTGACCAGCCGTTCGCGGTTCACCACAGGGGGCCGGTGCACGTCGAGGCCGAAGCCAGTGGCACACACGAAGTCTTCGTCCTCACCCGCGATCACAATGCCGGCATCCACGCCATCAGCGATGCCGATGCCGCCGAGATGATGCTTGTCCTCAAGCGTCGTTTCCTCGAGCACGCTGCCACCGCAAACGTCCGCTACACGCAGGCAATCATCAACCATGGCCGTGAAGCCGGCGCATCGATCGCCCATCCTCATGGCCAGTTGTTGGGCCTGCCGTTCGTGCCGGGCGAACTGCTCGAAGAGCAACGCGCGTTCAGCCGTTTCGAGGGCGGCTGCATCCTGTGCGCCACCGTCGAGGCCGAGCTCAACGAGGGTGAGCGAGTTCTCTTCTCCAACGACGACGTGGTCTGCGTGTGCCCGTACTGGAGCGGTGATCCATACGAGTTGCTCATCATCCCGCGCAACCACGAGCTCCATCTGACTGATGCCAGCGACGCGTCGTTGGCGTCGGTCGGCAGGTCCATCCGCGACGCCATCGAGGTGTTGCGCGAAACGCATGGCGACGTGTCGTACAACGTCGGGTTCCACACGGCTCCTCACCACTACAACGGTTCGTTCCACTGGCACGTTCACCTGTGGCCAAAGCTCGTCACCACCGCAGGGTTCGAGCGTGGTACCGGCGTGATGATCAACATCGTCTCGCCCGAGGCGGCAGCCAAGCAGCTGCGCCGCCAATCCGTCAAAGCCTGAGCCTCACCCGCGTGGCACAGCTGAGTGTAGCGATCGACATCTCGGCGCCGCGATCAGACGTGTGGAAGATCCTCGAACCGATCGAGCATCACGTCGAGTGGATGCACGACGCTGTAGCCATTCGCTTCCAGAACGACCAACATCGTGGTGTCGGTACGGCGTTCCTGTGCGATACGAAGGTCGGTCCGTTCCGACTCGTCGACCGCATGGAGATCACAGAGTGGACGCCCGGCGAGGCGATGGGCGTGCGCCACATCGGCATCGTCACGGGGACGGGTCGGTTCACGTTGAGTGCGATCGATCTCGGCCGTCGCACCAGGTTCGCCTGGGACGAGTCGTTGATCTTCCCATGGTGGTTGGGTGGACCGGTTGGTGCGACGATCGGTGGCCGCCTCGTGCTGCGAGCGATATGGAAGCGCAACCTGCGCACGCTGAAAGAGATCGTCGAATCGCGCGCCGCCGAGTAGACCTATCAACTGAGCGCGCGGACCGCGGCGGTGACGCCGGCCCCGATCACGATCACCAGGATCAGCGGGGCTTTGCGCCATGAGGCGACAACAGCTGCGCCGACGCCCGCAGCACGGGCATCGATCTGCAGATGCTGGCCGATGCTGAACGTGTCCTTGAAGACGAGCGCGGCGATCAACGCTGCCGGGATCAGGCCGAGGCAGCGCTCGAGCACCTGCGGCAGCGGACGGTCGCCGATGACGACGAGACCGAGCACCTTGAAGAGGTATGCACCGGCGGCCAGCGCGAAGACGAGCGTCCATGTCATCGCGGCACGCCGACCAAGACCGCTAGTGCTGCGCACAGGATCGGGATGCCCACTGGTACGAAGGGGATCAACGACATGCAGATTGCCGCTCCCAACGCGGCTGCCAGCAGGCTTCGCCGCTGACCGAGCAACGGCCACACCATCGCAACGTACGCCGCGGGGAACGCTGCATCGAGCCCGAAGGTCTTTGGATCGAGGGCCGTGCCCACAAGTGCACCGAGCAACGTGCCCAGGTTCCAGAACACATAGACGCTGCAGCCGGTTACCCAGAACGCGGTTCGCTGGGCGAGCGGATCGATCTGTGCTGCCGCCATCGCCGTCGATTCGTCGATGGTGAGTTGTGCGGCGATCAGCTTCTTGCCGATCGATCCGTCGAGGCGTCGCGCCATCGCCAACCCGTACACACCGTTGCGTGCCGCCAACAACAGCGCTCCACCCAACGCTGACGCGGTCGATCCGCCGGCCCCGATGACGCTGACCGCAGAGAACTGGCTGGCGCCGGTGAACACCAGCAGCGAGACCACGCACGCCTGAGCGACGGAGGCTCCGGCAGTGACGGCACCGACCCCGAACGACGCGCCGAACACGCCGACGGCGAGGCTGAGTGTGAGGCTTGCGGTGACGACCGAGCGCAGGCGCGGATCGCGCAACGCTTCGATCACGGGCGTACCGATCCGAGCAGGACGACCCCAAGCGGTGGCAGATCGAACTGCGCAGACGCGGGTTGGCCCTGCCAAGTGAACTGGGTTGTGGCGGTCACGATGTCGAGGGCGCCGCGGTATCCCGATCCACCGAACTGAACGCTGTCGGAGTCGACCAGCACGCGCCAGTCGCCGGGCCACGGCAACCCGACTCGGTGACCGGGCCGAGGGACCGGGGTGAAGTTGGCGACGCAGGCAACCGCCTCGGCACCGGCATGACCCCACCGCAGGAAGGAGAACGCCGAGTGGATTGCATCGTCGGCATCGAGCCATTGGAAGCCCGTCGGCTCGTGATCACGCTCCCAGAGCGATCGCCACTGGGTGGCCGTTCGATTGAGCTCGGCCAACAGGTCGCGCACACCGCGATGTGGCGCGTGGTCGAGCAGATGCCAGGGCAGGCCGCCGGCGTCGTTCCATTCCGTCCACGGCGCCAGTTCGGCACCCATGAAGACCAGCGGCGCACCGGGCATCGCCCACATCCACGTGAACATCGAACGGAGGTTGGCGAACTTCTGCCAATCGTCTCCAGGCATCTTGCCGAGCAGACTGCCCTTGCCGTGCACGACCTCGTCGTGGCTCATCGGCAGCACGAACCGCTCGCTGAACGCGTACAGCAGTCCGAACGACATCTCGCGGTGGTGCCAGCGCCGATGAACGGGATCGGTGCTGAAGTAGTTCAACGTGTCGTGCATCCAGCCCAGGTTCCACTTGTGGGTGAAGCCAAGGCCACCGTGTTCGAGCAAGTGCGTGACCTTCGGCCAGGCGGTGCTCTCCTCGGCGATCATCATCGCGTTGGGCACCTCCTCGGTGACGGTCTCGTTCAGCTGCCGCAGGAAGTTGATGGCATCCAGGTTCTCGCGGCCCCCGAGCTTGTTGGGCACCCAGCCGCCTGGACCGCGCGAATAGTCGAGATACAACATGCTGGCCACAGCATCGACACGTAGGCCGTCGATGTGGAACTCGTGAAACCAGTAGAGGGCGTTGGCGATGAGGAAGTTGCGCACCTCATGGCGGCCATAGTTGAAGACCAGCGTGCCCCAATCCGGGTGTTCACCCTGCCGTGGGTCGTCGTGCTCGTACAGTTTCGTCCCGTCGAACAGAGCAAGGCTCCATTCGTCGCGAGGGAAGTGGGCGGGCACCCAATCAAGGATCACGCCAATGCCCCGCTGATGGAGCTCGTCGACGAAAGCCCTGAAGTCGTCGCGGGTGCCGAATCGAGCAGTCGGCGCGTAGTAGCCGGTGACCTGGTAGCCCCAGGACCCACCGAAGGGATGTTCGGCGACCGGCAGCAACTCGACATGAGTGAAGCCCATCGCGGAGACGTGATCGGCGATCTGGTGGGCCAGTTCCCGGTACGAGTACACGCCATGGCGCCACGAGGCGAGGTGCAGCTCGTATATCCGTAGCGGCCTGCCGGGGCCGTGCCCGCGGGCGCCCATCCACGAATCGTCGCTCCAGACGTGCTCGCTGAGAGACGCGACGACGCTGGCCGTCGCGGGCGGGCACTCTGTCGCGTACGCCATCGGATCGGCCTTCAGCTTCGTCTGGCCGTCACGCGATTCGATCGCGAACTTGTAGCGGTAACCGGCCGCCGCCGACTTGGAGATTCCCGCCCAGACACCCGACTTCCCCTGCTGCGTCAGCTCGTCGCCATCGACCCAACCATCCCAATCGCCGATGACCCGAACCGACTTCGCGTTGGGTGCCCAAACGGCGAACTGCACGCCTCCTTCGGGAAGCGGATGGGCGCCGAGCCACTCCCACAAGCGTCGATGCGTGCCCTCGCCGAAGAAGTGGAGATCGTGTTCACCGAGCAGCACGACGGAAGCGTACGTGACACAACCGGCGACTACGGTCAACCGTTGATGCGCATCTTGATGTTGTCGTGGGAGTATCCACCTCGGGTCGTCGGTGGTATCGCTGCGCATGTCGACGGACTGGCCCGGGCCATGGCCCGCTCCGGCCACGACGTTGTCGTGTTCAGTCTCGATCACCCCAAGGTGGGCGACGACGAGATGATGGAGGGCGTGCGCGTGCTTCGCGCCAATGCCGACCTGCCATGGCTTCCCGACGACTACCTCGTCTCGAAGATGGCCTCGGCCAACCATCAGCTCACACAGTTGGCCGCACGCCTCGGTACGTGGCGGCCTCAGGTGATCCACGCCCACGACTGGCTCGTCGCCTGGTCGGCTGACACCTTGAAGACGTTGTGGGGCGTACCGCTGGTCGCGACCATCCATGGCACCGAGCGGGGCCGACACGGAGGCTACGTGCCTCAGGGAACGCCGGCGGCGATCAACGCCGTCGAGTGGTGGCTGACGTTCCAGGCCCAGCAGGTGATCGCCTGCTCGAAGTTCATGGTTCGTGAGGTGACCGACGGCTTCGAGCTCGACTCCGAGAAGGTCAACCTCGTCCCCAACGGCATCGACACCGGCCAATGGCTCTCGCCAACGCCCCGCTCCCCGAATGGACGCGAGCCGCTGGTCGTGGCGTGGGGTCGGATCCAGTACGAAAAGGGTTTCCAGGTGCTCACGAGGGCCATCGGCCACGTGCGTCACCGAATCCCCGACATCCGCTGCGTCATCGCCGGGCGGGGCACATATCTCGCCGAGTTGCAGACCCAGATCGACATGGAAGGTGTGAGCGACGTGGTCCAACTGGCCGGGTTCGTGCCCGCCGACGAGCTACGCCAACTTTTGCAGCGCACCGGTTGCGTCGTCATCCCCTCGCTCTACGAGCCGTTCGGGATCGTCGCCCTGGAGGGCATGGCCGCCGGCGCCCCCACCATCGTCGCCCGAACGGGTGGGCTCGCCGAGATCGTCGAGGGCACCGGGGCGGGTGTGCTGTTCGAGCCCGGCAACCACGTCGCCCTGGCGAACTGCATCGCCGACGTCTTGACCCATCCCGAGGTCGCTGACCGGATGCGCACCAAAGCCGCATCGCTCCTGGCAGGGCGGTACACGTGGGATGCGCTCGCGGCCACCACACTCGGCGTCTACACGAAGGCGAAGCGCGGCTAGATCGTGGCGGTTGAGGCCGAGGTGGCCAGCGGCCAGCCCGACTAAACTCGTCCGATGCGCGCTGTCCGCCAGTTCAACGTCGTTCCGGCCATCCCGACGAGTCTCGCGGCACTGAGCTCTCTGGCCAACAACCTCCACTGGATCTGGGACCGCAGAACGCGGGCGCTGTTCGGCCGGTTGGATCCGGACCTGTGGGAGTCAAGTGGTCATGATCCGCTGCGGTTGATCGCCGGGATCACCAACAGTCGTTGGCTCGAGTTGGCCGACGACGCCGAGATCATCTCGCTCACCGATGCGGCCGCTGAACGTCTCGCCCAGGCGACGACCGAGCCGAGGTGGTTCCAGGGTCGCCCAGAGGGGCCGCTCGATCTCGTCGCCTACTTCTCCCCCGAGTTCGGGCTCAGCGAAACGCTGCCGCAGTACTCCGGAGGCCTGGGCATCCTCGCCGGCGATCACCTCAAGGCGGCTTCCGACCTCGGGTTGCCGTTGGTGGGCATCGGCCTGCTCTACGCGGAGGGGTACTTCCGCCAGAAGCTCAACGCCGATGGCTACCAGGAAGAGCGGTTCCCCCGCCTCGATCCGCACGGTCTCGCGCTGACCCCGACGGGAATCCAAGTATCGGTCGACATGGCCGACGAGGTCGCCAGGCTCAACGTCTGGCAGGTCCAGGTCGGCAGAGTCAGCCTCTACCTGCTCGACGCCGCCGTCGACACCAACGGCCCCGAGATCGCGGCCATCACCAACCGCCTGTACGGCGGCGACATCGAGCATCGGCTGCGTCAAGAGATGGTGCTCGGCATCGGCGGGGTTCGCGCCCTACGGGCCCTCGGTCTCGATCCGCAGGTGTTCCACACGAACGAGGGCCACGCCGGCTTCTTGTCCCTCGAACGGATCCGCGAACTGGTCGAGTCCGGCCTGACCTTCGTTGAGGCAGTCGAGGTGGTTCGCGCCGGAGGTGTCTTCACCACCCACACCCCTGTCCCGGCGGGCATCGACCGCTTCCCGCACGATCTGATGGAGAAGTACTTCACCTCGTTCGCCGAGTCGCTCAGTGTCGACTTCGAGGAGCTGATGGCCGTCGGCCAGCGCCCTGACGAGCCCGACGACGACCGCTTCAACATGGCCGTGATGGGATTGCGGCTCGCCGGCCGCAGCAACGGCGTCGCCCAGTTGCACGGCGCGGTCAGCCGGGAGATGTTTCACGGATTGTGGCCCGACGTCACCGTCGATGAGGTGCCGATCGGCGCCATCACGAACGGGGTGCACGCCCACACGTGGGTCAGCGACGGCATGGCCGATCTCCTGTCGAGCAGTGTCGGCCCGGTGTGGGACGGGGCCGACGACGCGTCGTGGGCTGGGGTGGCCAAGCTGGAGCCCAACGAGATCTGGGCCACCAGGGAGAAAGGACGCGCCAACCTTGTGGCGTTCATCCGCTCCAACTTCGGTGAAGCCCTGCTCGATCCACACGCGCTGACGATCGGGTTCGCCCGCCGTTTCGCCACGTACAAGCGCGCCACCCTGCTGTTGTCGCAACCCGATCGCTTGCGCCGCTTGCTGCTCGACGCCGCCCGGCCGGTGCAGTTCGTCTTCGCCGGCAAGGCCCATCCAGCGGACCAGCCGGGCAAGGACATGATCCGTGCGATCGAGATGTTCGCCCGACAACTCGACGTCGGCAACCGCGTCGTGTTCCTGCAGGACTACGACATGGCTGTGGCCCGGACGATGTTGCACGGCTGCGATGTGTGGCTCAACAACCCGAGGCGGCCACTCGAGGCCTGCGGTACCAGCGGCATGAAGGCCGCTCTCAACGGTGTCTTGAACTGCAGCATCCTCGACGGTTGGTGGGACGAATGCTACGACGGCCACAACGGGTGGGCCATTGCGTCCGCCGACGACGATGCCGACATGGATCGACGCGACCAGCGTGAGGGGACCAGCCTGTTCGGCCTGCTAGAACGCGAGATCGTGCCTTTGTTCTACGACCGCAACACGGAGGGGGTGCCGGTCGAGTGGATCAACAAGATGAAGGACAACTGGTGCTCACTCGGACCGTTCGTCACGGCGGCGCGCATGGTTCGCGAGTACACGGCAAAGCTCTACGAACCCGCGGCGGCCAGCGCAATGGCGATGGTCCAGGACAACGCGGCGCGGGGCAAGGCGCTGGCACATTGGAAGATCCACGTCAAGGACTCGTGGCCCGATGTCAAGGTCGTCGACCTCGACATCGACACGTCCGCTGCCCATGAAGGCGACGAACGAACCATCCGCGCGCGGGTCGAGCTCGGCGCGCTCGACGACGGGGATGTCATCGTGCAGGCCTTGCACGGACCGATCGATTCTGCCGGTGCGTTCATCAACATTCCCGACGAGGTGCTGCTTCATCCGAACGGAAACGGCATGTTCGAGGGCAGGTACTCGGTCGGCGAAGCGGGGCCGTACGGGGTCACGGTTCGAGCGATACCCCACCATGGCGACCTGATCGATCCGATGGAGATGGGCGTGGTCGCCTGGGCGGTCTAGCAGTTCCTACGACCCGGTGAACTCAGCCTTGCCGGGGCCGTACTGCAGGAAGCTCTGCACGCCGATCTGACTATCGGCCGTGTCGAAGACGCGCTCGAACAATTCACGCTCCAGCGCCAACCCGTCGGCCTGCGGTTGATCGATGCCCTCATCGACAGCCTGTTTGATCAGAGCATGTGCCTGCAGTGCACCTCGAGCGACTTCCGCGGCCAACGCCGTGGCCCGTTCGTGAAGCGTGTCCGACGTGACCTGCTCGTTGCCGAGCCCGATCTGCAGGGCTTCGTCAGCCTTGACCTGACGTCCCGTGATCATCATCTCCTTGGCCCTGCTCGGTCCGACCAAGCGCGCTAGACGTTGAGTTCCACCGCCACCCGGAATGATCCCGAGGAGGATCTCCGGCTGTCCGAACACGGATCGCTCGGTGATGATCCGGTAGTCGCAGGCCAGCGCCAGCTCGCAGCCGCCACCGAGGGCGTAGCCGCTGACGGCAGCAATGACGAACCGCGGGATCGCCGCGATGGCATCGAACGCTGCATGGAACGTGGCGGTGATGATGCGAGCTTGCTCGGCGCCGCCGAACTCACTGATGTCGGCGCCGGCGGCGAAGATGCGTTCACCGCCCGTGATGACGACGGCGCCCGGCGGGTCGGCGGTCAAGTCGTCGGCGACCGCTTGGATCTCCGCGAGCATCGCCTGCGAGAGGGCATTGACCTTCGGATTGTTGAGCGTGACGAGCGCTACCCCGTCGGCACGTCGTTCGACCAGCACCAGTTCTCCCATGACGCCACCCTACGCGAGCACCCAGACCGCCGCGGGTTGGCGCGCGGATCAGCCGTCGATGGCTTCGAGCATCTCGTCGGCGGCGGTCCACGGGTCGAGGCGGTGCTCGGCGACGTCGAGCTGCAACTGGTCCCATCGATCGCCGGTTGCGAGGTGACGGGCGCGCTGCTCGAGGCGGCGGGCGACGATCTCGCGAAGCTCTTCTCCGACGCGGAACTGGCGGCGGCGGGCAAGTTCGCCAGACGATTCGATCGCGGCCCGATGGGCGATGACCGCATCCCAGTACTCCGGTACACCCTCGCCGGTGGTCGCGACAGCGGACAGGATGGGGGGCGTCCAGGCGGTCTCGGAGAGATCGGAGAGCTCGAGCATCTGCTCGAGATCACGTCTGGTTTCTTCCACGCCCTTGCGGTCGGCTTTGTTGATCACGAAGATGTCGGCGATCTCCATCAGGCCGGCTTTGTTGGCCTGCACCGAGTCGCCCCATCCTGGGTTGACGACCACGACGGTGGTGTCGGCCTTGCCGGCGATCTCGACCTCGACCTGACCGACGCCGACCGTTTCGACGATGGTCCACGGACGGCCGATTGCATCGAGCAGCCGTGCCGCCTCGGGGGTGGCCAAAGACAGGCCGCCGAGATGCCCGCGGGTCGCCATCGAGCGGATGAACACCCCCGGGTCGGTGGCGTGATCCTGCATGCGCACCCGATCGCCGAGGATCGCGCCTCCGGTGAACGGCGATGACGGATCGATGGCCAGCACGGCGACCTCGATACCTTGGCCACGCAGGTGGCCGATCGTCGCGCTGGTCAGGGTGCTCTTGCCCGAGCCCGGCGCTCCCGTTATCCCGATCAGGTAGCCCTGTCCGCTGAGAGGATGGGCGAGACGGGCGATCTCCCTCGCCTCGTCGCCACCCCGCTCGATCAACGACAGCAGGCGGGCCAGCGCGGAACGGTCGCCCTCGCAGGCAGCGCCGAAGAGCTCGGCAACGGGACGGGTGCGGCCGGCCACTAGTCGATGTTGACGACTTCGGTCACACCATCGATTCGATCGCGCATGATTCGCTCGATGCCCGCCTTGAGGGTGCCGGTACTGGCCGGGCACGTACCGCAGGCGCCCACCAGGGTCACGGAGATCACACCAGTCTCCTCATTGACGTCGCGCAGCACGATGTCGCCGCCGTCGGCCTGCAGGGCAGGCCTGATGACTTCAATGGTTTCTTCGACTTGGGCGCGCATGGTGTCGACGTTTCTTTCGGATGGAGGCCGCCTGTCATTGAAGCAGGACGAACCGTAGGATTGCGACTTATGTCAACGTCTCGTCCGTCACTCCTCATTCCCCCGAGTGCCAGATGCCACGGAGCCACACGGTGATCGCACACCAAGGCGGTTGGGACGAGCTCCTTCTCGTGCTCGGTCCCATAGCAGTGATCGTCGGTCTGCTGATGCTGGCCCGCAAGCGCGTCGATGCCGCAGAACAGAACAAAGCCGACGCCAAGGCCAAGCCTGTAGGCAAGGGTCAGAGACCGGTCAAGCGCTAGACGCGCTCGATGTCGGCACCCAGGCCGACCAGCCGGCCGACGAGGTCGTCGTAGCCGCGGTCGACGTGATGGACACCACTGACGACGGTTTCACCCTCGGCTGCGAGACCGGCGACGACCAGCGCAGCGCCGGCACGGATGTCGGGAGCGCGAACTGGCGCGCCACTCAACCGTGCCACACCCCGAACCACGGCGTGGTGGCCGTCGGTGCGGATGTCTGCGCCAAGGCGTTGCAGTTCTTCGACATATCGGAAGCGGCCGGGATAAAGGTTCTCCGTGACGATCCCGACGCCGTCGGCAACTGACAGCATCGTGACGATCAGCGGCTTGTAGTCGGTGGCGATCCCTGGGTACGGCAGAGTCGCAACATCGATCGAACGCAGCCGCTCGCCCGCCCACACCGCCAGACCGTCGCCGACCGACGTGACCGTGACACCCATGTCCGCAAACCGCCGCAGGAGCATCTCCATGTGCTCCGAGCGTGCCCCGCGCAGCGCCACTTCGCCCCCGCAGACCGCGACGGCCGCGAGATACGTGGCCGCTTGGATGCGGTCGGCCACGACAGCATGATCGGCGGCGTGCAGTGAGCCCGGCTCGACTCCGTGAACGACGAGTGTCGACGACCCCGCTCCTTCCACGTCTGCCCCCATTGCGGTCAACATCGCACAGAGGTCGGTGATCTCCGGCTCGCGCGCTGCATTGTCGATCACCGTCGTGCCCTTGGCGTGCACCGCCGCGGTGAGGATGTTCTCCGTCGCCCCCACGCTCGGGTACTCGAGGGTGATGTGGGCACCGTGGAGACGATCCGCAGTGGCCTCGACGTAACCGTGCTGCAACGAGAACGTCGCGCCCATCGCCTCGAGGCCTTTGAGATGCATGTCGATCGGCCGGCTCCCGAAGTCGTCACCACCCGGTAGCGAGAGGGTCACGCGTCCGCAGCGGCCGAGGAGCGGACCGAGGACGTTGATAGATGCGCGGATGCGCTCGACGAGTTCGTAAGGGGCAACGGGCGTGATGTCGCCACCATTGGTCATCGTGATCGATCCTTCGCCGTCGAACGATGTCGACACGCCGATGGCTGCCAACAGATCACTCATGATGGCGACGTCGGCGATGGCCGGGACGTTGGACAGTCGATATTCGCCATCGGCCAGCAATGTCGCGGCCATCAACTTCAAGGCCGAGTTCTTGGCACCGGGAACCACGACCTCCCCGTTCAGGGGCGCGGCTCCGTGAATCACAATCCGATCGGAACCCATGGCCGACAAGTATGGCCGAACCAAACCCTGTCGTCGGCCGAACCCCGGACGTTGCCCTCTGACCAGCAGTAGCCTCGTGGCGTGTCCCGCCGCGAACGGACGTTGCACCAGTCGTGGCCGGCCGGCACCCCCGAGGCGCAGCACGCCCTCGTTCCCCGAACGGACCTCGTCGAGGAGGTCGTGTCGTGCAGCGACGCCATCACGACAACCTTCACCCAACGCGAAGGACCGTTCACCACGTACGAGCGGACCGTCGTCACCTCACCGACCAAGGTCGACGAGACGATCTGCTACCGCATCGTGATCCCGTGGTTCGGTTGGCTCTTCGCGCTGCCACTCCGCAACACGTTGCGTCATCGACCGCGCGACGGAGCCATGCCGTGGTGGTCGCCTCCGGATCGACTGACCCAACGACACGTCGCCATACTCGGCTTGCTCGCTGCTGCGTCGATGGCTGCCGCATTTGCCAACACGCTCTTTACGCAGACCGCAAGCTTCGCGGCCGACGGGTTCGGGATCGACGAACGTGCCCAAGGCGTCGGCGGTGTGATCGTGCGGTTGGGCGTGGTGATCGCGATCCCATTTGCGATGCTTGCCGACCGCCGTGGCCGCCGGCAGATGATCATCGCGACCGCGTGGATCGCGCCGGTGTGGTGTGCCCTCGGCGCCATCGCCCCGAACTTCTCGGTGCTGGTCGGCACGCAGACCATTGGCCGTCCAGTCGGTCTTGCACTGGCACTGCTGATCGGGGTCGTAGCCGCAGAGGAGATGCCACCCAGCAGCCGGGCATATGCGCTCAGCGTGCTGGCCCTGGCCGGTGG
>JANPGV010000171.1:0-1744 GCA_031424145.1 Ilumatobacteraceae bacterium
GATCCCCGGATGCCGCGTCGGGTTCGACCACTGCGACATCCACCACATCTTGTGGTACCGCAACCTCGGCCGCACCGACATCGACAACCTGCTGCCGATCTGCACCAAACACCACCACCTCGCCCACGAAGGCCACTGGAAACTCGCCCTCGACCCCCGCCGCAACCTCACCATCACCTACCCAGACGGCACGATCATGACCACCGGACCACCCTCCCGCACCCGATGAAACCGGTTCGGCGTGTTCGGCCCGCCCGCGCTACGTATTCCGCTCGGGCAAACCGACCATGGCGAACGAGGCCTTGGCAGCGACCAGTTCTACAAGCTCGACAGTGAGCGCAGCGAACTCTTCGGGGCGCTCCCACGCGCTGAGGTGATCGGCTTCCAACTTACGCACGTCGGCGTGAAGTGCCTCGGCCAGGGCGTACTGCTTGCGCGGTCTCACCAAGTGGTCGCGCGTCGTGATCAACAACGCGGCGGGCACATCCAGCTCGCCTACCCATTCTCTGGCGTCGTAGCGGCTCAACGCCTGTCCTGCCTGCACGATGCTGACCGCGTCGTTTCGGCGCATCTCGCCGCTGAGCCACGGCACATATGACTGCAACGAGTGTCGGGCGCCGAGGACTCGACGAATTCCGTGCGTCAGCCACCGTTGGTAGGCGAACGATCGAAGCAGGGGGCCGATGATCCGCGCCGTCTTCCACCGCACGCGGTCGAGGAACGATGAGCACCACTCGAGCGCCGTTGCCTGCATCACGAGCGCCGTGACGAGATGCGGGTGACGCCGAGCCAGGAGCATCCCTACCGGACCTCCCATCGAGTAACCAACCGCAATCACAGGGCCAACACCGAGGGCGTCGATCAGAGCTGCGGCGTCGTCGGCGACATCTTCCAGTTCGAAGTGGCAATCGAGGCGCAGGCCGCGGCCGTGCCCGCGAAAGTCGAAGGCGATGAACGAGCAACGCGCAGCCAGCGCCTCGTACGCCGTGAAGAACTGCAGGTCACCACTGGCTGTCCACCCGTGCAGCAACAGCACCATCGGCGCTGCGGGATCAGGATGACGATGGAATCGGTAGAACAACTCGCCGCGACCCGGCGCAACGAGTGTGCGGCCTTCTGGCAGCCAAGGCACAACCGGGTCGATCAGGGGATTGGTCACGGATCAACGGTATCTGGCCGAGGCGGCCTACCACGCTGAGCCCCGGGCGACACCCGTGAACTCTTGAAGTCGAACTCCGAGGTCGACGGCTCTGCGCAGAAGTGCCGGCGCGTCGAGTGTGGCCCCGCCGACGATGTGCAGCCCAGGTGCGATCGAGCCCGCCAGACAAGCCTCGAGGCAGGCCGCCGTCACCGCTGCAGCGATGTCGCCGGTGGGCCCGGAAGCACCGGCGATCACGGTCAGCCGAGCGCCGTCATGTTCCGCGCCACGAACCTCTACCCGGACTGCACCCACGTCGCCTGCCGCGTGTGGCGGGGTCAGCATCGGTAACCGGGCGGTGAGGCGGTCGCGTCGTGTACCCGAGACCCGGGCACTGATGCGTGACGCACTGGGGAAGATCCGGTGCAACAGGAGCGGATCCGGCAACGCGGCGCGATAGCAGTCCTTTGCTCCAATGGGTTCCGGGAACCAATTGAGCTCGCGTCCGCTGCCCCCCGGTCGCTCGATCCATACGCCGTCGTGCCATCCGATCGCTGTTTCACCGAGGGCGTTGTGGTGCTGTGCGGCGCATGCGGGGCCGGCCGT
>JANPGV010000172.1:0-4423 GCA_031424145.1 Ilumatobacteraceae bacterium
TGGCGAGTGTAGCGGTGAAAGACGGTGTCCACGCTTGGAGCATGACAGAGGGGTGTCATACAGAAGCGAGCGGGCGAGGGGCGACCTCGCCCACCAGTTCGGGACGGGTGAACTGGTGGGCTTGGCGCCACACTGCCGACACCGGGAGGGCCAGCGGGGTGGTTGTGTACACGTCGGCTCGTCCACGGATGGGCCGCCGTGAGTTGTTGCTCCACCGGGCCTCGCGGCCCGGCGCGTCACACATTAGGACTACGTTGACCCCGTGGACGTGCATACCTGGATTGCCAACGATCTGCAGAGCGTGCGCACCAAGCTCAGCGACTCCGTACTGAGCGTGATTCCCTCGCAACGTTGGGTCGAACAAGCTGATGACGGAGGGTCGTCGATCGCCCACTTGGTGCTTCACATGGCCCGGCACCAAGACCTCGCTCTGGCCACCGCCATCCGCAACCATCCCCCGTTGTTCGTCTCTCACAGCCTTGCGCTCGGTCTTGCAGAAGCCGGCCCGTCGGCCGGTCTGTCCGAGCGCGAAGACCCGGAAATCACCGCCGCGCTGCCACTCGGGCCACTGGTCGGCTATCTCGACGCGGTCTTTGCGGCCACGGCAACATGGCTGGCCGGCGTCGGCACGATGGCGCTCGACACCATCCCCGACACCAGCCGCCGTTTGGTCGACAAGGCCGCACTGTCGATCGACGACGTCGGTTGGCTCCATCGGATGTGGGCCGACAAGCCGGTCTCGTGGCTGGTTCAGTGGCCGATCATCGGTCACGGTCACGCCCACGTCGGTGAGGCGACCTCCGTACGCAATCGAATGGGCCTCAGCCCGTTCTAGCGATTCCTCCGCCGATGGGGAGTACCCGCAGGAGATGATGCCAGCGACACTCGGTGCACGCCTCGACCACGTATGCCGTCAGTGGATCGGTGCGAGTGTTGAGCTTGGCCAGTTCCGCTGCGGTCGACACGCATCGACCGTGTGAAGGCAAGCGCGAACCGAACACATACGTCACGAGGAAGAGTCGTTCCTCTTTGCATATCGGGCACGGCATCGACGCCGGCGTTCCGACATTTCGCGCTGCACGGATCAGTTCCGGATGAGCGTCGCACACTTGGTCCTGACGAAGCCGCCCGCGGTGGAACTCATTGATCAGGTGGCGTCGTGCCAGCCGATGGTCGACGACTGCTCGTGACCCTCGCAATGAGTCGATCCCAAAAGCCATTCCCGCCAGGCTAGCGAGTTGCGCATCCGCCAACGTCGCAGGTTCACAGGGCACACTGTTGTGCTATGAGCATCTGGTACGGCGACAACGTCGCCGACGACAGTGAGCTGAGATTGTGCGGTGACATCGTCGGCAAGCGGGCTCTCGAATTGGGCGTGGCGTCGACCTCGAATGCCATCACCATGGCTGCTGCCGGAGCAAAGACAATCGCTCTCGATCCCTCGGCCGACAAGATCGCCCGCGTTCGCGCCGCAGCCGAGGCTGCCGAGGTCAAAGTCGAGTGCCATCAGGGGGAGCTGGCGGATCTCGGGTTGCACCCCAGCGGCTCGATCGACCTGGTAGTCGCCGCGCACTCCCTCGCCAACGTCGACGACCTGCCCCGCCTGCTGCGACAGGTGCACCGGGTGTTGAAGCCCGGCGGCCCGTTCGTGGTCGCGATGCACCATCCCGTCGCGGCGATGTTCGATGGCGCCGACCCCACGGCCCGCCGCCCATATGGCGCTGGTGGAGTCACGTTCGGCGATCTCTACATGGCCTTCGAGCGGACCAACTTCCACTTCGACGCGGTGTACGAGCTGCAGACGAGACACGTGCGCGACGCCGTCTCACCCTCAGTTCTGGTCCTTCGGGCCCGCAAACAAGGCAACTGACCCTGGCGGATCAGATCAGCGCGTATTCGGACTCGACGAGCTCCGCCGGGCGGGGTCGGCCGAACACGTAACCCTGGCCGTGGTCGCAGCTGATCTCGCGCAGCCGAGCGAGTTGCAATGGGGTCTCGACTCCCTCTGCCACCACGAGCAGGCCCAACGAATGGCCGAGTTTGACGACCGCTTCGACGATCGTGGTGTCTTCTGGGTCGATTCCGAGCCCGCTGACGAACGATCGATCGACCTTGATCGCCTCGACCGGGAAACGTTTGAGGTAGGTCAGCGATGAGTACCCGGTGCCGAAGTCGTCGACCGCGAGGTGGAGGCCGAGGTTGCGCAACTCGCGCAACGCCACGGTGGCCGCCTTGACGTCGCTCATCAATGCCGACTCGGTGATCTCGAGCCACAACGCGTCAGCATCCAGCCCGCTCTCGGACAGCGCCTCGGCAACCGTTCCGTGGAACACCGAGCTCATCAACTGGCGGCCACTGACGTTGACCGAGACGGTGAGGTCCGCGAATCGCGGCAAGCGGATCCGCCACTGCCCGAGCTGCGACAGCGACGAACGAAGAACCGCAGCGCCGACTTCGCCGATCAGCCCGGTCTCTTCGGCCATCGGCAAGAACTGCTCGGGTCCCAGCAAACCGCGGTCGGGGTGCCGCCATCGGGCGAGCACCTCGAAGCCAACGAGATGACCGGTGGCGAGCTCAACGATCGGCTGGTAGTAGGGCACGATCTCGTGACGCTCCAGACCACGGCGCAGTTCGGTGGTGGTCCGAAGGGTCAACACCGTCGCATCATGGGTGCCGGGAGAGAACACTTCGACGCAGTCACGGCCTCGCGCCTTGGCGCGGTACATCGCCGCGTCGGCGTCGCGCAGCAGGTCGGTGGTCGACACGCCGGCACGGTCGGCAACGGCGATCCCGATGCTGGCAGTCACGAACAACTCGGCTCCGTCGACCACCAGCGGTTGGGCGATCTCGGCTCGCAACCGCTCGGCGATCTCGACGGGCGAAACCGTCGCGCCGATATCGCAGAGCATGACGATGAACTCGTCGCCGCCGAAGCGGCTGAGCATGTCGCGGTCGCGCACGACGGCTCGCAGTCGTTCGCTCATGCCGCGGAGGAGCTCGTCGCCGACGCCGTGTCCGAGGCTGTCGTTGATGACCTTGAAGTTGTCGAGGTCGATGAACATCACCGCGACTGCACCCGGCTCGCTGGTCTCGAGATATCGAGCGAGCTGCTCGAGGAACCGGAAGCGGTTCGGCAGCCGGGTCAACTGGTCGTGTGTCGCGGCCCACTCGAGTCGCTCCGCACTGTGACGTTGCTCGGTGATGTCCTCGATGTGGGTGATCGACAGCCCGCGGCCGTCGCCGTCGTCCATCACCGACACCCACGCCCGCGCCCACATCACGCTCTTGTCCTTGCGGATGTACCGCTGCTCCATGTGATACGAGTCGGCGGACATCCCGGCCGTATGCGTCTCAGCGCGCTGCCAGTCGTCGGGGTGCGTGATCGACTGCACCGCCCGGCCGACCAATTCCACCCGTGTGTAACCGAGCATCGTCGCCAGCGAATCGTTGACGTCGATCAACAAGCCATTTTCGGCGCTCGACAACGCCATGCCCGTCGGGGCACCATGAAACGCCAGACGGAACCGTTCTTGGGCGAGATCGAGGTCGTGTGCCTCGCAAAGCCGGCTAGTGATGTCGCGCAACGTCACGACGACACGTTCAGGATCACGTATGGGAACGTGCACATCCGCTTCCAGCAAGATCTCGCGGCCGTCCGGATGGTCGAATGGGAAGACCGGGCTGCCGACCCGCACGCCCGAGCGCAGCTTGGTCCACACATCGAGCAGCAACGCTCGATCGCCGGGACGCACCAACGAGGCGAACGTCTTGTTGAGGACTTCCCCGTGCGTACGTCCAGTGATTTCCAGGACCAACTTGTTGGCCTCGACGATGCGGCCTTGCCCGTCGAGAACGATGACCGAGTTGGGCAGATCGTCGAGCAGCGCTCGCAGCTCGGCCTCGGTGAGGCGCAAGTTCTTGATGTTCTCGCTCAGACGGTCCGACAGCGTCGACGAGTGGTACCAGGTGGCCAGCTGCTCGATGATGATGAACAAACCGGCCAAGGCGCCGATCACGATCGTGACCGTCGTGGCAGCGCTGTTCCGAAGCATGTATCGCCAGGCAGCCAACCAGACCGCAACCATCACGGGCACGTGCACGAACAACAGGCGTGACAGCGTTGGACGTGTGTAGCGCACGGTCCCGCCACTGGGTAGTCCAGCGGTCACGGCAACGACAGCAAAGGCGAGCACCCAGCACGGAAACGAGATTGCGAACGAGGACGTGTTCGATGTGGCGCCGACCGACGCCGAATACGCGGTGTCCGCCACGGTCAACAGCACCGCTGCTGCAAAAAGACCGACGCGAGCCGGCGACCGGCCGATCAAGATCATCAGGCCGAGCATCGATGCCAACGCGATGTCCGTCAGCGGATAGATCAACATGGCCAGCTGTGCGGCCAACGAGAAGCGGGCCGGATCAC
>JANPGV010000173.1:0-6770 GCA_031424145.1 Ilumatobacteraceae bacterium
CGACAGTGACGATCAGCCACAACGCAGGTCCGGCAACCGTCATCAACCTCAGCGGAAACGGCATTTTAGCCGCTCCGGTGGCGACGGTGACCGGGACGGGTGCCTTCGGCAACCAGAACACCGGGACTACTTCGGCGGCACGGACCATAACGGTGGCGAACACCGGCACGGCCGACCTCGTGGTGAGCTCTATCACGGTGGCCCCAGCTGGTCCGTTCGCAATCGTCGCCGGCAGCTCCTGCCTGACAGGGCCAATTGCCCCGACAGCAACTTGCACCATCGGTGTGACGTTCAGCCCAACTGCGGCAGGTGCTGCGGCGGCAACGTTGACCATCGCCCACAACGCCGGTGCCGACTCAACGGTTGCACTGTCGGGCACGGGCGTTGCCCCAGTTGCTCCGCCTGCTGCAGCAACGGCAACAGCCACCATCGCTGACACCGCTTTCGGTGCCATCCGACGCGGGGTTACCAAGACGAGGACTGTCCTGGTGACAAACACCGGAACAGCCAACCTCGTCATCACTGATGCCACCACGACAGCACCGTTCAGCGTCACGCTGGGCACATGCAACGTTGCGGTCGCACCAGGCAGGACCTGCAAGCTGAACGTCTCGTTCAGCCCAACGACTGCAACGGCATCGACGACGCCGTTGACACTCACCAGCAATGCCACAAACAGCCCTTCGGCGACTCTTACGGGGACAGGTAGGTAACACGGGCAATCCAACGTGGGGTGGAGCAGCACAGTGCTCCACCCCACGTGCAAACGGTCAATGTCCGGACCTGGGTTGATCGCTGGGCGTGCCCGCGCCGGGTGTGATTACCCATTCGTCCCCCGGGCGATTGAGATGATGCCCTCTCCCGCATGGGAGGGGGCATCATAAGTTTTCGGGTCATCCCGCTTCGCAACCGACACTTAGGCTCGCGGGCATGACCAACGCCAGCTATGAGAGCGTCGATGTGCTGAGTGAGAGGCGGGAGCAAGCATGACGGCGGCCCCGATCGAACCTCCCGACACGGATCTCGCCAGGCAGTCGCGGGACCTCGTGCATGCGTGCTGCCAGCCACATGTGGCGGCTCATTGTGAGAGGAGCTTTCAGTTCGCCGCTCTCCTCGCTCGGTCGGAAGGCCTCGATGTCGACTTCGAGGTGCTGTACATCGGCACCTTGCTGCACGACGTCGGCCTGTCGGAACGGTTCGCAGGCGACGACCGTTTCGAGATGCGGGGCGCCAACGCGATACGGACGATGCTGCTCGAGTCCGGGGTGGAGCGCACGCGCGCCGAGAACGTGTGGGACGTCATCGCCCTCCACGCCTCGACAGCGATTGCCGCACACAAGAGCGCTGAGACCAGGACCGCCAACCGTGGCATCAGCGTCGACGTGCGCGGCGTGCGTGGCGCGGGCATTTCGGACGCGGAGCTCCGGGCGGTTCTGGATGCCTGGCCGCGCCGCGGCTTCCCGTCGGCGTTCTCGCAGACGTTGATCGACGAGGTCCAGACGAATCCGTCATCCGTAAGGTCGAGCTGGATGGAGTGCATCGCAGTGGACCATGTGCCCGGCTATCGGCCGACAAACATCCTGGACACGCTTCAAGCGTCCACGGGCTTCGTGTGACAAGCAATTAGTTCGACGAACGAACTAATCGGCGGTAGGCTGTCTGCATGCCCACGATCCAGAAGGCACATCGCCCGGCTAACCCGCTCGACCTGGCCAATGACCTTCGTCCGACCATCTTCCGCCTCGCCAGGCGGCTGCGCCAGCAGGACCGCACCGGGCTCGGCCCGACGATGAACGCAGCGCTTTCGTCCATCGCCAAGCACGGCGGCCCCACTCACGGAGAACTGGCCGCGATCGAGCAGGTCGCTCCGCCGACCATCACTGCGGTCGTCGGCAAGATGGAGAACCTCGGCCTCGTCACCCGCGAAACCGGCACCGACGATCGCCGCGTCACGAGGATCAAGATCACGCCGGCCGGCACCGAGCAACTCGAAGAGGTGCGCAACAGGCGCACGTCCTGGCTGGCCTTTCAATTGAACTCGCTGACTGACGACGAGCGCCGTCGCCTTGCCGACGCAGTGGACGTGCTTGCCAAGTTGGTTGACGTTCCGGAGGAGTCGAGCTGATGGCCTCCGAACCAATGATGGACGAAGTGACACCCGCGCGCATCAGCACGTTCGAATCGCTTCGCGTTCGCAACTTCCGTCTGTTCTTCAGCGGTCAACTCATCTCCCAGATCGGGAACTGGCTCACGCTGATCGCCCAAGCCCTGCTCGTGCTCAAGCTGACCGACAGCGGCTTCGCGCTCGGGTTGCTGGCCGCCTGCCAGTTCGGGCCCGTGCTGTTCCTCGGCGCGTGGTCGGGACTGATCGCTGATCGCAGCGACAAGCGCAAGCTGTTGCTGATCGTTCAGTCGTTCGCGATGGTGCAATCGTTCGCGCTGGCCTTCATCGCGTTCGTGCATCATCCTCCGGTCGCAGCGATCTATGTCGTCGCGGTCTTCGGCGGCATCGCCACAGCGTTCGACAACCCGGCACGGCGCGCCTACGTCGTCGAGATGGTTCCTGAGGCCAACGTGCAGAATGCGGTCAGCCTCAACAGCGCGCTGATGACGGGCTCACGCGTCGTCGGGCCCGCGTTGGCCGGTCTGCTCATCACGACCGTCGGCTACGGCTGGACCTTCGCCGTTGACGGCGTGTCGTACCTCGCAGTGATCGCCGGCCTCTTCATGATGCGTACGAGCGAGAACCGGCCGCACTTCATCACCCAGCGCGGCAAGGGCCAGGTGCGTGAAGGATTGCGGTACGTGCGCACGATGCCCGAACTGTTCGTGCCGCTGGTGATGATGGGGATCGTCGGAACGTTCGCGTTCAACTTCCAAACGGTGATGCCGCTGTTGGTCAAGCGCACGCTGCACGGCAACGACCGCACCTTCACGTTGATCTACAGCGTCATCGCAGTCGGGTCGCTGGTCGGAGCTTTGGCGTCGGCGCGGCGTTCATCGGCCAACGTTCGCAACATCATCTGGTCCTGCTACGGATTCGGCGTGGCGATGTTGTTGCTGGCCCTCACTCCGAACGTGCCGCTGACATACCCGATCGGGATCCTCGTCGGCGTCACCAGCATCACGTTCATGACGACGTCGACCGCGATCGTCCAACTCCGCGCCGATCCGTCGATGCGTGGCCGCGTCCTGGCTCTGCAAGCGATCGTCTTCCTCGGTAGCACGCCGATCGGCGGGCCGATTCTCGGTTGGGTCTGTCAACACTTCGGCGCCCGAAGCGGAGTCGCAATAGGTGGCCTCTCGGCCATCGTCGCCGGGGTCTATGGCATGCGCGCCGTGCACATCAAGACCGAACGCGACCCTGCGATCAACGAGGGAACGATGGCGGCGGCGCGCTGACGCGCTGTCAGGGGCTGCCCCCGCCCGAGTAGCGGTAAGGGACGTTCTTGAGTCCGACCATCCAGTACGCGGCACTCGGTGCACCGAGTTGATGCGCAACCGTCTCGACGGCAATCTCTTCGTCACCGTCCCTGCCGATCACGGTCACGAGATCGCCTACCGACACATCGGGAACACGGCTGACGTCGATGACCGTGTACTCGGCAGAGACTGACAGCACCGGGCACCGTCGACCCTGACACAACATGTAGGCCCCGCTGTGGGACGGCCCCTCGCGATAGCCGTTGTCCATGCCGAACAGGATGACTCCGACAGTTGCGTCCGATGTGAGACCGCTCGGCCCCTCGCCCGGAAGGTCATCACCCGTGTACCGGCGGCCGACGTGGATCAACGCGCCGCGTAACGCCGTCATTGCTTTGCGGTAGCCGACGTGCTCGGCTCGAGAACCCGAGATCGGATGCAAGCCGTACGTGACGTGTCCTGCCGAGACCGTGTTCAACGAATCAGGCAGGCTGCGCGCGAACACCGAGCTCGCCGCAGCCTGAACGAAGTCGATCGTCGTATCGTGCTCGCGCTCGATCGAGCGCACCACGTCCGTGAAGGCCGCTAGTCGGCGACGCGACCACTCCTCGCCTTCATCGTCGGAGAACGGGATGTGGGTGTAGATCCCCTCCAGTCGCACGTTCGGGGAGTGCATCACTTCGCGCACGAACGCCGCAGCGTCGTCGAGTCGCACTCCGAGCCGGCCCATGCCCGCGTCGACCTTGACGTGCACGTTGACAGCGCGGCCGCCGGCCGCCGCAAGGCCACTGATCGATTGCAATCCGTCGACCGAGTACACCGTCGGCGTCAGGTCGTGCTCGAGCACGAAGGCATTTCCGGATGGCAACTGCGCGCCGTACAACAGGATGCGCAATGTTGCACCGACTCGACGTATGGCGATCCCATCGTCGACGTTGGCCGTCGCTACGCCATCGACACCCAACGATTCGAGATGCTTGCCGACGATCGCTGCTCCGTGGCCGTACGCGTTGGCCTTGACGGGCACCAGCAGCTTGATCGGGCGTGCGGCGCGCTCGCGTACCAACGCCACGTTGTGCGTGATCGCGTCGAGGTCGACCTCGGCCCAGATCGGCCGAGCGGCCGCATACCCTCGCTGATCGGTGACAACAGCGGACACGGTCATTGCGACAACGACGATCGCGCCAGCTCTTCCAAGCAGTCGGCTTGGAGAGGCGTCAATGCTTCGAGATCCCTGTCGTCGTACACGATGTGGCTGGGGCGCGTGCTACGGCTGGTCGCCTTGTTCGACATGGCGTTGTAGGTCAGGGTGATCATCCGACGCGGCCATGGCGAGAGGTTGGCCGTCGATCCGTGAAGGGTGTTGACGTGCATGAAGACGACAGAACCCGCCGGCCCGGTCGGTGCGGTGATTCCGCCCGCGGCGACAAGGTTGGTGACGGTTTCGACATCGGCGTAACGGAACGAGTACGACGTGCCCTTGTCGGATACCTCCGGCCTTTGCGGAACGTGGCGGAATGACCCCGGCACCATCATCAATGGAGCGTTCATGGTGTTGACGTCGTCGAGAAAGATCAATGTGTTGACCATCCTCGGCGCAGGTATGTGGTCGTCGTAGAAATAACCGGGATAGTCCTGATGCCAGAACCACACATCGCCGTTGAAGCTGGCCTTGTTGTTCACGCCCATCTGGAACACGTAGACGTCGTCGTCGAGCAGTTCCCGCGCCGCGGCGAGCAGCGTCGGGTGGCGGATGAGCCGATCGAAGACATCGCTGTAGAGGTGCGGGTTGACCACCGTTCGAACGGTCTCCCTGTCCTTCTCGAGCACGAACCGTTCAGCGGGGCGCGGACCTTGCAGCAGTCGCTCGGTCTCGGTCACCAGAAGCATGGCCTCGGTGTGCGACAGCAGCAAGGGGCGGAAGGCAAAGCCGTCGCTGCGGTAGTCGGCAACGAGATGATTCGCGGGCATGGATCAGTATGGCTTGGACAACGAAGGCGAGGAGACTTGAGCCGGCCTGCTGCGCCCGACTATGTTCAGCTGACCTAACATGACGGATCAGGTAACGTTTACCATCGATCCGGCACGACCAAGAAAGGGTGCCCGTGCGCCAAGACTCCTCACCAATAGCCCGTCAGCTCTCCAACTTCCTTGCCGGCGTCGCGTTGCTTGGCCTGATCGGACTCGCTTCATCATGCTCGGACGACAAGTCGGCTACCTCGGCGCCCGGTGCAGTGACAACGCTCGCCCCGGAGAACGTCAAGGTTGACGCGGCAACGGTAGCAGCGGGTTTGCAGAAGCTGCCGGCAACCATTGCCGCCGCGATCGCGGCAATCGGCACGGCCGACGTCGGTGCGAAGGTCGCCGCGATCGAGAACGAGTGGGCCAGCTTCGAGGGAACCGTCAAGGCCACCGACCAGGATCTCTACCTCTCCATCGAGGATCAGCTCGATCCGCTGCAAGAACAGATCAAGTCGGGCGACTCGGCGAAGGCGAATGCAACGGCCCAGAAGATGGCCGTCCTCTTCACTCAGTACATGACCAAGCACCCCGGCTAACCGTCCGCGGGGCTACCTGACCTCGAACCTGCGACCGGACGACCACGCACCCGGCGCGCCGGACGCGTCGACAGCGCGCACCCTCCACCACATGCGCGTGACCGGGAGCGTGCTCGTCGAGTACGTCGAGGCCGAGACTGTCTGGTCGACCGTCGGCGATGAGAAGGTGTCTTGGTCGTCGATCTGGATGGTGTAGGTCGTGGCGCCGGACACGTCGGACCAGTCGAAGACGATCGTCTGGCCGGAGTTGAAGCGGGCATCGGCGGCGGGGCTGACTTGTGATGGGGCGGGCAGCGCGCCGCTCGATGCTGGGTTGACGGTGAGCGTTGCCGTTTGGCTCACGCCGCTATATGTCGCCGTCACGATCGCGGAGGTGGATGTCGTGATCGCCGAGGTCGTCACCGCGAATGTCGCGCTGGTCGCCCCGGCCGAAATGGACGCGCTCGCCGGCACCGTGGCTGCCGCGTTGGAGCTGCTCAACGTCACCACTGCCCCTCCGGTCGGCGCGGGCGCCGTGAGGGTGACCGTTCCCGTCGAGGTTGCGCCGCCAACGACGCTGGTCGGCGAGAGGGCCACCGTCGACAAAGTCGGCGTGGTCGTACCAGAGGCAGGCGTGAACAGGAATGTGGACGAGAACGGGCCGAAGACGCCGGACGCGTTTCGAGCCCGCACTCGCCACCACAGTTGCTGGGCAGGGAGACCACCGATAGAAGCCTGCGACACGTTGAGGATCTGGTTGGCAACGAACGGCGCCGAGATCGTCGAGGTGTTGTCGACCTGGATCTCGTA
>JANPGV010000174.1:0-10154 GCA_031424145.1 Ilumatobacteraceae bacterium
CCGGTCTGCCCAGGCGCGCCCCGTTGCCGTCGAGCAGCCCGAGCAGGGCGTGAGCACGTAGGAACGATTGTTTCTCCAACAGATCGGTCGGACAGTTCACCGGCTGGGTGTCGTGGAACAGGGCTTCGACGGTGGCGTCGAGACGGTTCTCCAAGCGGACCATCGTTTCCGGGTCCCAGGTCGCTGACCAGCGACCCATCCCCGACTCGCGATCGACCCACGACTGGAACCGCACCGCGCGCCGTTGCCGCTCCAACCTGTCCAACCCGTCACCGTCACGCTCCAGCCGTCGCGCTTCGGCGCGCACCGTGCGAGCGAACTCATCCGCGGTGACATGCTCGGCAACCAGCACCAGTGACGGGGCGAGATCGATCAACTCCTGGCGTGTCACCGGTTGCAACTGGGCCATCACGCGTGTCAACACATCGACATGCCCGCCCGACACCCGCCCGGCTTCGAGCGATGTCGCCAGTGAGGGGATCTGCGCGGTTGTCTCGGCGCGATGCAAGAGTCGCTCACCATCGCGCAAACTGGTCCGGCCGGCCTCGGCCAGCGACTTCTCCGGGAACGACGACACCTCAGCGACCAACCGGGCCAACAACACCTCGCGCCCGTCGACCCACGATCTCAACCGGCGCAACTCGCCAACCGCCGCCTGCAACACCACCCAATCAGCACAGCCAGCATCGACCGCCGCCACCCGCCCCACCAGCTCTTGGACCTCGCTGACCTTCATCCACCCACTATGACAAAGGGGTGTTACGCAGTCCCGGAGTCGTCGAGAACGACAGACCCTCGTCGGCCATCGATCACTTCCCGCTCGCGAGGACAGGTGCAACCTCGGTGGCAAACAACCGCAGCGTTCGTAGGTCCTCCGGTGCAATTTGAAAGTGGGTGACACCCGCCTCCACGAACGGGCGAAGGCTGGCAATGGCATCTTCCGATGTCGGTCCGTGGATCACCTGATCGAAGTCGTACTCGGGGTAGTCAGTTGGCTCGAGGCCCACGAAGCTGTCCACGTCTTCGGGAAAGTTCACCTGCGCGCTGACGCTGATGGTCAAGTCGTCGGCCGAGCGCCCGAGCTCCTTCAGTCGGGCGACAAAGTGAGCATGAGGCGGGTCGAAGACGTCGACGTTTGCATCGGAGTTCCACCCATCGGCGTGCTCCGCGGCGAGACGGACGACTCGCTTGCCGGCGCTTCCGATCATGATCGGGATGGGCGTCGCGGGCACCGGCCGGCAATACGCATCGCTGATCGAGTAGTGCTTGCCATGGAATGTGGCGGGCCCGCCCAGCCACAGCAGGTGCATGATGGTGAGCACTTCCTCGAGCTGTTCGACTCGGTCCTTTCTCGAGGGATAGTCGTATCCGTACGAGTGGTACTCGTCCTCCTTCCATCCGGCACCGACACCGAGTACCAGACGTCCGTCCGTCAGGAATTGCAGGGTGGCCGCCATCTTGGCCAGCAGTGCAGGGTTCCGATACCCCTGCCCAATCACGAGCGATCCCACATTGAACCTGTCGAAACGCGCCGCCAAGTAGCACAAGCGCGTCCAACACTCGAACACTGGTGCTTCACCGAACTGAAGGTGATCACTCGCCCACAGTGTCGTGAACTCCGGTCCGAGCAGATCGACGGATCGGGCATACGCATCGATGAACGTCGCGCCGCTCGTGGCGTCATACGCGTCCCCGGGTAAGGACCACAGACCAAACGTCACTGTCATGACCACCCCCTACGTGCCAGAGGTCAGCACGATAGTGCGGGCCGCAAACACTCGGTCACCTACTGGTGAATGTGATGAAGGGTCGTGAAACGCGAGCGGAACGCGGTGGTCTTGGGCGCAATCGCGCGCGGGTCGCCGTGCAGTCCTTCGACGATCAGAGCGGCGAGCTCGGGCATGTCGGTGACCGTCATGCCCCATCGAACGATCTCAGGTGTACCGAGGCGCAGACCGGACCACTCGTCGCCGCCTGGCAGGCCGATCGCGCACGACAAGATGTTGGCTTCGCGCAGCATCAGCGCGGCCTGGTGGCCGCCGCCCCACTGCGATGCATCGACAGCGAACTGATGCGATGTGGTGTAACCATGCTCGGTCGAGAACACGGGCATTTCGGCCGCGGCGAGCGAGTCTGCCAACGCCGCCGCCGTCGACGTCATCGCGGTCGCGTACTCGTGCCCACCGTCCAGCCAATCGAGCAAGGTGATGGCCAGCGACGCTGACTTTCCCGCATCGAAGTTGGCGGTCAGTCCGGGGTATGCGATCGCGTCGATGCGCTGCGCGAGATCCGAGCGATTCGTCAGCAGCAATCCGCCCGCGGGCCCACCCAGGCTCTTGTACGTGCTCATCGTCATCAGATCGGCGCCGAGGTCGAGCGGGCTCGGCCACACCTTGCCGGCGAACATGCCGCACGCGTGGGCAGCATCGAACAACACCGCGGCGCCCACGTTGTCGGCAATCTCGCGTACCTCAGCCACCGGATGGGGGAGCAGGTTGAGGCTGGCGCCCATCGTGATCAGTTTCGGGTGCACGCGAGCGGCCAGTTCGGCGAGACCATCGAGGTCGATCGTGAAGCGGCGAGCGTCGATGGGGCATTCGTGGATGTCGAGGCCATACAGGCCAGCCGCGCCGCTAGGTCGATGGGTGATGTGACCGCCGACGGTCGCCGGCGGAACGACGATCGAGTCACCGGGTTGGCACGTTGCCATGAATGCGTACAGGTTGGCCAGTGCGCCGGAACCGACACGGATCTCGGCGTACCGCGCGCCGAACACGCGGCAAGCAAGATCAGCGGCGATCACTTCGATCTCTTCGATCGCCTCCAGTCCCATCTCGTACTTCGCGCCCGCGTACCCGAGTGACGGTCTCGAGCCGAGGCCGGCCGACAGGGCCGCCTCGGCTCGCGGGTTCATGACATTGGTGGCGGGGTTGAGGTTGATGCATTCGACCTCATGGATCTGGCGGTTCCGTTCGATCAAGGTTTCGACGAGGTCCGCAGTCTCTGCAGCAGTCAGCTTTGCGAAGGCCTCACGAATCACAGCCTCCCGCCGCTGCGATGGAGCGGGTAGCCACGCTCGATCATGGTCGGCATCGATCGTCCTCGCAGCGTCAGCGGGTGAGTTCATTGTCCGATCGTTGCATGCCGGATCCGCACACCACCGGACCGTGCGCGACGGCCGGCGTCAGGCCTGACCGTGAGCCATCGCATGAACCCGAGGTCGACATCAGCGACGACCTCGAGACCGAGCACATTGACGTAGAAGTTGAGGGCTTCGTCCTGGTCGAGAACGAAGATTTGGGAGCGTGAGATTGCGTTGTACATGCAGTCGATCGTACGGAAACCTCGTTCACGGCGCTTCTCGGAACCTGCTCGGTCTGATCCATGCTTTGACGAAGCCTCGGAACGTTGTCGAGTTGACCCCGTGTGCGATAGCGGCTCGGCGTCTCGCCCGACGATCTCGGTGAAGGTGCGACTGAATATTCCCAGTATCAGCCGGTTGGTCGACTCGCGATCGGTCGTCATCTCACTTCAGACCCAGGGCATTGCCGAGGTCGGTGATCGCCTGCGCTGCACTAGTGACCTTGATCGTTGTCATGCCCATCGCTGCCGCAGGTTTGAGGTTGATGCCGAGATCGTCGAGGAAGATGCACTCCTCAGGCTGCACCCCCAACAGCTCGCAGGCGATCTCGTAGAACCGCGGCTCCGGCTTGCGAACACCGATCTTGCTGCTCTCGACGATCAGGTCGAACCGGGCCATGATCTCCGCGATCCGCGCGGCGCGGTCACGACCGTCGACGTTGCCGGCCCCTGTATCGATGTTGCCAGAATCGACATTGCCAGAATCGACGTTATTGGTGAGACAGGCGACCAACACACCCGCGTCCTTGACGCGGTCGAGCATGTCGACCATCTCGGAACGGATTTCGCCGGCGAGCAAAGAGAGAACGTCGGCACCGCGTACGTGATGTCCGAGCGCGGCAGCCTCCTTCGCGAAGAGATCGTCGAACTGCTTTGTGGAGATCTCGCTGCGCTCCATCAACGCCCACGCGTTGGAATGGGGATTGGTCGCGTTGACGCCCCGGATGAAGTCGATCGGCAGGCCGTGCTCGCTCTCGTAGCGGCGAAATGCCTCGAACGGGCTGGACAGGATGACGCCACCGAAGTCCCAGAGCACCGCCTTCTTCATCGCCAGCATCGTAGGCAGCAACGATTCTGTCTGATTGACTGACGGAGTTATGCCACGTCACGTCGTCGTCGACGGTTCGAATCTCGCTACAGAGGGTCGAGCCGCACCAAGCCTCAAACAACTCAACGAGGCGGTGCTGGCCTACATGGCCGAGAATCCCGATGCGCTGATCACGGTCGTGGTAGATGCCACGTTCGGTCACAGGATTGATCAGAAGGAGGTGGCCGACTTCGATGCCGCAGTCAACAACAACGAGATCGTTGCGCCACCGGCTGGTGCCATTGGCCGCGGCGATGCCTTCGTGCTCAGCATCGCCAACAAGGTGAACGCAACGATCCTGTCGAACGACAGCTATCAGGAGTTCCACGGCACGCACGCGTGGCTGTTCGACGAGGGACGGTTGGTGGGCGGCAAGCCTGTCCCGCACATCGGCTGGGTGTTTGTCAATCGCCTGCCGGTTCGTGGGCCCACGAGTCGCAAATCGGTCAACGAGGCCAAGCGCGGGCGAGTCCCGAAGGTGGCCAAGGCAAGCCCCGAAGCCAGCCAACCGATGCCGATCCCGGCCGCACCGCCGCCGGGCGCAACCGCGCCCAAGGCGACGCGGGGTCGCGACGGAGCGAAGCAGGCATCGGTCGCCGCCGCAACCGCCGACCGAGCGAGTGATGCCAAGCAGACGGACGACGCCAAGAGCAGCGACCCACGCGCTGAGCCCACCCCGCGGAGCACCGGCACCAACGATCTACTGGCGTTCCTCACGTTCGTCGAGCACCACAAACCCGGCAGCAGCGTCAACGCGATCGTCGAGAACTACTCGTCGCATGGCGCCTACGTTCGCATCGGCGACGTCAAGGGGTACGTGCCGTTGAGCCTGATGTCGGACCCGCCGCCGCGAAGTGCGCGTGAGTTCATGAAGATCGGCGAATCGATCACGCTGGTTGTCGAGAGCTTTGCTCCTTCCCGCCGCAGCATCGACCTGGCAATACCGACAATGACTACGGTCAAGCTCCCGCCCGCCGACGTCCCGGTCGAGGCCAAACCAAAACGCCGCGCCAAGAAGGCGATCGCCGTCCAACCGGCGATCATCGAGGCCGCGCTGCTGGAAGCTGCGTCTGCCGGCGAACCGCCCCAAGCTCCCGCCGCGCCACGAAAGCGTGCGACGAAGAAGGCTGCCGCTGCAGCCGCCGCCCCCGCTAAGGCTTTGCCAAAACCGCGAGCCAAGAAGGCAGCACCCGAAAAGAAGTCCGTAGCGGAACCGGCCGTCGTCGTGCCGGCCAAAAGGCGTGGAGCGAGTAAGGCGTCTGAGCCGGACCTGCCCCCGGCTCCGCCGGAGATGCCCGCCAAGACGACTCGACGCCGCGCCAAGTCCGCCTAGTTGGCTACGGTCGCTGCCGTGCGAATCGCCACCTGGAACGTCAACTCGTTGAAGGCTCGGCTCGGCCGCGTCGAGGAATGGCTGGCCGACATGCAGCCCGACGTGCTGTGCATGCAGGAGACAAAGCTCAGCGACGAGGCTTTCCCAGCGCTGACGTTCATAGGCATGGGTTATGAGACGGCGCATCACGGCCAGGGTCAATGGAACGGTGTCGCGATCCTGTCGAAGGTGGGCCTCGACGAGATTGCCATGAACTTCGCCGACGGCGAGCCCGATCCCGACGCTCGGATCGTCACAGCTGTGTGCGCGGGCATCCGAATCTCCAGTGTGTACGTGCCGAACGGTCGCTCGCTTGACGACGCGCACTACCAGTACAAGCTGCGATGGCTGGCGCAGTTGCGAGACCACGTCGAGACGCTCAGTACGCCGAAGGACGATGTGATCATCGCCGGCGACTTCAACATTGCCCCAGCCGACATCGACGTGTACGACCCCGCCAAGTTCGTCGGGGCGACGCACACCAGCCCGCCCGAGCGTGCACTCCTCACCGAACTGCACGACTGGGGGATGGTCGACCTGTTCCGTCAGCACCACTCCGAAGACAAGCTGTACTCGTGGTGGGACTATCGAGCGGGTGACTTCCATCAGGGCCGCGGCCTGCGGATCGATCTCGTGCTCGGCACCAAGTCAGTTGCCGAGCGATGCCGGTGGAGCATCATCGACCGCAACGCCCGCAAGGGGCAGATGCCCTCGGATCACGCTCCGGTGATCATCGAGCTCGATTGACCGCGGCCGGAAGTGGTCGCAGCTTGGCTGCTGCCAATGGCGTGAGACCGAGTCGTTCGGCAAGCTCGTCGATGTTCGACGGGGGCCTTTCCAGCAAGGTTCGCAACACGATGTCGCTGCAGATCGCGAGCTCGTCCACTCTGGCCCCCCGGGCGATCTGGCTTCGCCACGTCCTCAGCTCGGTGAGGGGATCCGGCACGGCCGCACGGGTCAGCCGAGTCGGTGGTGGGACCGGCCGGTCGTCGGCGATCGTCGACGCGACGGCTTCCAACCATGGGCTCGGCCGAGTCGGCGATCCACGACGCGACTCGGCGCGCGTGATGACCAGATGATCGATGGCTCGGGTGATCGCCACGTACAGCAGGCGTGCTTCTTCCGATTGCTGTGCGGGTGAGAGCGCCGAACTGTGGGGGATCAAGCCATCCTCTGCGCCGGCGATCACGACGACCGGCCACTCACGGCCCTTCGCACCGTGAAACGTCAACAGTGACACGGCACCGTCGTCGGCCTCGGTGTCGAGGTCGTCGAACGGTGCGCGCGCATCGACCCAGCTGCGGAACCCGCCCGCCTCCTGCGAGATGAGGAACCGATCGACCTCCTCGGCGACACGTCGACGAATCGGATCGTGGTGAGTGAACTGCTCGTCGGCCCACAGTGCCAAGGCCTCGCGGCTGGTCGTGCGGTACGCATCGCTGAGCGCGACCTCCAACGGCGACCGACCGACCGCGCGTTGCGAGACGATTCCTGCGGCCGTCAGGGCGTCCTCGATCGGTATGAGTTGGTCGTTGGTTCGAGCGAGCACGGCGATGCCCGCCGGACTGTGCTGGTGCAGCCTGGCTCGCACGAGGGTGGCGATCGCCGTAGCTTCGGCATACGCGGTCGGATACGTCTCGATGCGAAGCGCGGCACCGTCTGCCCTGTTGCTGGCGGTGTCGTCGCGCTGCCCGCTAGCACTGAGGGCCGCAGCGCCGGCGCTGACGACCTGTGGCGAGCAGCGGTAGTTCGTCGCCAGCGAGATGACCGTGACGCCCGGGTAGATCCGTTCGACCTCGGTCATCGTCGTGTGATCGGATCCGTTCCAGCCATAGATGGCCTGACGTGGGTCGCCCACCAGACAGATGTCGGGCCGACCTCCGCGCCACGCCTCGAGCAGCGCGTGTTGCAGGGGGTTGAGGTCCTGGGCCTCGTCGACGAAGAAGTGACGGAACCGCCAATGCACCAACGAACGGAACGCCGCGTCGCTCTCGATGGCGCGCAGGTTCAGATCGAGGAGGTCATCGAAGTCGACGACCCCGCGCCGCCGTTTGAGGCGTTCATACGCAGCTGCAAGGTCCGCGAACCGTGAAGGCGGCACGGCCCCACGTCGACGGGCCGCGCGTGATTGCCGCTCGTAGTCGCTGGGCTCGACGCGCCTCGCTCGGGCCCAGTCGATGTCAGCCATCGCCGGATAGGCATCGACCTCGAGCCGGAGCTCTTTCAGGCACTCGCGGACAAGCCGCTGCCGGTCGGGTGCGAGTGCTGGCATCGACTCGTTGCGCGTCAGGGCCAGGTCGCGCAATAGACGCATTGCCACGCTGTGGAACGTGCCCGCCTCTATCGACTCGTTGATGTCGAGGCGGCGCAGCCGGCGCCTCAGCTCCCCGGCCGCGTCGCGCGTGAACGTCAAGGCGACAACGTGACGTGGCTCGGCGGCGCCGCTCTCGATCCGGTACGCGATCCGCCGTGTCAGCACCATGGTCTTGCCCGACCCCGCCGAGGCGACGATTGCCAGAGGAGCAGCATCGCTCTGCACGGCGTGCCGTTGGTCGGCATCGAGCCCTACCAGCAGACGGTCGACGGTCATGGTCGACACGATACGGCCGGGCGGCAAACCTGTGTCGCGGCACCCAGACGCGCATTCACTACAGTCGCGCCCATGCCGTTCCCGAAGAAGAATCTGAACGCCAATGAGACCATCGCTCTCGATATGCATCCTCACTGGTGGTACTTTTCCGAGCCTGCCTGGTCACTTCTGGCCAGCATCGTGTTCGGGATCATCGTGTTGGCCAAGACCGACACGGGCACCACCGGGAGACGGGTGTTCGGCACGCTGGCCCTGATCCTGCTCATCGTGACGGCGATCTGGCTGGTCATTCGCTATATGAAGTGGTTGACGACGAACTTCGTCATCACGTCGAACCGGCTGATCTTTCGTCAGGGCGTCGTCGGCAAGAGCGGCATCGAAATACCGTTGGAACGTGTCAACAACGTCAACTTCCACCAGACCGTCTTCGAACGGGTCCTGGGGGCGGGGGATCTTTTGATCGAGTCCGGCGGTGAGGACGGCCAACAACGGTTCACCGACATTCGGCGCCCAGCGCAGGTGCAGAACTTGATCCACGCCCAGATGGAGGGTCATTTCCAGCGGCGGGCCGGATATGTCAACGCACCGGCTCCGGTGGGCGATGTCACGGAGCAGCTGCAGCGCCTCGAGGGCATGTTGCAACGCGGCACGCTGACCCAGGAAGAGTTCGACATCCAAAAAAGCAGGTTGTTGAGCCAGTAGACCGTGCCAGTAAACCCTCGGGCCAGTAGACCCTTGGGCCAGTAAACCTAGGGAAGGCCTGCGCCCGGGCTACCCACCTCTGCCACCAGGACATTGCCCGTCCGCCGTGCCGAGGCTTCGATCGCCAGCGAGTACTTCGACGTCAGCATGAACAGTGATCGGCGATCTGGGCCGCCGAGCATGCACGCAAAGCAACGATTGTCGGTCTCGATGATGTCGAGGATCTCGCCGCCTTCGGCAACCCGGAGGCACTCCGGCGTCACTGGGTTTGCCACCCACACGGCGCCATCGGAATCCAGGCAGATCCCGTCCGGGATCCGCCTGCCAAGGTCTGCCCACACGCGGCGATTCGAGAGGATTCCGTCCCGGGCGATGTCGAATGCGGTGAGACGACGGCCGAAGCTCTCGGCGATGATCATCGTTCGCCCATCGGGGGTGATCACAGTGCCGTTGGGAAACATGAGGCCGTCGGCAGCAGCGTGTACCGTGCCGTCCGGATCGACCCGAGCAAGCGTCGCCCCGCTGTGATCGGCCAGGACCTGTTCCAGGGTTCCGTTGATCTCGGCGGTGTCGAGGTCGAAACCGAAGTTGCCGACGTATGCCCTGCCAACTGCGTCGACCACCATGTCGTTGCAATGGAATGTTGCGATCTTCGACAGGTCCGCGTGCAACACGACTTGATGCCCGTCCACGCGCAACAGCGCACGCTCCGTCATCGACACGATCAACAGCCGTCCATCGGGCAGCCAGCCGAGCCCGCCCGGCCTGTCGGCGATGCTGATCTTCACCTGTAGCCGACCATCGAGGTCGACGGTCTTCACCGCATGATCGAAGAAATCACTGAACCACAGCGCGTCGTCGTGCCAGCGCGGCCCCTCACCGAAGTGCAGGCCAGTGGCGAGGACGCGTGCCGCGGTCATCGTTTCATCTCGGTCGTGCTACTCGACGTGGTGGGCACCGTTCACCGCCTTCACGACCCAACCGTCGGCCAGAGCACCTGGTTCGACAAGCGCGACCACACAGCCGCCGAAGCCACCCCCGGTCATCCGTGCGCCGTACACGCCGTCCTGCGAGTTCAAGGCTTCGACAGCAGCGTCCATCACCGGTGTCGACGTCTCGTACAGATCGCGAAGGCTCTCATGGCTCGCAACCATCAACGCCCCGGCGCTGCGAAGATCCGCCGCGTTGAGGGCGTCGGCGAAGTCGCGGACACGCTGGTTCTCACTGATCACGTGCTCGGCCCGGCCGCGCACGACCGGGTC
>JANPGV010000175.1:0-2822 GCA_031424145.1 Ilumatobacteraceae bacterium
GACTGCCCAATGACGCCTTTCAGCTCTCGCCGTGAACGGACCCGGCGGCAAAGATCGGCTGTTCGCACGCTCCCTCAGCCGGCGTTTCGGGGCGCCCTCGGCCGTCGATGAACTGAATGGTATGGGACACACTGAGTGAGACGTGATCGTGAGCGGAAATCGGTTTCTGGATCGGCAAATTTCGAGCTATGTCGAGCGTTCGTCAATAGCCGGTCACCGGAATAACCGCGTGTTGACCTCAGCTGCGTTGAGGAGCCACCGTTGACCATTGTCCCGTGATCGGAGCGCGCGTTCGATCGGGTTCGCGTCTCTGCGCAATGGCGCGGAAAGGCGGTTCGGAGGTCGGTCGAGGTGCGACTCGGGCTCAGTGCGGGAGCGCGGCGGTTTGGCCGATCGGGGCAAAGCCCCAGCCCAACTGCACAAGCATCTCGACGAAGTTCGACCCCAGCCATTGATCGATGATCTGTCCGTCGTCATCGAACTTGAACGCCAGCAGAAACGCGGTTTCGACGACATTGCGAGTTGGCTCTTGGACGAACAACCACGGTCCCCGCTGCGTGCCCCGCATGCTGTAGAACACCACCACCATGTCGTCATCGGCGACGATCCACTGCACCTGCGCTTGAAGATCGGGGAAGGCTTGCACGACGCCCCGGCCTGCACCGATCACCGCAGGGTTCGACGTGAACTCCGCTAGCGCGTTCGCATCGTGCCCGTTCATCACGCGCTCGATCAGATCCAGGACTCGCGACTTGTTTCGCTCGGCTGACACGGAGCGAATATTGCCCTGATGGAGCGCTCGCCGCAAGCACGATCGGGAGCGCAGAACACCGCACGTGTATCTCAGCATCTGCGCACGTTTGCGCGATCATCTCGCCGGACGCTGACCGTGACGGCCGCGACCCAAGAAGATGCGTCATCAAGCCGGCGGTAGGAGGCAGTGCCAGGGCGTCGCTCTGGATTGGATCTGTTGCGACGCCGAGTTCGGCTACGGGAGGCGGCTGATGACCGTGGCCCGGGTCGGAGCAGCCAGCAGATCGAGCAGTGGTGCATATGCGCCCGTTGCTGCGGCTTGCTGCATGCTGCGCGATGCTCGTCCGCACCCGCTCCTGTCAGTCGAACGACTCTGCCCACAGCCATCTGGAGGGTGGTTTCCGAGCAGGTGAGCGACTATGCGGCAGGGCCGGCAGGCACGACGCCGAGTTGCTGCATGAGCGACAGCATGTCCGCGACGCCCCAGTGCTCGCAGACGAGGCCCGCGTCGTCGAACCTCATGATGTCGATCAGCTGTATCTCGACGCGCGCATCCGTCGGCGGCACGCCCATGAACTCGCCTTGGTGCGTTGCTGTGACCTTGACTCGCGCAACGGTCTTGTCCTCGCTGGCGATCAGATCCTCGACGTCCATCCGCATGTCGGGAAACGCTGCCAGCAGGATCCGAAAGAACTCGAGCGTCCCCTCCTTGGTGGGAGGCAGACCCGGCCCGCCCTGGTGCTCGATGTAGTCGTCCGCGACCAACTCGCCGAACCCGGCGATGTCTCCGGCGCTGATCCGCTCGTAGGTGCTCCGCATCGTCATGGCGTGGTCCACAGTCGCCCCCCTTGTTCTGGCCCCAGGTGCAGATCGTAACCCACGGCTCGGATCGCTGCGTCAGGGCATCGTGTGGGTCGCCCGGCATCTACTGGTCGGCGATCTCGGCACGCGTCGCGCGTCCACAGCGCCCATCTGCCGGGCCGGCCAGCTACGCGATCCGCGCCTGAACCTGGGTACAGATCGGGTCGTACCGAACTCCACGACGGCCGCGTCACCAGGTGAATGCTGCTAGAAACGTGGTGGGCCGCCACGCAACGACGGTCCCCAGAGGAGGCCGTATGCCCAAGATCGTCATCACCCACGATGTTGCTGATGTAGACACCTGGCTGAAGTTCAAGTCCGAGCGCGCTGACGCCGTCAGTGGCATGGGCGGTCGCCACGTCGTCGACCACGTGGCGCACGATGGGAGCAACAGAGTCGCCGTCTCCGCCGAGACCGATGAGGTCGAGGCGATGCTGGCCGCCATCGCCTCGCCACCCCCGGAACTGCTCGGGGCGATGGAGAGGCATGGGGTCGTCCCGCCTCTCACGGTCTACGTCGAGCGGTAGTCGTCCGGTAGCGACCTTCCGGCGTCGCTTCAGCCGCGCGCGATGCCGACAGGCGGACTCGGGCTTGCTGCCCACGTTGGCCATGCCCGACCAGCACGATCCGAGCTCGCTCTCTGGCAGTTGCAGCCGCACCGATGGCCTGTCCCGGAAGTGTTGTTAGGAGGCGGTCGCCGAACTGTCCCCGGGTCGCGGTCGAGCGAGCTTGGCATGCAGCGTCGCCGAGGCGCGGGCGTCGCCGCCGGGTACTGCGTGGGCGTACTTGTCGAGTGTGGTCGAGACGCGTTGGTGATCGAGCCGGCGGGAAACGACCACGATCGGGACGCCGGCGTCGAGCATCTCGGTGGCCATGAAGTGTCGGAGATCGTGCAGTCGGAACGAGCGGAGCCTGGCAGCGCGACGGTGGCGGAGGAACGCCTTGGTCACCCTGTTCGGCTTCCACGCGGCGGTCCCGCCGTCGTCACTGAACACGAACCCGTCGGGCGCGGTCATCGCTGTCTCGGCGTACTTGGCGAGAACGGCGAACGAGTCTGGGTCGAGGTCGACCACGTGGCTGCGTTTGGTCTTCGTCGTGGTGAGCACCGGTCCGTCGGGGCCTTCGACCCAGCCGGCGCAGAACGACACGCGGTTCGTGTCGAAGTGCACGTTGTGCCATGGCAGTCCGAGGAGCTGTGCGCGTCGTGC
>JANPGV010000176.1:0-4386 GCA_031424145.1 Ilumatobacteraceae bacterium
GAGTAAGTGCCACGATTGGCCACGCGAGCCCGACACCTCGACCAGATTGGCGATCAGCGGCAGGTTACGCGAGCCGCAGAAGATGCGACCGATGAGCAGGTCGTTCCAGATGTAGACGAACTGGAAGATGCACAGCGACGCGATCGCGGGAACGGACAGTGGCACGATCAGCTTGCGGAAGATGTCGAGGTGGCTGGCGCCATCGACGCGCGCCGCCTCGATGATCTCGCGCGGCAGAGAGGAGACGAAGTTCTTCAGGATGAAGATGCAGAATGGCATGCCGAAGCACGTGTGAGCGATCCAGATCGGCACCACGGAGTTGTTCAAGTTGAGGTCGGGGAAGATGGTGAACGTGCCGATGTGTGCCCCGCCGTTGAAGAGCCGGCTGAGCGTCACCAGCGACATCTGTAGCGGCACCACGAGCATGGCGATGACTGCAACGAACAGCCAGTCGCGGCCCTTGAACTCCATCCACGAGAATGCGTAGGCGGCCAGCAAAGCGATGCCGACCGAGATGATCGTCGCCGGGACCGTGATGCGAATGGAGTTGAGGAAGAAGTGCGAGAGGTTGTCGCCGCCACTGCTGCTTCCCAGCACGCTCTTGTAGTTGTCCAAGGTGAAGTGCGGATTCCACAGGAACGTCCACCAACCGGTGGTCTTGACTGCGACCTCGGATCGGAACGACGACACGAACACGCCGAAGGTGGGGATCGTCCACAGAAACACCAGCACATAGACCAGCTTGCGGCCTGTCTTGCTCGAGAGCGCGGCGCTAGCCGATCGCCCGATCGGCTCCTCGAATGCCGGAGGCGGCGGATTCGTGGTGATGTCACCAGTGGGGGTCAGTTCGACAACGCTCATGCGCCCATCAACTCCTCTGCACGTCGCTGCGAGCGACGATTGATAATGACGACTGGAATGACCAAGATGAATATCAGCACCGCCATCGACGACCCGAGACCTTCACGGTTCTGCAGGAAGATGGTGTTGTAGAAGGCGTTGGCCAGTGTGTCGGTTCCGAAGTTGCCGCCCGTCATCGCTGCCACGACGTCGTATGCCTTGAGAGCGGCGATCGTGGTAAGGGTGGCCACCGTGACGATCGTGGCCCTGATGTAGGGAAGGGTCACCTTGTAGAACACCTGTCTGTTGGTGGCTCCATCGACTTTGGCCGCCTCGATCAGGGAGTCGGGCACGCCTTTGATGGCGGCCGACAAGATGACAGTGGAGATGCCCGCCGAGGCCCAGATGAACACGATGATCAACAGGAAGGTGTTGAATCCTGGGGCCGTCTCGGGAGGGTGGATCGGCCCGAAGCCACGCTCCAGCAGCCACAGCTGATCACCGTTGCCGCCAAGGCTGGCCGGCAGACCGGGAATCGACTTGGTCACCTGGTTGAGCAGGCCGACCTTGAACGGCGGGCTGGCGTACACGAAACGCCAGATGATGCCGGCGCCGGCCAACGAGATGGCCGCCGGGATGAACACGAGCGACTTGGCGACCTTCTCGCCCTTCATCCCATCGGCGAATCGGGCAATTGCCAACGACAGCACGGTCGTGGCGACGGTGCCGACGACGACCCATGTGAGGTTGTTGATGACGGTCAGTCGCGTGTCCTTGCGGGAGAAGATCTCGCCGTAGTTCGCAAACCACTTGAACTGGGGGACCTGCTTGTCGACGAAGAAGCTCTTGTAGATCGTTCGACATGCGGGGATCAGCAAGCCGATGAAGGTGACGAACAGTGCCGGCAGCAAGAAGACGGTGACCTTGCCGCGCTCTTTCCATCGGCCTGGAAGGACCGACGCTACCGCGTAGAACACCAGCAGGGCCACAACGAGCACCCCCAACCCGATGACGACTGTTACAAGCGTATTGAACAGGTCCCGCATGAGCACCTACCCCCAATTCATGTCGTACTGAATTCGCCGACGTCTTCGTTGATCGTCTTCCCCAAGACACGGTTGCCTGCAGATCCCGAGGGATCCGCAGGCAACCGATATTACGTACTTTTTCGTTGCTCCTCGAACGTCAGCCCGTTGGCAACGCTTTCCAAGAGGCTTCGATGTTGTTGAGCATGTCGTCGGTGCTTCCACCGGCAATCCAAGCGGTCGCTTCTTTCCAGAACGATCCCGAGCCGATCGCGGCCGGCATCATGTCGGCACCATCGAATCGGAATACGTCGGAGGTCTTCAGCATGTCAGCGAAGGCCTTTTGCACCGGGTCGGTGAACAGCGTGGTGTCGAAGTCCTTGCGAGGCGAAAGGGTGTTGTCGCCGGCGGCGGCGAGCGCTGTTGCGTACTCGCTCGAGCCCGTAAAGGCCAAGACGTCGAACGTCTCGGGCTTGTCGGTGCCAGCGGCGATCAGGTCGCCACCACCCAACATGTACTTCGGATCGCCGGCCTTGACCGGGAGGTAGAACGTGTCGACTTGGCCATCAGGTCCGATCGTCGTGCCCTTCGGCCAGATGGTCGAGTAGAAGCTGGCCTGTTTGTGCATGTAGCAGTTGCCTTGGAGAATGGGGAAGCCGCCCTCCTGGAACTTCGTGGTGGCCTCAGCCTTGACCGCGTTGTCGCCACCGATGTAGGCCGGATTCTTGACGATAGCGCCGACGGCGTCGGCTACAGCTTTCACCTTGGGGTCGTTGAACGGGATCTTGTGCTGGACCCACTGGTCATACACGTCGGGGCCGTTGATGCGCATCATGAAGTCTTCGAACCAGTCGGTGATCGGCCAACCAGTGGCGACACCGGACTCGATGCCGACGCACCACGGGGTGCCGCCGTCCTTGACGATCTGGTCCGACAGAGTGGTCAGTTCCTCGAGGGTGGTCGGGATCTTGTACCCCTTGTCGGCGAACGCCTTCGGGCTGTACCACACCAGCGACTTCACGTTGGCCCGTGCGGGAATGCCGTAAACCTTGCCATCGACCGTGGCCAGTTCCGGCCAGCCGGCGACGTTGTCGGCAGCGACGCTCTTGGCGAGGGCATCCGGGAAGGGCTTCAACTGACCCTTCTTGATGAGGTCGAGAAAGCCACCGGGCTGCGGGAAGTCGATCACGTCGGGCGGGTTGCCACCATCGACACGAACCTTGATTTCGGTCTCGAACTGGTCCGTGCCGTCGTAGACGACCTTTACACCAGTGCAATCCTCGAGCGCCTTGTATCCGTCGCGCAGGCGAGTGGCGGGCTTGTCCGTCTCGCCGTCACGGACTGGCGAGAAGATGTGGACTTCTTTCCCGGCGGAGTGCTTGTCGCACGTGATCATGCCGTTGGCCAAGGTGGCGCCGCCTGCCGCTGGAGCGGTGGTGCCGCCTGCAGCAGTCGTGCCGCCGGGTGCGGTGGTGCCGCCTGCAGCGGTGTCGGAACTGCTCTTGCTGTCACTGCCACAGGCTGCAACGAGTAGTACGCCGGCAATACAAAGTGCGCTGTACGCGCCTCTGCGTGTCTTCATGAATTTCCCCCTCAGGAACAATCACGTCGGGAGACGTGGTGGAAAATTGTGGAAATCCTTGAGAACTTCCACCGAGGGACCCTAGCATGCAGTTCGCCGGAGGGAAAGAGCTATGCAAGACTTCCGGCCAACGCCAGCTCAGAAGGATGGGGGTCCTGTGGCAACGATCACACTCAACGACATCGACAAGGTCTACGACAACGGTTTTCAAGCCGTCAACGGCCTATCGCTCGATATAGAGGACGGCGAGTTCCTGGTTCTCGTCGGGCCGTCCGGCTGCGGCAAGTCGACGGCTCTGCGAATGATCGCCGGGCTCGAGTCGATAAGTGGCGGCGAGATGAAGATCGGCGACCGTGTGGTGAACACGCTCGAACCGAAGGACCGTGACATCGCGATGGTGTTCCAGTCCTACGCGCTGTACCCGCACCTGACCGTGCGCGACAACATCGCGTTTGCGCTGAAGTTGCAGAAGATGCCGAAGGACGAAATCGAACGACGTGTGTCCGATGCTGCGCGCACGCTCGAGCTCACCGACAACTTGGATCGGCGTCCAGCACAACTGTCCGGCGGTCAACGCCAGCGCGTTGCCATGGGCCGCGCCATCGTTCGTCAACCGCAGGCGTTCCTCATGGACGAGCCACTGTCGAACCTCGATGCCAAGCTCCGTGTGCAGATGCGCGCCGAGATCGCCAAGATCCAACACGACCTCAACGTCACGACCGTCTACGTCACGCACGACCAGTTAGAGGCGATGACGATGGGCGACCGTGTGGCAGTGATGTCGAAGGGCTCGTTGATGCAGGTCGACTCGCCGCAGAACCTGTACGACCATCCCGACAACCCGTTCGTGGCCGCGTTCATCGGCTCGCCGCAGATGAACCTGCTGCGCGGCAGGTACCAGGCCGGCGCCGGTGGTGGGACGATTCGTCTCGGGTCGAC
>JANPGV010000177.1:0-60775 GCA_031424145.1 Ilumatobacteraceae bacterium
CAACGACGAACCAAGCTGCAGCAGCACCTCGCGGAGCAACGTCGTCTTGCCGGCACCAGGTGACGACATCAGATTGATGACATGCACGTTGGCGTCGTAGAAGTCGTTTCGATTGGCCTCAGCGGTGCGGTCGTTCTCGCCGAGGATCTTCTCGAGCACCTCGACGCGCAGCCCACCGGTCTGGTAGCCGCTGTGGTCACCGACGCCGTGGTCGTGGTTGGCCTGCTCGTGGTCGTGCTCGTGATCGGCATGGTCGTGATCGTGATCGGCGTCGTCGTGCGAGTGGCCTGTGCCGTCGGCGTGGTAATGGAAGCGTCCCATGGATGGTCTCCGATCGCTGACCGAACGCTACCGCGGATTGGGTGCCGAATCAGCTGGCTGCTCAGCGGACGGGCTTGGCCATCCGCAGCACGAACTGGTCGAGAAAGATTCGTCGGGATGCGGAGTCCCCGGTGAGCCGGCCGACGAGTGGGTCGCCGGTCTGACGAGCGCTGACGAGGTCGGCGGTGGCCACCCGCAACGTGACTTCGGGATCGCCGTTCGGCTGTTCAACGCGCATGCCATCGAGATCGAGCACGAGGTCGACCGTGGCCGTGTCATGACCGCGCGACGTGATCAACCGTGCCCGGAGCTTCTTCTCCGGTCTGCGTCGCCACGGCGCGAGCAGTGAAAACACGATTCGTTCTGCATCGAGTGGCTCGCTCGATTCGCCCGACAAGTACCGAACGCCGAATCGGGCCATCGACCGCAGGACAGGCTCGACGCGGCGTCCTTCCTGGGACAGGCTGTACACGCTGCGCGCCGCCGGCGGCGGCAGCTCGACTGTGGTGACGAGGCCCATCGCCTGGAGTGAACGGAGGCGTTCGGTCAACAGGTTTGGAGCGATCCCGACGAGGGCGGCGCGCAGGTCGGTGAACCGACGGTCACCCATGGAGAGCTCTCGCAACAGCAGCAAGGTCCACCGGTCGCCGACAAGATCGAGGCCGGCAGCGATCGGGCAGTACTGCCCGTAGGTGCGTTCCGAGATTTCGGACTTCTTGGTTGCCATATGAGTTGACTCCAATGTACAGTCGATTAGTATAAATAATCAACTAGTCGCTCTCTATTCTATACCGATCTGTACCGAGGTGCCGCGATGCAACTGACCAATACCGAGCCCAAGAATCCAGAGAGGGAGACCCCGGATAACAAGAACGGGACCACGCCTCGTAACCCATGGGTGGTGCTGGCCAGCACCAGCCTCGCCGTGTTCGCGGTGTTCCTCGACACGACCATCTTGTTCGTGGCCTTCCCTTCGATCAGCGCCACCTTCGCCTCCACTGCACCATCATCGCTGTCCTGGATCCTCAACGCGTACACCATCGTGTTCGCAGCTCTCCTGATCCCCGCCGGGCGATTGGCGGACCGCATGGGTCGGCGGCGAACCTTCCTCACAGCCGCAGTGGTGTTCACGATTGCGTCGATGCTCTGTGGTCTCGCACCGACCGTGATCTTCCTCGTCGGCGCACGCATCCTGCAAGCTGTCGCCGCCGCGGCGTTGGTGCCGGCCTCGCTGGCACTGGTGCTGCAGACATTCCCGCACCACAAGATCCCGGTTGCCGTTGCCATCTGGGGAGCCGTCGGCGCGGTGGCCGGTGCCGCGGGGCCGACGTTGGGTGCGCTCGTGATCGAGAACCTCGGTTGGCGGTGGGCGTTCTACATCAACCTCCCGGTCGGCATCGCCAGCTTCGTCATCGGACGGCGCGTGCTTCCCGAGTGGCGTGAGAAGAACCCGGGACGCCTACCCGATCGGATCAGCGTCGCACTGCTCACTGCGGGCCTCGCCCTCGCCGCCTACGGAATCGTTCAGACGAACGACTGGGGTTGGACGAGCACCCGCTTCACGGCGTGCGAGGTCGTCGCGGTGGTGCTCATCGCGCTGTTCGTGCGGCGTAGTCGCGACGTGGCGAACCCTGTGCTCGACCTCACACTGTTCGAATCGCGATCCTTCAAATGGGCCAACGCGGCGTTGCTGATCTACGCGGTGGGCTTCTCGGCGATGTTCCTCGGCAACGTCTTGTTCCTCACCGCCGTGTGGCACTACACCATCCTGCGAGCCGGCATGGCGATCTCGGTCGGCCCGCTGATCGTGGCCGCGACCGCACCGCTGTTCGGCAAGTTGGCAGGACGCGTCGGACAACGCCGATTGCTGATCCCCGGTGGGCTCGTGTGGGGCCTCAGCGGCCTCCTCCTGGTCAACAGGGTCACGCTGCAGCCGGACTACGTCGGTCACTACCTTCCGTCGGTCATCCTCAGCGGTCTGGGTGTCGCGCTGTGCCTGCCGCAACTCTCGTCCGCAGCAGTGCAGGGGTTGCCCCCCGACCGTTTCGGGTCAGGCGCGGCAGTCAGCCAGGCAGTGCGCAACCTCGGCGCGACACTCGGCGTAGCTGCCGCCGTTGCCTTCACCGCCGGCCTCACCGGGGCCGACGCTCTCGACGGCTTTCACCATGTGTGGTGGCTGCTCGTGCTCAGCGGCGTCGCCGTATCCGTGCTGGCGTCACGACTGCCCCGACGCGTCGCTGATCGCGTCGTCCTTGCCGAGGCCCACGCGTGAGCGTGCAGACGTCCACCGTTTTCGACTCGACGACCGCCCTCGTGCGCGACCCGGAGATCGCCGGTCGGTTCTCGGCGCGCCTCGACGACGCCTGGTCGTCGCTCATCGGCATGCACGGCGGCTACCTCACGGCCATTGCGATCAAGGCTGCACAGATCGTCGCCGAGGACCGCCCTATCCGAACCGTCAGCACCGTCTTCCTTCGCCCCGGATCTGTCGGACCAGCGGTCGTCGATGTCGAAGTCGTTCGGCGCGGTCGATCGATCAGCAACCTCACCGTCACGTTGTCGAACGGATCGAGGCCGGTGCTGGTCAGTCAGGTCGTTGCTGCCGATTCGAGCGACGGCACCTCTTGGGACGCCACCGGAGCGATCGACATCCCACCGTTCGAACGTTGCGTTCCCATCGAGCCGCCGCCGGGTATCGGCCACTTCGAGCACGGCGTCGCTGTCTTGGATCCTGCGGACCTGCCCTTCAGCCATGGCCCGCGGGCTCGCGTCGCTGGTTACATGCGTCCTCGCGAACGGCGCCCTATCGACGCCTCATGGCTCGGAATGGTGCTGGACTGGTTCCCTCCCGCTTCGTTCACGCGGGTCGACCCGCCGACCGGCGGAGTCAGCCTCAGCTACACGATCCACCTGCATCGCACCCTGCCGTTGCTGGATGCCGACGAGTGGCTCGGCGGTCTCTTTCACGTCGACATCAGCGCATCCGGGATCGCTCTGGAGAAGGGGTTGATCACCGGTCCCGACGGCAGCATCCTCGCCGAGTCCTTCCACACTCGCTGGACCGCGGCGCCACGCGTGTCGTAGTCCCGGCTATTGAGCAGGCGCGCAGACGACGAGTGAACGGGGGTGGATCTCGAACTCGAGCTTCTTCGCCTTGCCCTTGACCCCGCCATCGAGCTCGAAGCGACGCTTCTTATCGAACGTGACCGTAACAGCGGTCCCTTCACTGATCTCGCTCTTGCTCGACGACTCCTGCTTGCGCAACGCTGCTGTGACGACCAGGCTGGCCCATTCACGCATGCCGACCGCCGTGAAAACAGCAACATGCAATCGCCCGTCTGTCGCGGAAGCGTCGGGGAACGCTTTGAGCCCGGCCTTCAGCGACCCCGTGTTGCCCACGAGGACGCAACTGGCCGGGCCGTCGTAGAAGTCGTTGCCGTCGACCGTCACCTTGGCTTCGAACATCTTGCGCTCGCGTGCTTTGCGGACGGCCGCGCCGACGTAGGCAAGCGTTCCGAGCTTCTCCTTGCTCTCCTCCGCGTCGCTGAGCATCGCCACGTCGAATCCGACTCCGGCCATCACGTTGAACGTCTGGCCGTTGCACACTGCCGTATCGATGCTGCGCCGATCACCGTGCAGGATCACATCGACGATCTCATCGATGTCGGTCGGGAGTTCCAATCCGCTTGCGAAGAGGTTGGCGGTGCCGCTCGGCACGACGGCCAACGCCACAGACGTACCGACCAGTGCTTCCGAAACAGCGCGCACGCTGCCATCACCACCACAGACGACCACCGTGGTGGCGCCGCGCTTGACGGCTTTCTTCGCGGCTGGCTTGGACTCAGATCCCTTCGTGACGTTGACCCACTCGACGTCCTCGAAGCCGGCTGCGGCCAGCGAGCTGCGCAATCTTCTGGCGTCTTTCTTGACGAGCTTCTCGGTGTTGGCCACCACAGCGATTTTCGACATCAGTGCCTCCGGTTCCAGACACCGTTACCCGTTCGGAGTCACCTGCAAACCGCAGTTATGCGCTGAGCTCGGCGGCCGACCTTGCGCCGAGGCCGCGCAACCACGTAGCCACCGCAGTGGCTTCGCTGCGTTCAGCCGTGTCGAGCGGCGTCAGGTCGTCCCAACCGACCCAATTGATGTCGGCGCCGCGAGCGAGCAAGAACTCGGCAACGTCGCGATGCCCTCCGTGACACGCACCCCACAGGCATTCGTTCGTCTCCTCCGCAGTCGGGCGTGGCTCGACGTCGAAGTAGGCCTGGACCCGGTCGAGTAGTCCGAGAGCGGAGGATTCCCAGAGGCTCGTGTGTGCCCCTCGTTCGAGCAGGCGACGAGCAGCGTTCCATTGGCCAAAGGCTGTTGCATCGCTCATCGGTGTGCCGCCGCCGATCACGGCACCGCGGGCTTCGATGTTGGCGCCGGCATCCAACAGCGCATCGAGGACGGACACGTCGTCGCTACTGGCCGCCCAGTGCAGAGGCGTCTCGCTGTGGGGGCCGCAGAAGGTGGCGTTGACATCGGCGCCGGCGTCGACCAGGGCTGCGACACTTTCGGCACCATTGGGAAAGTTTCCCGGCCAGTCGGTCACGACGTGGAGCAGGGTGCGAGATATGCCCCGCTCGCGATCATTTGCGGAGGCCACGCCGGCCGTGGCCAACTCGGGTTGCTCGCTCAACAGTTGTTTCAGCGTGTTTACATCGCCCTCGTGCAAAGCCTTGATCGCGGCAGCTGCGAAGGGCTGATCCGTTCCGATGATCACGATCAAAGTGTCGCGCGGTTCGCGCGCTGCTGCTACCGCGATGAGGCGCCGGTCGGCACCTTGGCAGTGGTGGAAGTCGTGCCCTGCGGATGGTCGCTGACCGGATCACCGAGACGTTGGGCACGACCACCGAAGACGATGGCGACGAGCATGAACCATCCCCAGCCGAGGAACAGTCCACCGATGACGTCGCTGAGAAAGTGAACGCCGAGGAGCGCGCGGCTCGTCGCCACGGAGACGGCTATCAAAGCTGCGCCGGCGGCCAACATCGCTCGGACGACGCGGGGCCGATCTCGCCCCAACACGAGGGCGGCTGCCGACCACGCGGCGGCGGCGGCGGTCGTATGCCCGGAAGGAAACGAGTATCCATGAGCAACGACGAGATGCAGCACGTTGGGGCGATCACGACGGATGATGAGCTTCAGCGCGTTGTTGAGCACCAGCTCGCCGACGCCGACAGCCACCACGAACACGAAGACTTCCCGGCTCCGGCGGCGAAGGTAGTCAGCAATTGCGACAGCCAGCAGCACGACGATCACCACGATCGTGCTTCCGAGCTGGGTGACCCACTTCAGAATTTTGACCGCCTGGGAGTGACCGTGGCGGGCGCCCCATTCGGCTATCGATGTGTCGGCGTGGCCGAGCCACGAGTTCGTGTTGATCATGGCCAGCAGCAGGCCGAAGACGATTGCGACCGCGAAGATGATGATGAAGCTGACGGTCAGCAGGAACCCGCCTGCGGTCTTGCGGTCCATTCGTTGATGCAGGAACCTGGATACGCGGGGATGGCGCCAAATCGAGCGGCGAACTGCCTTCTCGGCGGCGGCAGGATCGACGGTGTCGGCCTCGATCCGACGACTTGCCGACATCGCGAAGGCGATCAGAGCTGCGGCCAGGCCGCACAGCAGCACGACAAGAGGGAGACTGATCATCGCTGGATTGCGGGGGTCGCGCCTACGTGTTCAACTTCGGGTCCCTCGTCGTCGATCGACTCGATCGGCACGTGCTGACGTTCGGCAGCGCGACGAACGACGATGTACGAGGCGACGACCGATGTGCCACCGAGCAATGCTCCGAAGATGACGTCGGTCAGGAAGTGCATCCCTCGATAGAGGCGTGCCAGCGCTACACACAGGGGAAGGAGTGCGGCAATCGCGACGGCCAATGCCCTGATCCAGCGCCGGCGGGTGTGCCAGAAGATGACAATCACGATCGCCGAATAGGCCACGGCTGCACCGGTGTGTCCCGATGGAAAGCTGGAACCGACCGGCGATGTGTCGAGTTTTTCCACCTCAGGGCGGGGACGGCCGACGATGGTGGTGATCGTGATGAAACAGAGCGCCTCGAGAATGAGCGGGACGACGACCATCAGTGGCTCCAACCATCGCTTCCAAACGATCAGCATCACGATTGCGACTACAGCAGTGACGACGATCTTGACCACAGTGTCGGAGAGCATGGAGCCGATGAAGGACAGGGAGTTCAACCGCGTTGTGCGCTGGCGGACGAACCATTCCGACACCGATTGATCGGTGTGCACGATCCATGAGTTCTTCAACGGGTGGGTCAACAGTAAGCCGACCCCGACCCACACCGCCGTAATCGCTACATACAGTCCCGCAAGTGTCAACGCTTCGGGTTTACGGATGACCCACGTATCACGTAGACGCTGCTTCGGCATGGGGTCGGTGTGCCCGCGCCCTTCGTCCTCCAAACGGGTGACGTTCATGGTGCCTGCAGACGCCGGCGGTGGAAGGTGGCGAGGCAGAAGACGCCGTAGGCCGCAAACCCGATTCCGACGATGACGACAATGAGCAGTCCCCATGACTCCAGCACCATCCGGCGCAGCGCGCCGTCCAGGCCCGTTGCTTCGTTGGCGTCGTATCGGACGGCCGCGCGCACGAGGAAGAAGCCAACCAGGCTGAACCCGATGCCGCGCCCGATCTCGCCGATCGCGCCGAGACGCTCGATCCATTTCCTCCAACCGGGGGAGGCACCCGACATGTCGAGCTCGTCCTCGACGTCCATCTTGAACCCCTTCGACATGCGGTACAAGCCGACTGCGATGACGATGACGCCGACAGCGCCGACGAGCACCCGCCCGAAGCTATGGGCCATCAGGTTGGAGGAGATGTCGGTGACCTTCTTGTTGCCGTCGGGCGTCTTGGACGGTTGGCGGGCCAGCATGATGGCGCTGAATGCAAAGGTCGTATACATGATCGCGCTGACGATGTAGCCGATGCGGTGGGCCATGGCCTTGGAGTCGGTGCCGCCGGGTAGCAGAGCCGAGATCACACGCCACGCCGCGTACAGCAGCATGCCGATCGCCAGCAACCACAACAGGACCGTGCCGCCACCGGATCCGGCAACGGTCTTGATCGCCCCGAGAGGGCTGGCCTCCTGATTGCCCGTCGATGACGTGCTGTCAGTCCACCCGCCGGCTTTGGCAGCGATCGATAGAGCGAGGATGCCGGCAATGCAGTAAACCACGCCCTTCGCGAACCAACCGGCTCGACCGATCTTCACAGCACCTGGGTGGTCAGCGGTGAGCTGGCCCATGGGATTGTGGATTGAATGCACGTCGTGACGGGTGGTCGACATGACCGTGTAGTTCCCCCATATCGCCGAGTTCAAACGGCGGCGCGGGTCCGTCCCAACGTCACCGCAGCCTCGCGGTGCAGCCGGCCGAAGTTGTAATACGCCGCGCACGCGCCTTCCGAGGACACCATGCACGTCCCGATCGGTGTCTCCGGGGTACAAGCCGTTCCGAAGACCTTGCACTCCCAGGGTTTGATGACGCCTTTGAGCACCTCGCCGCACTGGCAGGCCTTTGGGTCGGCAACACGCACGCCTGGAACCTCGTACTTCAGTTCGGCGTCCCACTGCGCGAATTCGGGACGAAGCCGCAGCGCGCTCTGGGAGATGAAGCCCAGTCCACGCCACTCGAAGTGCGGCCGCAGCTCGAAGACCTCGGCCAGGATCTGCAGCGCCCGCGGGTTTCCTTCATCGCGCACGACCCGCGCGTACTGGTTCTCCACCTCGCATCGACCCTGGCGGATCTGGGTGAGCAACATCACGATCGCCTGGAGGATGTCGAGGGGCTCGAAGCCTGCGGTGACCAGGGGCTTGCCGTACTTCTCGGGCACGAAACGGTAGGGGCGATTGCCAACGACCGTCGAGACATGTCCTGGGCCCAAGAAACCGTCGAGCCGCAGATCCGGCGATTCGAGGATGGCTTTGATCGGCGGCACGATCGTGACGTGGTTGGAGAAGACGTGGAAGTTGGGTACGCCGTCCGCTCGGGCTTTCAACAGCGTGATCGCGGTCGATGGCGCTGTGGTCTCGAAGCCGACCGCGAAGAACACGACGGAGCGTTCGGGATTCTCGACGGCGATCTGCAGGGCGTCGAGCGGCGAGTACACGAAGCGCACATCGGCACCGCGGGCTTTGGCCGCCAACAGGTTTCCGTGGCTGCCCGGGACGCGCATCATGTCGCCGAATGATGTGAAGATCACGCCGGGGGTCTCGGCGATGGCGATGGCGTCGTCGACGCGGCCCATCGGGATCACGCACACAGGACAACCCGGGCCATGCACGAGCTCGACCTCTTCGGGTAGCACGTGCTCGATGCCGTGACGGTAGATCGTGTGGGTGTGGCCGCCGCACACCTCCATGAACTTGAAGTGATCCGTGCCGGCGAGGTCACCGATGCGCGAGACCAAGCGACGCGCAGCCACTGGATCGCGGTACTCGTCGACGAACTTCACGAAGCGCTCACTCTGCCGACGGCGATGTCATGAGCGCATCGACCTCGTCGGTGAACATCTCACCCATCATCTGCAAAGAGGCGAGCGCGAGCGCCGCTTCGTCCTCGTCGATCTTCGACATCGCGAAGCCGACATGGATCAGCACCCAATCGCCAGGAGCGAGATGCTCGTCTTCGAGCAGACCGATGTTGATCATCCGGCCGACACCGCTGACGTCGACTCGAGCGAGGTGCTCGAACAGGGGATGTACCTCGACGATCTGGCCCGGGATTCCTAGGCACATGTCAGCTCTCCTTCTCGGCGAAGATCTCGACGCGGACGTCGACAGTGGGTTGGACCTTTAGCAGCAGGATGCGCGGTGGCTCCATGCCGAAGTCGCGGATGTCGAATGTCGATTCTCCGGTCATGGTGATCGTTTGATCGTTCAGCGCCTCAACGGTCATGTGGTCTTCGTATGGTCGGGTGACACCTCGGAAGGTCAGATCCCCGCCGACGATGTACCTGCTCGGTTCATTGGTCTGCTTCATCGCCTTCAGATCTCCGGCGATGGTCGGATACCTGCGTGCATCAATTCGCCGTTGGAGCTCGCGATCCTCGAAGCCGTTGCCGGACTTGAGGTTCCGGACGGGGAACTCGAGGTGACCGAGCAGCAGCTGATCGACGTTGAGCTTCCCGTCGCTCACGTCCAGATCGAGCCAGCCCTCGAGGCCGAGTGCCTCGGTGTGGATCGGATGCACGTTCGAGCGCGCCGCGATCCACACATGAGACCGGTCCGGCACGATCCGGTAACGGGTCACGGATATCTACATCTCGCGAATCTTGAGGTACCGGGCGAGGTCGGGCAGCGACTTGACGACCAGTGTGCCGACGACCCCTAACAGCACCGTGTAGACCAGCTTGTGGATCATGGTTGGAGCTCCTTGTGTGGGTTGGAATGGATATCACTGAGGATTTCGCAAACCGTAGCTGCCGCTGGGGCGAGCGCAGCCTCGACCGGTTCCGACAGCCCCATGCCCTCCTCCAGCGTCAGCGGCTGACAGCCGATGAGCACGACCCGCGGGACGTGGCCGCCCATGCCGGCAAGCAGACCGAGTACCACGGCCGGGCTCATCGAGTGAGCGTCGACGCTGGTGGGATCGATCGACTCGACATCGGGCTCGAAGGTGACAACCGTTCCTGGGGCTTCGCCGAGGGGCATTGCATCGATGAGGACCAACGCGTCGTAGCCGTCGAGCAGTTCGTACGCCAAATGCACGCCGCGAATCCCGAAGTCGGCGATCTTGACACCGTCACGGACCTCGGCCGGAAGCGATGTGATGTCGATGTGCTTGATGACCTCGACTCCGAAGGCGTCGTCGCCGAGGAAGATGTTGCCGATGCCGGCCACGAGCACGTTCACCGCAACACCTCGATCTCGTCGGGGTGGAAGTACAGAAAGCGACCCTGCCACTCGAGCATGTCGGCAGCCGGATCGTCGTCGAGCGCAACGGCCACGTGTTGTGCGCCGTCGACATCGTTGAACACACCCTTCACGGTTGCTAGACGATCTGCGTAGAAGATGTCGTGCGCATCGGCTCGTCGTGATGGCTTCAGCCGCACGCGTGTGCCGCTGCCCACCCTGACGCCGCCGATGAGCATCGTGTCGCTGAAGGGATCAAAGGACGAGTCCTGGCCCGGATCCCACCACGGCGTACTTCCGTCGGTCAGTTCGGGCACGGTGTCTTCGACGCTGGAGAGCTCCGGGAACGAGACTTCTGGAAACCCCTGGTATGGCGTGTCGATCGGTCGGAGCGAACGAACCGCGCCGTGCAACCGGGTCCAGATCTCGTCCGGCATGTCGTCGCACCGATCGATGATGGCAGCGGCGCGCGCATCGGTGCCACGGGCCTGGGCCTTCTCGTCATCGGTGAGCGTCATGACCCGCAACGCCAGGATCTCGTCGATCTCGGTCGAGTCGCAGAAATCGCCGGCGCTCTCCGGCGCGACCGCCGGGAAGTCGTAGAGGATGATGGGCGACGACAGCATCACGTCGCAGGTATCCGCGTAGCCGATCAAGACCGGGAAGGTGCCGTCGTTGTCGCACGACGCAACTGCAGCTTCAGCGCCCGGTGGTGGTTCGAGCAGTGACACGAACGCCGCATCGTCGACTGCGAGCAGCGTGTGTACGGCGATCAATGACTTGCGCATCACCGAATCGCGATCCGTCGGCGCGTCGTCGGGCCAGTCGGTCGTGTTCTCGACGGTGATCGACGCCTTGAGCAAGTTGTTGTCGTCGTCGGCTCGGGCCACGGAGAGCCGGACGAGTCCGCGCACTTCCTCGCGCCGCCTGACGGCTCGGCCCACGAGGGACCCGCGGTGGTCGCGCAGCAGCTCCACATCCTCGCCCGCCGGGAGCGTGAACGGATGGCTGCTGGTGGCATTGTCCGATGCCACCAAAGAGTGCGTCGGGATGTCGATCTCACGGTCGACGGCCTCGTCCCACGGAACCAGGGTGCTGTCACCGAGTTGTAGAGAATCGACCCGCGAATACGACGCTCCCTCGTCGTCGGTCGCGTCGACCTCGCGATGTTGTATCTGCAGACATCTGATCCGCACGGTCAGCTGCGGCGCTGCACCTGGATCGACGATCACCTCACTGCGCATGGCCGAACGCTCCGAGCCTGCGGACCGGCAGTAGTCGGGTGGGGCGAGAACACCGAACTGCCAACGCAGCTGGTTCTTCTGCGCGGAGGCCCGGTAGGGGTACAGAACGTAACCCTCGTAGAGCACGGTGTCGGCGACGAGCCGTGCGGTCTCGAAGCGGTCCGTCGATTGTGCGACTTCATCGGGCACGGACATCTTCACATGTCCTCCCCGGCTTCTTTCAACAACCGTTCGAAGGTCTCGTCCCAGGTCAGCAGGGCCCGCGCGGCCTTGTAGCTCTGCAACGCATCGAGCGTGTCGCGGCCCAATCGCAACCAGCCGGTGTTGGGGAAGTAAAGGTCCATCATGTCCCGCCACAACGCGACCGGTAGCCGGTACGACGCCTCCTCGCTCCACGAGACGGGCACCACGCTGAGCCGAGAAGCGCTGGTGCCGAACGCCGTACCGGAGAACAGCAACACGATGGGGATCTCGCCACTCTCCAGCGAATGCATGTACTTGGCAGCAGCGATCTCAAAGTCGTAGGTGCAGGCGATGGGCAGATCGACCTCGGTGGCGCCGACGAAACCGGGTACCACCGTGCTGACGTTGGTCCACAGGAACGGTCGGAGCGTCTCACCCCATCGAGGAGTCTCGCCGAAGAGCTCCGTGAGACGGCGCTCCTCGTCGGCTTCATAGTGGCGACGCTTCGGTTCGATCATGATCTGGCTGCGCAACGCGAGGGCATGGACCGGCTCGCCGCCCGCCGCAACGATTCGCAGCCGCAGCACCAGTGTGGGTACTGCCGCATAAGCCTCTACGCGCGACCCGATGACCTCGAACGAGACGGGGCTCACCGGTGCAGCTCCTCGCTGTTCGTGGTCCACGCCGGCTGAGCCTTGCTGCGTACGCGATCGAAGAACGCATTGAGAGCGGCGTGCGCCTCGGTGCCGCCGTCGAAGCCCTTCCACAACCTGCGTAGCTCACCGACGAGCTCGTAACAGACGTCGATGGGCACGAGGAAGCACTCCGCCTGGACGCCGTCAACACCTGAGCCAACAGCGTGCTGCTGCACATCTACGGATCGCCGATCTGCGCTGCGAACCAGGAACGCCTCGACGTCGGGCTGGAGCGTGGCCAGTGCCGGGTTGGCCGACACGATCTCGTCCCACGAGTCCAGTGACAACATCGATTCTGTCGCGCCCGCCGGGCTCGGGTAGAACGCGGCGATGTGGTTCAGCGACGAGTTCATGAAGAAGAACGCGACACCGACCGGGATCTGCAGCGCGTCCCATTGGGCGCTCGACAGCGTGAAATCAGAGAAGGAGATGAATCGATCGGGCACCGCGCGGAAACGGCTGCCACCTGAGCCGCGGGGAGAGAACACGAGGTAGCACGGCCGGCACGCGCACATCAGCGAACGGGACTCGAGATCCACCACGTGGTTGTGTTCGTCGGGAATCAACTGCGCGCACAGCTCGCAACGCTCGCCCGGCCGTGGTTTCGGTTGAAGCGGCATCTCGCGGATCCGCCTCAGGATTGAACTGAGCGGCTGTGGACCGCTCACGACACCGTTACGTCCGGTGCGAACGCCGCGCCGCACCCGGTGGCCGGGTCGAAAGCTCCCGCCGGTTTGGTGCCGAGCACGATCGGTATGACCGTCGACCCCAGATCGGGCGCGTGATCCGGCTCCGACGGTTCCTCGACGTCGATGATCATGATCTCCGGTGCGGCATCGAGGATGGCTCGTTCGACCGTCGTTCGCAGAGTGATTGCCGAGGACGGACAGCCGTCGCAGCTGCCCAGTAGCCGCAGCCGCACGGCACCGACCCGCTCGTCGATGTCGAGGAGTTCCACGTCGCCTCCGTGGCCGGCCAGGAACGGGCGTACCTTCTCGAGCGCGTTCGCGATTCGCGTCTCCAGCTTCTCGGGATGCAGCCCGTTGGCAACGAGCAGGCTGGCCAGCAGATCATCGGCGATGATGTGCTGGCTCAGCTCGGGCGCGTGCTCATCGACCAGTGCCATCACCCTTGCCAGCGCAGTGCCGTAGAGCTCGCTGAACACCTGGAGCAGCTCGACCGCCTGGTCGAAGACGCGCGGATCCGCTCTTGCCCGAAGTTGTTCGAGCTTGTGATCGATGTCGTCTCCGACGCTGGATTCGTACGTCACTCAGGCCAGATCCTCGTAGTTGTACGTCGTGGGAGAGTGCACCTTGCTGAGCGTGTGCCCTTTGCCCATGTACATGTGTACGCCACACGGCAGGCATGGGTCGAAGCTGCGCACGGTGCGCATGATGTCGATGCCCTTGAAGTGCTCGAGGTCGTTCTCCTCGAAGATCGGGCAACCCTGCACGGCGTCTTCATATGGCCCGGGTGTGCCATAGACGTCGCGTGGGTTGGCGTTCCACGGCGTCGGTGGGTATGGGTGGTAGTTGGCGATCTTGCCGTCGCGAATCACCATGTGGTGCGACAGCACGCCGCGTACAGCCTCGGTGAAGCCGCAGCCGATGCCCTCGTCGGGCACCTTGAACGACTCCCAGGTCTTGGTCTTGCCGGCGCGAACGTCGGCCAGGGCCTTGTCGAGGAAGTGCAATGCCGCGGCAGCCGAGTACGCCTGGAAGTAGGTCCTGGCCCGGTTGCGCTCGATCGTGTTGGACCACTTGGGGATCTTCCACTCGAAGCTCACCGGGCCCTTCAGGGCAGTCTTCGGCAGGTTGATCTGCACGCTCTTCCCGGTGGCCTTGACGTATCCGCCCAGATCCACCAACCCCGATAGTGCCGTGGACCACAGGCGGGCCAAGGGGCCGCCGCCGGTGTCGAGTGCTAGGTGGTCTTTGCCGTCGTACCAACGTGGCGACATGACCCAGCTGTAGTTGGCGTCGAAGTCGCGCTTCTGCGGCCTCGGGATCGTCGTCTGGTTCCACGGGTGGTTGCGATGTACCGGGTTCCCGAGCGGATCCTTGGTCACGAAGATCTCCTGGTCCTCCCAGCTCTGGTAGTAGGAGCTGCCGAGGAGGATGCGGATGCCGAGGTTGATGTCGACGAGGTCGTTGGTGACCAACTTGCCGTCGACGACAACGCCGGGCGTGACGCCCATGGCCCTTCCCCACTTGGTCATGTCCTTGTACTGGAAGTTGCACACGTCGGGGTCTTGCCAGGCACCCCAGCAGCCGAGCAGGATTCGCCTGTTGCCCACCTGCTCGTACCCGGGGATGGCCTCGTAGAAGAAGTTGAACAGATCGTCGTGCAGCGGCACGACACGCTTCATGAACTCGACGTAGCGCATCAGCCGGCTGGCGTAGTCGGTGAACAACTGGATCGTCGCAACCGTGCCGACACCTCCGGGGTACAGCGTGGACGGGTGCACATGGCGGCCCTCCATCAAGCAGAACATCTCCCTCGTGTAACGGCTGACCTGCAACGCCTCGCGGTAGAAGTCGCCGGAGAACGGATTCAGCGAGCGCATGATGTCGCCGATGGTCTTGCATCCGTGGGCACCAGCGTTCGGCGCCTCCGTGCGGTTGGCCTGATCGAGCACGCCTGGGTTGGTCTCGGCGACCATCTTCTCGCAGAAGTCGACTCCGACGAGGTTCTCCTGGAAGATGTTGTGGTCGAACATGAACTCGGCCGCTTCGCCGAGGTTGACGATCTGCTCACCGAGCGCCGGCGGGTGCACGCCGTAGGCCATGTTCTGGGCGTAGCACGAGCACGTCGCATGGTTGTCGCCGCAGATGCCGCAAATGCGGCTGGTGATGAAGTGGGCGTCGCGCGGATCCTTGCCCTTCATGAAGATGCTGTAACCGCGGAAGATCGACGAGGTGCTGTGGCACTCAGAGACGGTCTTGTTGGCCCAGTCGATCTTCGTGTAGATCCCGAGGCTGCCGACGATGCGTGTGATCGGGTCCCACGCCATCTCGATCAGTTGCTTGTCCTGGCCTTCCGGTCGCAAGGTTTCGGTCTTAGTTGCCATCGTTGGTCCTACCGCTTCCCTGTTTGATTGTCTGGCTTGTAACCGGTGAGCAACTTGGTGCCCTTCACTCTCCACTTCGGTTCTTCGTCAACGGTCTTCGCCGTGACGCCGCGCAACGTACGGATCAACTTCCCGTACGTGGCGCTGGCCATCGTCGACACCCGGGCGCCGGGTGGCTCGTCCATGAACGGCATGAACTTGTCGGGGAAGCCGGGCATCGTGCAGCCGATGCAGATGCCTCCGACGTTCGGGCATCCGCCGACGCCGTTGATCCATCCGCGCTTCGGGACGTTGCATTTCACAACTGGTCCCCAGCACCCGAGCTTGACGATGCACTTCGGTGAGCCGTACTCGGTCGCGAAATCGCCCTGCTCGTAGTAGCCGGCGCGATCGCAGCCTTCGTGCACGGTCGCACCGAACAGCCATTGCGGGCGCAGTGCTTCGTCGAGCGGGATCATCGGTGCCTGACCCGTTGCCTGGTACAGCAGGTAGGTGATGGTCTCCGACATGTTGTCCGGGTGGGCCGGGCAACCCGGCACGCACACGATCGGGATCCCGGCCTTCGATTTCCATCCCCAGCCGAGGTAGTCGGGCACACCCATCGCGCCGGTCGGGTTACCGGCCATCCCGTGAATACCGCCGTACGTCGCGCACGTGCCAACGGCCAGCACAGCGAGAGCGTGCGGGGTGAGGCGATCGAGCCAGTCGTTGACGGTCATCGGCTGCCCCGTGTCGGGGTTGTTGCCGAAGCCTGTCCAGTATCCGTCGCCATTGATCTGCTCGTTCGGGATGGAGCCCTCGACGACGAGGACGAACGGCTCCAGCTCACCTCTGGCGCCTTTGAAGAACCACTTGAGGAAATCGTCGGCGCCGCCGTTCGGGCCGCACTCGAAATCGATCAACGGCCAGTGGACCGCGATCTTGGGCAGGCCTGGCAATGCACCGAGGGCGATCTCTTCGATCGTCGGCTGCGTCGCCGCGGTCAGTGCGACGGAATCGCCGTCGCAGCTGAGGCCCGCATTGAGCCATAAGACGTGGACGACCAGTTCGTCCGGAGGGGCTTCCGTAGCGGTCACACTCGCTCCTTTTCCCTTGGCGTCGAACGGTTTCGGCGCACGATCGGCCAGCGCCACGAGTGAAGGCGTGGTCGCGGCACTGGATAACGATTCCCGTACTACGCCGCTCAGGCGTGGCCGTCAATGAGTGCGTTTTCCACTCATGATGCAGAGAGTGGTGCGTGAACCACTGGCTAATGACCCAGGTCAGTGAACCTTTATGTACAAGCGGCGATCGCCGCTTGACCGATGCTGATGCCGCCGTCATTAGGCGGTGTAGCGGAATGCACCAGCACGCTGAAGCCGCGATCGCGTAGTCCGGCTTCGACGATGTCGCTGAAACGCGAGTTCTGGAACACCCCGCCCGTCAGCACGATCGTGTCGAGACGGTGCTCCGCGGCTACCTGCGCGGCCAGGTCGGCAGTCGCCCGTCCGAAGGACTCGTGGAAGCCCGCGGCTATCAGGGCTCTGCCGACGCCGGAATCGAGGTCGGACAGCATTGCCGCGACCAAAGGTGCGGGATCGAGCACGCGCGTGTCGGTGCGTAGACAGCCCTCGTAGCGCGGCGCGTGCGTTCGTTCGACAGTGCGGGCCAGCGCCTCGAGCTCAATGGCGGCTTGCGCTTCGTAGCTGACCCGCTGCCTGCCACCCAACAACGCGGCCACCGCGTCGAACAACCTCCCAACGCTCGTCGTCACCGGGGATTGTGGGTGCTGGGACAGACCGAGCACGGCGCCCCCGATTGAATCGTCCGCCCCGTTGCCGCGTGCACGTCGCAACGCGTCCTCGCTGTCGGTCGCCAGCGCGCTCCATACCACGCCCATCCGCCATGGCTCGCGGATCGCGGCGACCCCACCCGGCATCCGCACGGGTCGGAGGTGGGCAACCCGCCGCGACGACACCAGGTCCGCAACGAGCATCTCGCCACCCCACAGCGAACCGTCGGGACCGTAGCCGAGGCCGTCGTAGGTGACACCCAACACCGTCTCGGTGCGCCCGTGCTCGACCATGCATGCCGCCACGTGGGCGTGGTGGTGCTGGATGGCGATAGTGGGAAGCTCTTGTTGGGTCGCCCACTTGCTCGACAGGTACTCGGGGTGCATGTCGTGAGCGATCAACTCCGGCACGACCCCGTACAAGCGGGGCAGGTGTTCGACGGCCTGCAGGAATGAGCGGTAGGTAGCGAGGTGCTCGAGATCGCCGATGTGGTGACTCGGGACCACCCAGTCGTTCTTGGCCACGCTGACGGTGTTCTTCAGCTCGGCGCCGACCGCCAGAACCGGCCGCTTCGCATCGAACGCAAGACCCATGCGCTCGGGTGCATAGCCCCGCGACCGACGCAGCACCTGCACCCTCCCCGGCGTGGCTCGAACGACAGAATCATCGCAGCGGATGTGGATCGGTCGGTCGTGTTGCAACAACCCGTCGACCATCGGGCCGAGACGGGCGGTGGCATCCACGTCATCGTGTGCGATCGGTTCGTCGCTGAGGTTCCCACTGGTCATCACCAGAGGGCGCGCCGCACGTGTCATCAGCAGGTGATGTAGCGGTGCGTACGGCAGCATCAGTCCGAGCTCGTGGAGGCCCGGTGCCACGCCGTCTGCGACTCCGTGGATGCTCCGACGAGGTGCCAGCACGATCGGCCGCCGTATCGACGTGAGTGCAAGCGCGGCCGCATCGTCAATGACGCAGAGGTCTCGGGCAGCCTCGAGCGATCCGACCATCACGGCGAAGGGTTTGTCGTCTCGCGCCTTTCGCCGTCGGAGCTCAGAGATTGCCGCGTCGTTGGTGGCATCGGCGACCAGGTGATAGCCGCCGATCCCCTTCATCGCCACAATGTGGCCGGTCGTGATCGCGTCGACTGCCCTGTCGAGCGCGGCTGGCCCGATCAAAGCCCCGATCAGAGGCGAGTCATCGTCCGCCGTGCCCCGCCACATGAGCTGCGGTCCACAGGTCGGGCAGGCGTTGGGTTGGGCGTGGAACCGACGGTCGGCGGGATCGTGGTACTCGGACTGACATTGCGGGCACATAGCGAACTTCGCCATCGTGGTGAGCGGCCGGTCGTAGGGGACGGCAACGACGATCGTGTACCGAGGGCCGCAGTTGGTGCAGTTCGTGAAGGCGTAGCCGTAGCGGCGGTCGTTCGGGTCGTCGATCTCGGCCAGACAGTCGACACATGTGGTGGTGTCGATGCTGACGGGTACATCGGCAGAACCTGCGTCATGGCTCTCGACGATCCGAAAACCGCCCTCGTCGCCGGACGGTTGCAACTGCTCGACAGCGACCCCGGCGACACGTGCCAGCGGCGGGGCATCGTCGACCAGCAAGCGTTGCAGCTCGGCTACACGTTCGGCAGGTCCCTCCACTTCGATCAGCACACCTGCGCTGTCGTTCAGCACGTATCCGCACAATCCCAGTGCCACTGCGTGGCGATACACGAACGGCCGGAAGCCGACGCCCTGCACCGTGCCTGTGACCCGTAGTCGCTCCCTGGTTGTCACGACGAGTGCCACGGCCTCAGCAGATGCGTGGGAGCGGGTCGCCGACGAGCATGTCGACGATCCTGGTCCCTCCGAAGCTTGTCAGCAGCACGACGATGGACTGGGGATCGGCGACGATCTCGCCGATCCGTGCCGCGTTGGCACCGAGCGGATCCGATCGCATCGCGGCCAGCGCGGCACCGGCCTCTTCCGGGGCGACAACAGCGACCACCTTGCCTTCGTTGGCGACGTACAGAGGATCGATCCCCAGCAGGTCGCATGCCCCGACGACCGCCGGTGCAATTGGGAGCAACGTCTCGTCCAACACCACTCCGAGGTTTGTGTCGCGCGCAAGCTCGTTGCAGACCGTTGCGACTCCGCCGCGGGTGGGGTCGCGCATCCATCGCGTTGAGGGAGCAGCCTCCAGCAGAGCTTCGATGAGGTGTGCCAGCGATGCGGTGTCGGAGCGGATGTCGGCATCCAGCTTCAGATCACCGCGGGCGAGCATCACGGCCATGCCGTGATCGGCCATCGTCCCCGACAACAGCACGACGTCGCCCGGACGTACGCGATGAGGCCCGAGATCACGTTCCGGTGGCATGATGCCGACTCCGGCGGTGGTGATGTACAGGCCGTCTGCGGCTCCCTTGCCGACGACCTTCGTATCGCCCGTCACGAGGTCGACGCCTGCGATTGCAGCGGCCTCCGCCATCTCCGCGGCGATCTCGTGCAGCTCGGCGATGGGAAAGCCCTCTTCGATCACAAAGGCTGTCGAGAGCCACATCGGAGTCGCCCCCGAGACGGCGAGGTCGTTGACTGTTCCATGCACTGCCAGGTGGCCGATAGAACCCCCCGGGAAACGCCGGGGCTGCACGACGAACGAATCCGTGGTGAAAGACAATCGCAGGCCGGTCGGAAGCGTCAGCGTCGCTGAATCGGCCAGCGGCGAGCGGTTGTCTCCGGCGAAGGCTTCGACGAACACGGCGTCGACAAGGGCTGCAGAAGCCTTGCCACCGGCTCCGTGAGCCAGGGTGATCATCTCGTCAGTCAGACGCGGCCGACGTCGCCGGAACGCCTCGATCCGGTCGAGAACCGCCGCTTCGCGATCGCTGAGGGTCGTCATTGCCGGTTCTCCGCGGTGGTCAAACAGGCCTGAACGGCCTGCCACAGCGCGAAGCCGAGCGCGGCTTGCGTCTCCTGGATCCGGTGGACGCTGTCGGCCACGACGACCAGGCAGTGGCGCACGTGGACCGACTTGGCCATCTCGCCACCGGAGTACCCGGCGATGCCGATCGTCAGCATCCCTCGACCGGAAGCGTCGGTGAAGGCTTGCAGCAGGTTGCGCGAGTTGCCACTGGTCGACAGCGCCACGGCGATGTCGTGTGGATCGCTTTGGGCGATGAGCTGCCGTGAGAAGACCAGGTCGAATCCCACGTCGTTGCCGAGTGCCGTGAGAACGGCCGAGTCGTCGGCGAGGTTGCGGGCCGGCAGCGGCCGTCCCCACGGAGGCCTGATGAACAGCGCGGCGAGCGAGGCAGCGTCCGTGGAGCTCCCACCGTTGCCGAACACGAACAACCTGCCACCTTGCTGGAAGCGATCGGCCATGTCCGAGGCGGCTTGTTCGATGGGAACCACGGAGTGGGCGAGCGTCTCGCGCCGTAGCGCGGCGCTGGCCGCCACCTTGGCCTGCGCAGACTCGCTGAGGTCGCGCAGCAGCGCGGTGGCATCGCGCTCGTCCGCCTCGATGAACGGATACAGGAAGCCGGTGGTCTCGGTCATGGAACGTTCGCGATCGCTGCACCCGCGTGGATCAATACGAGATCTCCCGGCGTGACCGGCGAGACCAACGTCGTGTCGATCGTCTCGATTCCGCGCGCGGTGCGTACACGCGTCGTGTCCGCACCATCGGTCACGATGACCTCACCCAGCCGGCCCTCGTCGGAGCATGTGATGCAGACCTCGGCGTCTGAGCAATCCGCCGCGTCGGCCGCACCGAGAAGGCCGGGGTGCTCGAAGCACACGTGAGTCAACTCCCACAACACGTGGTAGAGCAAGACGAGGCGGCCGTCATGAAGGGCGGGACCGTCGGCTCCCGGACTGTCGTCTGCCCATACCACGTGATTGGCACTGCGCGGTGCGGGTCTGCGGCCGGTGCCCATCCAGATCGACATCGCTCCCCACGCCTCGGCACGGCGCATCACTGCCGCGGCCCCGACCGAGTCGGCGCTGCTGACCGCCAGCACGACGTCTCCCGAACGCACCAGAGACCGCAACGCGACAACTGGCTCTGCGGCATCGATGCTGACAGCGGGCAAGGCTCGTTTGCCCACCAGGACGGGATGGACGAACTCCACGGCGACGTGGCGAGCATGCCCTGGCCATTCCGGTGCGATGCACCACAACGTTGCTCCCTTTGCGAAGCGCCGCGCGAGTGCCAGCGACGCGAGCGCGACAGCATCGCCCATCTCGACCGAGTCGACAAGTGGGAGATCGTCTGCAATGGACGCCATTCCGTGCCACCTCCGTGAACCGCGCCAAACGGCCACCGCTCGGACAGTACGCCCTCCGACTCGCGCCAGCAAGCTTCGGACGCTGCAGTATCGTTCGCAGCGCATGGGGGATCCGATCGACAGCTTGCCCGCTGCGGCACTCGACATCTTTGCCGATCTTTCCGCGCTCGCGATGTTCAGTCAGGACGCGGCCGGTCGGATCGTCAGGTGGAACCGCGGAGCCGAACGGATCTTCGGGTACGCCGAGGACGACATCATCGGAGAACCGCTGGCCTCGCTTGCAGCACCCCACTACCGCGACGATTTGGCGGCGGTTGGTCAGCGCGTCGCCGCAGGTGAGCGCATTGATCGGGTGTTCACGGAGATCTGCCGCAAGGATGGCATGCCGGTGCCCATCGCGCTCTCGGTCTCGCCTGTCGTCGGTTCGTCCGGCGAGACGGTCGGTGCCGTCGGCGTGGCCCAAGAGCTGACCGAGACGCGTCTTGCGCAGGCGGCGCTGGCCGAAGTGGAGCAGCGTTTCCGCGAATGGGAGTCGCTCGCGCACGTGGGGCGTTGGCTGTGGGATGTCGGCTCCGATGCAGTGCAGTGGAGCGACGAGCTCCATCGCATGCACGGCGTCGATCCGCTCGAGTTCGAGGGCACGCTGGCGGGCCACCTCAGCGTGGTTCACCCCGACGATCGTGACCGGCTCCGCTCCCTCATGGAGGAGGCCGTTTCCAGTGGGCAGCCGTTCGAGGACGAGTACCGCGTTGACGACGATGGAACGCCGCGGTGGTTCGCGATTCGTGCCGAGCCTGCCGTCGGCTCGTCAGGGGATGTGGTTGGCCTGCGCGGGATCAGTCAGGCGATCACGATCAGCGCAATCCAACGATGACCTTCATCCGATCGAGCAGATCGTTCGGTGCGCGTTCAAGTGCGGGCTCGCGCCCGTTCTCCAACATGGTTGCCAGTCCGCGCAGCGAATGAGCTGCGTGCTTTCGCAACGCCTTGAGGAGATCGTCGAACTCTTCCGACTGACGGATCGCGTGAACCGCGTCGACGACGTCGTCGAGCGATTCAGTTCCGGCGCGGGCGCCCATCACGTATCCGGCTGCGAAGACCAGTAGCAATCCCATGTCCTGTTTCCCTTCCTATCCGCTGCGTCAAGCGTCAGCCGATTGAACCTGTTCTTCGAGCTCAGCTTCGATCTGCAGGCCTACTGCCACGTCGGGGTAGATCCGCAACATGAGCACAGTGGGCGAGCCGACTCCGAAATCGCGGATGTCGATCACCTGCTCGCCGCGCACCATCAGCGAGTGCTCCGACGGCATGGTCACCGACACTGTGCCGTCCAGTGGCCTGCTGACACCATGAAATGTCACCTCACCTTGGATCTGGTATCGCCCAGTCGAACCCACCGGCGTGCACGCCCGGAGATCCAGTTCGACGGTGGGGTGCCGGCGCGCATCGATCCTGCGGAGCAGCTCGGCGTCGTAGAGGCTGTTGCCGGACCGCAGCTGTGCGACCTCGATCTCGAGATGTGCAGTGGGGAACGGACTGGCGCACACGCGTCGTCCGCTGACCGCCGCTTCGATCGTTCCGGTCACTCCTATAGCGCCGAAGGTGATCGGCCCGACTGACGAACGGGCGTCGATCATCACCACCGATCGATCCGGTATGACACGGAAGCGGGAAGCACCTATCGGCTCACGCTCGATGGCGCCCGGATCGTCGTCGCGAATCTCAGGTGCCCCTGGTGCCATCGCGATGAATGAGCTTCGTCCGCGCTCTATTCGCGACGTCGACGAGACCGCGGACCAGGCGGTCGCAGTGACAGGATGCCATCCGCCTTCGACCTCGGCGAGCACGGCATCGACCGTGCCGGTTGCGACGTATCGACGAAGCACTCGGTCCAGGCCGTCGCGCTCCTGCTTGATCACGCCCATCCAACGCCGCAGTGCCTGCTGACCCTGCGCAGTCAGGCTGTACACACGCCGGCTCTGACTGCCACGTGTCTCCTCCGGCCCGGCGTCGATCAGCGGCGCTGTATCGATGAGACCGTCACCTTCGAGTTGTGCGAGGGCGCGGTAGACGCTGGGCCGGTCGACGCGACCGACCTGGAGCGCATGCACGCCCTTGGCGAGGCTGTAGCCGTGCCGCGGTTCTTCGGCCAACAGCAGCAGGAGCGCGGGAAGCAGGAAGTGGCGCGGTGCTGCGACCTCGAACCGGGAGTGTCGGTTCGGCTGCCATCCCACTGCGGCGGCGTCGTGCTCGATCATCTCTGCCCTTCAGCGTCGCGGGCTTTGCCCTTGCGATGACCCCGCTCAGGCTCAACCCTTCCTATATTCCTACGGCACGGTTGTCAAGGTGACGGACCAGCAGCGCGTTCCCTAGGCTCGCGCCGTGCACGAGCTGTCCATCTGTACGGCGATCGCCAAGATCGCCCATCAGGCCGCGGCCGGGCGACCGGTCGAGTGCGTTCGCGTCGACATCGGCCATCTTCGCCAGGTGGTGCCGGCGACGCTCAGCCACAGCTGGGAGATGGTTGTCTTCGGCACGCCGCTCGACAGTGTGCCGCTGGAGGTGCGTGAGGTCGAGGCGATCATCGAATGCCGCAGGTGCGGCATTCGTACGCGGCTCGAAGACCCGATCTTTCGATGCGGGGCGTGCGGCTCGACCGACACCGAGGTCGTCAGCGGCGACGAGCTGTTGGTGACGTCGATCGACCTGACAGTCGACGCGCTGTAACTGCCGGGTTGGCCGGAGCCGCGGATGGGTACCGCTTCAGGGTGACAGGCACAGAGAAACCGCCTCCCGTGGACGAGCCCGCCGAGCGTCAACGCTGGCTCGATGACAAGCGGCAGGAGGTGGAGCAAGAGCAGAAGACCGGTGCGTTGCGCGGCATCCTCAACACCTCGTCGGTATCTTCGACCCACTCGCCCGGTTGGGATCAACGGCCGTGGACGAGTCGCGCACTGCACCGCATCGGCGAGTTTGCCGGCGGATCTGCCGTTGGGATCGTCGCGGCAGTCCTGGTGGTCGTGTGGGCGTTCGTGGGTCTTGCCTACGGATTCCCGACCTGGTGGCAGACGGTGCTTTACAGCGTGACCGGCTCAATCACGTTTGTCATGGTCTTCGTCATCCAACACGCCCAGGACCGTCAGACATTCGGGACGCAACGTAAGCTCGACGAGTTGATCCGCGCATCGACCCGCGCTGACAACACACTGATTGCGGTGGAAGAGGCACCCGACGAACATCTGCAGGCCCTCGCCCACCTCAACATCGCTGATCGCACCCGCGCCGCCGACGACGAGGGGCCGCTACCGTAGACCGGTGCATCCGGCCCTGAACTTCGACGTCACGATGGGGTTCTACTTCTTTCCGCGAGGCGGCAGCGCGCAGGTGGCCCGCTACCTCTGTCGTGCACTGGTCCGCACCCCATGGAAGCCGACCCTGTTCACCGGCTCGGTCGGAACACCCGACGAGACCTCCAATGCCAGCCGGTTCTTCACCGACGTCGAATGCCGATCGTTGGACTATTCAGCGGCAATGTCGCGCTGGCGCGATGGAGGTGACGCCATGGCCGGTCCTGTGCCGATGCCTGCCTCGTACGAGGAGAAGCCGGGCGTACCCGATCGCATGATGCTCGATCTCGACGAAGCGGCGTTCGATCGACAGGCCACCAGCTGGACTCGATTTTTCGCCAGCAGCGCCGTAAGTCCGCCCGACGTCGTGCACCTCCATCACCTCACCCCGATGCACGAAGCGGTGAAGGCGGTGTGGCCGAACGTTCCGGTCGTCACTCATCTGCACGGCACCGAGCTGAAGATGTTGTCGTCGTTGAGGGATGGCTCGATTGCGGCCCGGCCTGGACGGTTCGGCGCCGAGTGGGCGGAGCGCATGCGCGGGTGGGCCGAGGGTTCCGATCGAGTTGTCGTTGTCGCTGCCCACGACAAGGAGCTCGTGCAGGATCTGTTCCCGGTAGATCCCGCGCGCATCGCCACCATCGCAAGTGGTGTCGACACAGAAGTGTTCGCTCCGCGTCGGACATCCCCAGCAAAGCGCCTGAAGCTTTGGAAGCGGTGGCTCGTCGATCAACCGCAGGGCTGGCGACCCGGCCAGCCCGCTGGTTCGATCCGCTATGACAAAGCAGATCTGGCGGCATTCACCGACGCCACCGGCCGTGCCGTGCCGGTTGTGCTGTTCGCCGGGCGGTTCATGCGGTTCAAGCGGCTGCAGTTGCTCATCGAGGCTCATCACCTCCTGAGGACCACAACGTCGTGCCGTCCGGTGTTGGTGATCGCCGGTGGCTTCCTGTGCGAGTGGGAGGGTGAACATCCCTATGACACGGTCCGCAGGTTGGGCGCCGAAGCCGTGTTCTTCGTCGGCTGGCGCGATCACGCAGAGCTCGCCGAGATCCTCAGTTGCTGCGATGTCTTCGCCGCACCGGCGGTAGACGAGCCGTTCGGCCTCGTGTACCTCGAGGCGATGGCTTGCGGCGTACCACCGATCGCAACCGCCACTGGTGGACCGCTGTCATTCATCAACGTCGATCCCGAACGCCCAACCGGCTGGCTGGTGCCCCCCGACGACGTCCGCGCGACAACGGTCGCGCTTGCTGAAGCGACGTCCGACAATGAGACGCGTGCCCAACGGGGCGTAGCGGCATCAGAGTTCGTACGCGATCACTTCTCGTGGGCAGCGTCGGCCAGAGCCTTCGCAACTGTCTACGACGAGGTGGTCGCTGACCCGACGCCCGCGAGCCGACGCAAACCGCGGTCCGTATCCAAACCGGTGATCGGCGTCGCGTAGGACAAGATCGTGCTCTTTCCGTCGTCGGGCAGCAGGTGCAGGATCAATTGCTGGCCACGCACCTCTGTCCACAGCGGATTGTGCGTGACGACGCGACCCGAGGCCGATGAATAGATCGGGAACGGCACCTCGCGTTGCATGACCAGGTCGTCGACATCGAGCAATCCCAGTCCGCCCAACCAGCCCGGGCCTGACGCCAAGCCGACCTCGGCGACGCCACCGCACAACAGGTGGCCGCTGTCGAGCCACTGGCAATCCTGGTGGTCCACGAAGAACCCGGGGTTGACCCGCGCCGAACGAAGTTCTCCATCGACGGACCACCTGTAGAACCGACGCGATCCCCACGACCAGCCGACTATGTCGCCATCGGGACCGCAGCGCGCTGTCGCTCCGACGTGGTCATCGACGTCGAATGCGCGACGAGGACCCTCCCCCGGCTGGAAGCGATACACGGTGGTGGTCGAGTCAGGGCGGTACTCCGCACACGGGATCCAGAACGATGTCCCATCGAAGTCCATGCCACCGGGGTGGTATCGAATGGCATCGCCGATCGGAACCTCTTCGACGAGGGTCCCTTGATCGTCGACCGCCATCACCAGTCCGCGGCGGGCGTCGACATCGACCGTCGAGATCCACCACGTTGAATCGATCCGCGCCATGCCTTGCGGGTGATGTGAATCGAATCGGAGAGGCAGCTCGTCGACCAGTCGCCAAGCCGTCGCACGCGTGAGCGCCTCGATGGTCGCAGCTATAGCCGCATCCGCGCCCGTCGTGTCCCGCAACATGTGCACGCAAGTATCGCGGATACGGGTAAACGCATCGTTGATACTCGGTAAAGATCTCGTGTGCACACGATGTATATCGGCCGTGCGGGCCGGTCATGAACAAATCTTGAGAGATCAGGCACGTGGCACGGAGTCGAGCACCGACCGAAGTGCCTGCGCAGCGCCGAGCAATGCAGCACTCTCGAAGGGGACGACGATCTTGGTGTTGTCACTCTCGGCGAACTTGGCGAGCGTCTCCAGCTGAAGGATCGCGATCAATGACGGGTCCGGGTTGGCAGTACGGATCGCGTTGTACACGCTGGCGATCGCCTCTGCTCGGCCCTCCGCTTCGAGGATGTACGCCTGCCTGTTGCCTTCAGCACGGAGGATGGCCGAGGCCCGCTCGCCCTCTGCGCCGCGGATTGCGGCCTTCGCCGCGCCGTCGGCCACGTTGATGGCTGATTGCTGGTTACCCTCGGACTGCAGGATCTTGGCCCGCTTCTCCTGGTCGGCCTGCTTCTGCAGCGCCAGTGCCTCGAGGATCTTGGGGGGCGGTGTGATCTCGACGATCTCGATGCGGGCGATGCGAATGCCCCACTTGTCGGTGACGGCTTCCATCTGCGATTGGACGTCGGTGTTGATGCGCTCGCGTTCGGACAGGGCTTCGTCGAGCGAGAGCGTGCCGATGACTGATCGAAGGGCGGTGCGTGCAAGCGCGTCGATGGCGATGCCGAAGTTGGCGACGCTGAACAGCGCCTGCTTCGCATCGACGATCTGGGTGAAGATGGTCGCGTTGACAGTGACGACGACGTTGTCTCTCGTGATGACCTCTTGACGATCGCCCGGCACCGGGATCTCGCGCATGTCGACGCGCTGCAGCGAATCGATGAACGGCCCGATGATGACGAGGCCCGGCTCATGCGTCTTGCGGTACTCACCGAGCCGCTTGACCACGCCCACCTCGCCCTGCTGCACGATGTTGACCATCTTACGCAGCATGAACAACAGGACCACAATGATGAGGACGGCTGCGCCCAGCGCACCGATCGTGACGTTGCCTAACGCGATCATGTCAACTCCCAATGTTCTTCGGCGGCTCGCACCGTCAAGGTTGTGCCAACGACGTTCGTGACGATCACAGCCGTCGAAGGCGGTATCAGAGATCCGTCGGCCGTGACGGCGAGCCAGGTCTCGCCCAGCAGGCGAACGTGCCCGCTGGCATCGAGACACACCTCGTCGACGGTCAGACCTCGCGAGCCGATGAGCCCGCCGTGAACCCCGCGGATAGAGGTTCCCGGACCACGCCGGGCGAACGCCTGACTCATCTGTGGACGAACGAGAACTACGCCGGCCGCCGATACGGCAACCGCTGTGACGACCTGGGGGATGACTGCCGACGGGGCTACGAGCGCGACGGCCCCTGCGACAGCAGCTCCGGCGGCACCGAACATGGCGAAGAACGCCATGTGATGCAACTCCACCCCTACGAGCACCACACACAACACGATCCACATGAGGGCCACGACAGCCACCTCCGCTCGAATCATACGCGCCGACTTCCGGCAAACGTACGGCGACAGGGCAACTACTTTTCGTCGAGGTGGGCAACGCATGTATCGAGGGCAACGCTGAGGGGATCGAGAACGACCAACTTGGGGTTGGCCGCAGCGAGGATCTCGACGAGGTGCGAGAATCCCGTTCCGCCCAGCGCGACCGTTGCCGCGCCGCGAATGCTTGCGACAAGCGCTCCAACGTCCATCCCGCGCAGATCGTCACCGGTCAGTTCGACGACCGGTTGCCTGGCAGCGGCCATCGCCGACCGCAGCGCCTCGCCGGCACCGACGACAGGGATAGCGACCGTGGTACGAGCTTCGGTGACGCCGGGGTCGGCGGTGCAGTCGACGATGACCGCATCGAAGCCTTCGTCCGCAGCGTCGACGATCGTTTGCAACACGAACGGCGCGGCTGCTCGTGCGTCGTGCGCGTTGCGGATCTCGGATGGACCGCTGCCCGTACAGCGATACGTGAGCTGGACGCCGGGGCGTGCCAGCCGGGCAAGGTCGGCTTCGATCTGTGGTGCGATCGACTCCCAAGGAGCGCTTGTCGGACCGATGAGGAGCACCTTTGGCACCTCAAGATCCTCGCGCAGGCACACCATGCTGATCGCCCTCGACGCCGGTTGCCTCAATCACGATCCTGCCACGTGCAGATGCATGCTTCGTTGCCCTCCGGGTCGGCCAGCACCCAGAACGCCCGGGCTCGCTTGTCACTGACGACGCGTCCACCGGTAGCAACTGCGGCCGCGACGCGCCGCTCGGCGACGTCGTGCGCCACAATGATGTCGAGATGAATGCGATTCCGCTGCGGCCGCGGCGTGTCCATCTGCTGGAACCAAAAACTGGGCCCGATCCGCAAGGGGTCGACCAGCGCGGTGATCTGCTCGCCCGCATTCGCCGGCGGTTCGTCGTCGTACCCCAGGACCGCCTTCCAGAACGGGCGAACGGCGTCGATGTCCATTGCGTCGATGGCCACTTCGACCGCAAGCGCCGGCAACGCTTCGCTCGTCAATTCCGCTGCGGCCGCGAGCGAGGAGATCGTGGTGGCCAGTGCGACATCGGCATCGGTCAGGCTGTTGGTGGCGTGAGTCGTGAGGCTCACATGCACGCAAGCCGGATAGCGAAGGTCGACATCGGGATGGTGTCCCGCTGACTCGGCCGCGCCGGCGACCTGGCCGATGAATGCGGCTGCGGCCTCGAACGACTTGGCACGAAAGCGTGCCTCGATCCGCCGCAGAACGATCCGCCAGTCAGGAAGATCGGTTCGAGCTTGGAACTCCGACGACGACAGCCTGTTGATCATCGGGCCAGCTTATGAAGCCTCGACGAGGGCGCGCTCAACCGACGATGGCCTCGATCTGGGCTTGCTCGGCCTCGATCATCTGTGCCAGTCGGCGCCTGAATCGGATGCCGCCGCTGTCGGTTCGCAGGTTGATGTTGGGGGTCGTGGACACCGCCATGCCCCGTTGCGACGCCTGCAGGATGACCCTGTCTTCCTCGAAGGCACCGCGTACCGAGGCAGCGAACTGCCGCGAGACGTCGGCGTCGTCCGGGGCGACGTTTCGCATCTGGAACCAGAAGTATCGAGTCGTCGACTCGTCGACCGGCGTGAGGAAGTTGAAGCTGTCCATCACGAAGGTGTCGGGGTGCAGGGGCTTGTCCTCGCCGCCGGCGCCCGCAGGCGAGATGTAGGCCTTGATCAAAGCGTTGCTCGGATAGCGCACCTCGTATTGCTGCTTGCGGTCGCAGTTGCCGGCGAATTGGAGGTACGGCGCGTAGAACGGCGCCGGTGGCGTGTCCAGCATCCATCGCCACGTGGTGATGCCGTCGTCGCCAATCGTGACCTGCAGCGGGACCTCGTCGGAACCGTCGCCGGCGAAGGAGCCCGGATGCACCCAGGCGACGTGTGAGGGATCGAGCAGGTTGTCCGTGATGTGGAGATAGTTGCAAGCGAACACCATGTCGTCGCCGTCGGTCGTTCCCCACATCGGATCGCCCCAGTGCTGGGCCTCGAAGATGTCGGCCGGGTTGGCACGCAGTGGCTCACCCATCCAGATCCACAGCAATCCGTAGCGAGGCTCGATCGGGTACGAGTGCACGTGGGCGCCTTGCGGCGGGCGGTCGTTGCCCGGCGCGCGCACGCACAGCCCGTCGCAGTCGAACACGAGGCCGTGGTATCCGCATTCGATGTCATCGCCCTGCACTCGGCCCATCGACAGCGGGACCTTGCGGTGCGGGCACGCGTCTGCAAGTGCCGCGTACCTGCCGCTGGTGCCGCGGTAGATGGCCACGTTCTCGCCGAGAATCGTCGTCGCGTACGGGGTGTCGCCGACCTCGCGCTCCCACGCCGCCACGTACCACGCGTTGCGGAGGAACATCCGCTGCATCGTACTTGGTGGGCCGGGCCCGGCCGTCCGAGAGAGCAATTGCCACGAGTCGTACAGTTGGGTCGAGAGGAAGGGGCCTTCATGGCCGGGATTGCTCCACGCGACGCTGATCAAATCGACGCCGCCAACGCTTCTGGACGGACACCCGTCGTATTCATTCACGGTCTCTGGTTGCTACCGAACAGTTGGGACCAGTGGAGTCAGGCGTTTTCCGACGCCGGATTCGCGACTGTTGCCCCAGGATGGCCGGACGACCCCGAGACCGTTGCCGAGGGCAACGCCCACCCGGAGGGGTTCGCCCGGAAAACCGTGGGACAGGTCGCTGACCACATGCAAGGGGTCATCGCCAAGCTGAGCAAGACGCCGGCGATCATCGGTCACTCGTTCGGAGGTCTGTTGGCGCAGATCCTCGCCGGACGCGGCCTGGCCAAGTCGACGGTGGCCATCGATCCAGCACCGTTCCGAGGTGTGCTTCCGCTGCCGATCTCCGCCTTGAAGTCGGCGTCGCCAGTCCTGAAGAATCCCGCCAACCGAGGCAAGGCAGTGGCGCTGACCCAGGATCAGTTCCGATACGGCTTCGCCAACGCCGTCTCCGATGAGGAGTCCAAACAGCTTCACGAGACGTACGCCGTTCCCGGCGCGGGGCGAATGCTCTTCCAAGCCGCCACGGCCAACTTCAATCCGTGGACCGATGCGAAAGTCGACTCGATGAACTCGAAGCGCGGACCGCTGCTGATCATCTCCGGGGAGAAGGACCACACGGTGCCATGGGCGATCGCCAACGCCAGTTACAAGAAGCAGAAGCGCAACGAAGGCGTCACCGAGATCGTCGAGATTCCCGGCCGGGGACACTCGCTGACCATCGACCACGGCTGGCGCGAGGTGGCCGACAAGGCACTCTCCTTCGTCCGTCGTTTCGAGTGAGCCGCGCCGTTTCGGCGTAGTCGTACCGGGGTCCGCCGTGTCGGTTCCGAGCGACCGCGATGTAGGATTTCGGTCTATGGCCACCGCCAAGCTCACTCCGCTCCAAGAACTCGAAGCCCGCCGCAATGCACCTGCGGGACCCAAGCGGGTGATCTCCGAGGAAGAGAAGGCCACCCGCCGCGAGCGAGTCGCCAAGGCCAAGGATGCTCTTGCCCGCTCCGTCGGCGCCAAGGGCGAGCAGGTGGCTCCGGCTCGAGCCGCGCTCAAGGTGTATCTGCAAAAGTTGAACGAGCCGAAGCAGCCCGACGACGCCCAGTTCGAGGTGCTCATCGAGGCTCCCTTCAAGGTGCCGCCGAAGAAGAAGACCAACGACCGTCGCTTCTGATCCCAGCGTTTGAGGGTGAGAACTCCTGTCGACCGAGTGGTTCGGTGCATCGAGCGGGCCGATGCCGAAGCGCAAGCCATGGCGACCGCATATCTGGTGCGGCGTGACAGCGGTGCGCTGCAGGACGCAGCGGCCGTCGATCCTTCACTGCCGCTGGCCGGTGAAGTTCTCGCCGTCAAGGCCTGTTTCGACGTTGCCGGGTGGACGACCCACGCCGGCTCCGCCGTACTCGCGGACGCAGCGCCCGCGGTCAACGATGCGCCGATGGTGAGGGCCTTACGGTCAGCGGGCGCCATCGTGCTGGCGCAGACGAACATGACGGAGTTCGCGTATGGCGCGTTGGGGCTCAACAGCACCTACGGAACGCCGACCACGCCGCTTCGACCGGGGGAGAAGCGCGTAGCCGGCGGGTCGACGTCCGGGGGAGCCGTGGCCGTCGCCCTTGGTGCAGCAGACACCGCGTTGGGTTCGGACACAAGTGGATCAATCCGCATTCCTGCAGCCTTCTGTGGCGTTGCCGGGTTCAAGCCCTCGCAGGGTCGGTACCCAGTCGAAGGGATGATTCCGCTGGCCCGCAGCTTCGACGCACCGGGCTTCATCACATCGACCGTCGCCGGCCTGTGTCGGGTGGACGTGGCGTTGGTCGACAGGCCGCAGCCGGGCTCGACGCGATCCATGAGCGATGTCCACATGCTGGTTCCAGTCGATGCGATACACGCGGGAGACACCGATCCTCTGGTGTTGAAGCGGTTCGGCGAATGGCTGGCCGTTCTCCAAGCCGCGGGAGCCACCATCACCGAAACCGAGTTGCCGATGATGACCGAAGCCAGCCTTGCCGCTCGCGAGGGCTGGGTCATCGCTGTCGAAGCGTACGACTGGCATCGCGATCTGATCGCCGAGCATGCCGATCGATACGACTCGCGGGTCGGCGTGCGCATACAACACGGTGCCCAGGTCCTAGCCGCCGATTACCTGGCCGCTCTGCGCAAGATCGGTGACTGCAAACGACGATACGACGAGGCGCTCGAGCATGCAGATGCGGTCATCACTCCAACAGTCGCTATCTTGCCGCCCCGGGTCGAGGATGTTCAGACGTTGGAGTGTTACCTCGCGATGAACACCGAGGTCCTGCGCCTGACTGAGCACGCAAACAGGCTCGACCTGCCGAGCGTCAGCATGCCGGGTGCGTTCGCCGATCGTCAGCCGATCGGCCTCATGCTCACCGGTCGGCGCGGCGGCGATGCCCAGCTGCTCGACCTTGCCGTCATGTGCGAAGCATGTCTCGCAGATGCCGTCCGATGACTAGCTTCGGAACTCATGATCATCGTTCGTTCCCAGGACATCGCCAACACCACTCGCCATGTTGCCGGCCCCGGCTGGGACAGCAAGCGGATGATCGTCAGAGATGACGGCATGGGCTACTCGGTGCACGAGACCCGCATCATCGAGGGCACAGAAAGTCACCTGCACTACAAGCACCACCTCGAGACCAACTACTGCATCTCCGGGGAGGGAGAAGTCGTCGACGTGGCGACGGGCGAGACGTTCGATATCCGTTCAGGCACGATCTACGCACTCGACCAACACGATGAACACATCATCCGTGCGACCAAGGGCGACCTGCACCTGATTTGCGTCTTCAATCCCCCCGTCGCGGGAACCGAAACGCACAACGCGGACGGCGGGTACGAGCCTCCAGATTGAGGAGACTCATACCCGCCTTGGATCCACCGGGCAGACAAGGACGATGTTCTCGTCGGCGACGAACGCGCGGTCGAGGACGGTGTCCTGACTCTGTGTCGCACGCATACCGAGCGTGTCCCACGTCTCGACGATCTCGTATCCGGTCGTCGAGCGCGGCAGGAAGCCGTGCACGATCTTCGGATTGGCCGGGTCTGAGGTATCCATCGCATGGAAGCCGGCGAGGGTCCAAACGGGGGCGAGGCTGCCGAAGATCTTGTGTCCGGTGATCTCCCAGCCGCCTGGGACCTTCTCGGCTTTCGACGACGACAGCAGCAACGGGATGTCGTTGCCTGGCTCGCCGTGAATCGCCGCGAAGACCTCGCCGTAACGCAAGCTCGTCCGCCAGTTGAAATCGTGAGCACAGGCATCCGACTCGGCGACGTTGCCCGACTACCGTGACTGGTCGATGACCGTTCTGGTGGGCAACCTTCATCCGGAGTTCCGAGCCTTCTGGCACCCGGTCGCGTGGTCTCACGAGGTCAGCGGCACGCCGCTCGCGGTCACACTGCTGGGCCAGCCGCTTGTCCTCCTCCGACACGCGGACGGAGCCGCCGCAGCTTTCATCGACGAGTGCCCGCACCGCGGCGCACCGCTGAGCCTCGGCAAGCTGGAGGGCGAGGAGCTGGTCTGCGCGTTCCACGGCTGGAGGTTCGCGGCCGACGGCTCGGCTTCGTGCATTCCGGCGTTGGGTGCCGAGGCGGTGATCCCCTCGCGTGCGCGTCTCACCGCGCCCGATGCCGTCTGCGAGTGCTACGGGATCGTGTGGGTCGCGCTCGAGCCTGCGCGGGTCTCGATCCCTTCGTGGCCGGATGGCGAGGACGACTCACTCGGCGATTTCTCTCCGACGTCGCACACGTCGGAAGTGCTGGCTGCCTACCAGACCGACAACCTGCTCGATGCCAGCCACTTTCCCTTCCTGCACAGTTCGCTGAGCTCGCGAAACCCGGTGATCGGCGATCAGGAGACCATCGATCAGCACGACCTCGGGTTCTCGACAGTGCAGCGCAAGCTGGCCGACGACAACGTCGGTACGGAAGGGTGGTTGCGGTACACGTTGGTCGCCCCGTTCACGGTCCTCTTGCGCAGTGAGGAGCCCGACGGTCGGCTTCGCCAATCGTTCTTCCAAGCCATCCAGCCAATCGACGACCGACATACACGGTTGTTCTTCCTCGTGCGGGTCCCTGAGACCGACCCGGCAGAGCTCACTGAGCTACTCGCCCAGGAGGAGATCGTGCAGAAGGAGGACCTGTGGATCACGGCCGCGCTGCGACGCACAGGCATGCCGATCGGCGCGGGCGTTCAGGACGGAAGTGCAGACCTGCATGTGCGCACTGACGGCAACGCCATCCTGTACCGCCGCGTGTTGCGTCATGTGTTCGACGATGCCAGTCCGTCCAAGTGAGCTCGGCCGTGCGTCCGTGGTTCGTCGGGGCGTGGCGGCGCAGGTCGATCGCAGTTCCCGGTGGCGAACCGGTCGAACCGTGCGAGGCATGGTGGATTCAGGCGGGCGAGGCATTCGTGGACGTCAGGATCGCGTTACCGGGCAGTGAGGGCAACGGTCTGCCGTACTCGTCCACACGGGCCTTTGCCGGTCGATTCGAGATCACCGGAAGTGAGGTTCGATGGCACGTCGAACTCGACTCCGACGGTGCAGTGCCTCGGACGGACAGAGCCGCAGCGGCAGGTCTGTTCATCGCGCCGGACGATCCACTACTGATGATCGAGGATGCACCCGGGCGGTTCCGCGAGGAGTGGGTGCAGCAGGCTGTCGCTCCGCAGGAGAGCGCGCCCGAAGTCGAGTTCGTGCGTTCCGCGAACGTTGTTTCCATTCGCGTCGGCGACATCAGCGGAGTCGTCTTTGTTGACGGTGGAAGTGTGGCGGGGCGGGTCTGGCACCCGAGCGGCGCGATTGCAGTCGGCGGTCTCGATGCCTGAACGCCTGGACGTCGACGTCTGTGTGGTGGGCGCGGGATACGCCGGGCTCACCGCGGCGCGCCGGCTGAGCCAGGCCGGAAAGTCGGTTGCCGTCCTCGAAGCGCGCGACCGCGTCGGCGGAAGGATCTATGCCACGCCGGCTTTACGTCGACCGGGCGTGATCGCCTCGTTCACGTTCGGCAGGGTCGCCGAGCGGGTCGATGCGCTCGATGAAACGCAACGCAGGCGAGCCGTTGTCGATGCCCTGACCACTCGTTTCGGGCGACGCGCCGCCGATCCGTCCGAGGTGATCGAAACGCCGTGGTGGAAACAGGAGTGGACGCGAGGCAGGAGATCCTCGATCTGTTCTGACCTCGCCCGGTCAACCGTTATCGCGTTTGCGCCCTCAGGGCGTCGGCGAGATCGGCTGAAGCTCCCGGTCGCAATGTCGTGTGCACCAGTTCGGCTCCCGCGAACCGCTGCGCCTCTTGGTACAACTTGGTGAGATCGACTTCGCTCGCCAGCGCGACAACCGTGGACGTGTGTGGGCGAACAGCCTCTTTGAACCAATCGACCCACTCATCGGGGATCCCGATGTCGACGACCTTTGCCGTGATGGCTCCTGCTCCTGCACCGATGCCGAGCCCGGCGATCCAGCCCACTGGGCCGGCGATCAGCAGACCGATGAGGCCTGTCCACAGCGCGCCTTTTACCGCTGTTCCGGAGGTCTGCAGGTCAGTGGTCTCACGAACACGCACGCTGCCGTCATCGCCCTTGTAGACGACGACGGCATCGCTGAGTTTGAGATCGCCTCGCGCGGCCATGCCGCGCAAGACCAGGAGGAACTCCTCCGCGCGGTACACGTCTTCGAAGGAGATCCCGAACAGTGCCTCCGGCTCGCCCGAGTAGTACGGCTCGCTCGTCGTGAGACCGGAGTCGGCGGGTCGAACATCGCTTACACCAGTGATGTCAGGCGGAGGCAGGTTTGTCACTCGTTGTGTATTCCCATGCCCGTACGTGGCCAAACCTCCGTGGGCGCACCCAGCGAGTGAGAAGGCGGTAAGAAACCTGCCTTCCGGAATTTTTCCAATCCGTCTTCGAATGCGCTCCGAACCTCGGGCAATGCGACATCGATACGTATTTCTTGTGCTGGCCCTTTCTGTCGTCGGTGCGTGTTCGAGCGACAACAACGGCGGCACCGCGTCGACGCCACAGGTGACAGCGGCGATCGCCCCGACGACATCGGCTCCGGCAACGACGACATCGGCTCCGGCAACGAGCGGCCAGGTCGCCGTCGGAATTGCCGACTTCAAGTTCACGCCGCCTGACGTGAAGGTTCCCGTCGGTGGCTCGGTGGTGTGGACGAACAACGACAAGCAACCGCATACCGCAACCTCGTCAGGGTCGTTCGACGCAGGGGCCATCCAGCCGGGAGCCTCTGCCACCGTCGCGTTCCAGACGGCAGGCACCTTCACCTACATCTGCTCGTTCCATCCGTTCATGACCGGCACCGTCACCGTCGGTTGATCCAAGTCTCGAAAAGTCTCGAAACCCCCAATCGGGAATCTCATCAAGGAGAACCATGCACATCACCACCCGTCATTTTCGGGCTCTCGCGGCCGACGTCGATGACCTCCATCGGCAGAACATGAAGACCTTTGCCGATGAGACCAGGGAGTTGCACCGCAGCCTCTACCGATCACGCCGGTCAGCGGGCGGGCTCGACGATCAGACGATCGCCGGATACGCACAGAGTGTCGAGCTCGCCGCAGTCGCTGCGTACACCGCGGCAGCGCCGGTCCTGAGCTCAGGCACGCTGCCCGTCGCCCAGCTGTTCATGACCCATCACCAGCAGCACGCCGATGCCTTCGGTGCCGTCGCCGGCGCCAAGGCGGTGTCGGTGCCGAACAAGACGCTGATCGCTGCTGTGACGCCGACCCTGCAGGCGATCAAGGACGAGATGGGCGCGCTGGAGTTCGCGTTCACGCTGGAGGGCCAGGCCGCGTACACCTACGCCGCAGCACTTACCCTGCTTCAAGATCCCGCCTACGCCGCTGCGACGGCCACGATTCTGCCGATCGAGGCCCAACACCAAGTCGTCCTCGGGCTCGCTCTCGGCAAGGACGTCACAGCTGTGTTCCCAACGGGGGCGTTCGAGTCGGCCTCGCTCGGCGATGGCACAGATCCGCTCAAGGGTCTCGACCCAGCCGTATTCGCAGCCTGATTCACCGCCACCCTCGAAAGGACGAACCCCCAAATGAACAACAACGATTTGAACAACGACGAGATCCGACGCCAGCTCCGGGCCATCGACCGTTTGAACACAGCGGTCGTGCCACGGTGGCGCGAGGCGTTGGCCCGGCTGGTCGGAGACGACCAAGTCGGAACCGAAGAGAAGGCATCCCTCCTCGGCGTTCCGGCGCCGAACCGCCGAGACCTCTTCAAGATCGGCGGCGCCTCCGTGCTCGGCGTCGCGCTGTTGGCCGCCTGCGGCAGTGACAAGGCCGACAGCCCGGCTGCGACCACAGCCGGCACCACCGCCGGCGCCGGCACGGTGCCCACCACCGTGGGTGCGACGCAGCCCGCCGACACGACGGCACCGTCGACGACCGCCGCCAATTCAGGCGACATGGACCTCGTGCTGGCCAGAACCGCGGCCTCGTTGGAGAAGCTTGCTGTCGATACGTACAGCACTGCCGCGGGGCTCATCACGACTCCGGCAGTCCTCGCTGCCGCGACCATGTTCGCCGGGCACCACCAGATGCACCTCGACGCTCTCAACGGTGTCATCAGCGGTGCTGGAGGCAAGCCGATCACCGAGATGAACATCGCCGTCTACAACGCGCTGGTGAAGCCGGCAGTCGACGCCGCGAAGACCGAGACCGACGCTGTGATGTTGGCGCTCGCATTGGAAGAAGCAGCCGCACAGACCTACGTCTTTGCAGGAGGTGCACTCTCTACAGCCGGATTGCGATCGACGATCATGACCATCGGCGGCGTCGAGGCCCGTCATGCTGCGGTGCTGCGAATGGCAGCGTTGGCTCAGTCGCCGCTCGACGTCTTCCCCGATAAGCGTGGCTTCTTCCCCGGCGACAATCCACTCGCCAAGATCGACGGGGCGCTGATCACCGCCTGACCGTGCTCGAGCAGGATCGCTCAGGCTGCTCGACTCGATGACGAATTGAGATTGCTTTGACCGCCGCGCTTGGCGAGGATCTTTATGTGACGAAACGCGGGTGGGTGCTGTTCACGGCCATGGCCTTCATCTGGGGCGTCCCGTACTTCTTCATTCGTGTCGCCGTGAAGCAACTCGAACCAGCGGTCGTGGTCTTCGGCCGCACATCGTTGTCTGCCATCGTGCTGCTGGTTCTTGCGAGCAGGGCAGGTGCGGTCCGCCCGGCACTGCGCCGGTGGCGGCCGGTGATGATCTTCGCCGTGATCGAGATGGCCATCCCGTGGATCCTGCTCACGACAGCGGAGGAGCATCTTGCATCGGGGCTCACCGCGTTGATCATCTCGTCGGTGCCGATCGTCGGCACGATCGCCGCGTTCGCGCTCGGCGACCGCCATGCACTGCGCCTGGTGCGACTGGTTGGAATTGCGCTCGGGCTCGGCGGGGTTGCCCTGCTCGTCGGTCGTGACCTCAGCAGCGCCCACGCGCCGCCGTGGTGGAGCGTCGTCGAAGTGCTCATCGTCGTCGTCTGCTACGCAACGGCGCCCTTCATTGCCGACCGACGCCTGGCCGACGTGCCGTCGCTCGGTGTCATCGCAGTCTCACTCAGCCTTGTCACCGTGATCTACGCGCCGATCGCGGCAACGTCCCTGCCGGCAAAGGCGCCGAGCATGAATGCAGTTCTGGCGGTGCTGGGGCTGGCGTTCGTCTGCACAGGTTTGGCTTTCGTGGTGTTCTTCCGGTTGATCGACGAAGTCGGCCCGGCGCGCGCTGGGCTCATCACCTTCGCCAACCCGGTCGTGGCGATTGCGCTCGGGGCAGTCTTCCTCGACGAGTTGATCACGGTGGCAACAGTCATCGGGTTCGTGCTGGTCATCGCCGGCTGCTGGCTGGCCACCCGCCCGCCGCCTTCGGTCGATTCGGCCGATGACGTGCGCCTACTCGAGCATTCAGCGACCTACTCCCAGGGCGTCCCGAGCAGCTAGCGCGAACCGAGCGATCATCTTTCGGACGTCGTTGTCAGCCGAGCAGCCTGTGTTGTGAGGTACTCCTTTTCGCGCAGGTTCGCTGTCCGGGCCGCCGCTGCTTTGAACTCGGCGATCGCAGAACCCGTGTCGCCTGTCATCTCGAGGAGGTGGGCACGAACCGAATGAAGACGATGGTGATCGTCGAGGTCTTGCTCGAGACCATCGAGGAGTGCCAGGCCCGCATTCGGCCCGTTGGCCATGGCCTCGGCGACGGCGCGGTTGAGCCTGACCATGGGATTGCCGGTCATCCGTTCGAGAAGGCTGTACAGCGAGACGATCTCGGTCCAACTCGTGTCGGAGTGGCGCGCGGCCTGATCATGAACCGCAGCGATGGACGCCTGAATCTGGTACTGGCCGACCTGGCCGTATCGCAGCGCACCTGTGATGAGCGCGATGCCCTCCGACATCAGGGCTCGGTCCCACAGGCTGCGGTCTTGCTCGGCGAGTGGGACCAGTTGCCCGCCGGCATCCGTGCGAGCGAGTCGCCGCGCATCATTGAGCAGCATCAGGGCCAGCAACCCGGTCACCTCCGGATCGTTCGGCAGAGCCGAGTGCACCAGGCGGGAGAGCCTGATCGCCTCGCCGGACAAGTCGGTGCGGGCCAGATCGGGGCCGCTGCTGCTCGTATAGCCCTCGTTGAACAGGAGATACAGCACGTGCAGGACGGACCGCAGCCGCTCGGCGCGACTGTCCGGCGAGGGAAGCGCAAATGGCTCGTTGGACGCCTTGATCGTTGCCTTCGATCGGCTGATGCGTTGCGCCATCGTCGATTCGGGGACGAGGAAGGCAGAGGCGATCTCGCGGGTGGTCAAGCCTGCGACAGCGCGCAATGTGAGGGGAATGGCCGACGCCGGCGTCAACGAAGGGTGGCAGCACATGTACATCAGGGTCAACGTGTCGTCGTGCGCGGGTGCGGCCGCGGGGGCCGGCTCTGCCATCGACCACGAGGCAGCGATGTCTTCTCGGCGGCGCCGGGCGTCGTCTCGTCGGTACTGCTCGATCAGCCGGCGGGAGGCGACACGAACGAGCCAGTTGAGCGGATTGTCCGGCCTCCCCTCGATCGGCCACGTCGTGCTCGCTGCCACCAGCGCCTCTTGGACAGCATCTTCGGCGCTCGCGAAATCGCCGTAGCGGCGCACGAGCGCAACGAGGACCTGCGGCGCCAGTTCGCGCAGCAGGCCCTCGTTCTCAGTGCGGGTCACACCTCTGGGTCGGGGGCGCTCAACACCTGGCGCACCTCGATGGCGTCGCGGATCGGTGCGCCTTTCGGCCCAGGCGCAGCCGATGCCTTGGCCGCGATCTCAATCGCCCGTTCCAGCGTCTCGACGTCGATGAGCCGGTAGCCGGCCAGCAGTTCCTTGGACTCCGGGTAGGGACCGTCGGTGATCACGGGAGCGCTGGCCCCGTCCGACACGACGAACTTGGCCTGGTCGGGCCCGGCCAACCCCTGGGCGTCGACGAGCTCGCCGAGCTCGGTCAACTCACGGTTCAACGCACGCTGGAACTCGATGTGGGCGTGCACATCTTCGGGTGCCCATTCCGTCATCGGCGCGCAGCCGGACTCGACCTCGCCATAATTCTGCAGCAACATGAAACGCATCGCTTCATCCTTCCTCATCCGGCGACGCCCAATGCGCCGCTCACCAAGAGGTCGAAGCTGTGACGCGTTCCTCGACATGGCCGACTCGAAATTTCCGAAAGATGTCGAATGAACGATGAGCCGTTGCCCGGCGGCGACTTCTCGGCATGGATGACACAAGTGCTGGGAGCAATACAGGGTGAGGGCGCGTCGGAGGTTCCGTGCGGCAGTTGCACCGCGAGCTGCACCGCATCGCAGTTCGTCCACATCGGTCCCGACGAAACGGACACGCTCTCGCACATCGATCCGTCCTTGGTGTTCCCGGCGCCCGGCCTGCCGCGTGGCCACGTCGTGCTCGGTCACGACGAGCGAGGGCATTGCCCGATGTTGATCGACGGCAAGTGCTCGATCTACCGACATCGCCCGCGGACCTGTCGAACCTACGACTGCCGGATCTTTCCGGCTGCCGCGTTGCAGCCTGACGAGCATGGGAAGGCCGGCATTGCCGCGCAGGCCAGGCGATGGCAGTTCAGCCACCCGACCGAAGCGGATCGCACGCAGCATGCCGCGGTCCGAGCGGCCGCGGTGTTCATTCGGCGGCACTCCGATTCGTGGCTTGCGGTCGCCGCACCGACGGACACGACCCAGCTGGCCGTGTCCGCGATCGAGGTCCACGACGCGTTCATCGGGCACGACCAGAACGGCGAGACCACAATCATCGTTCCGCCGATCGAGGCCGTTCGTGTCGAGCTAACTCGTCGCAGATAGGCGCGCGTGCTGCAGCCAGAAGTCCGTGAGGTCGAAGTTGGGCGGCGGAATGAAGGATTGGTTGGTCAGACGCGTTGCCCGAAGTTGGTCGAGGCACATGACGTCGACGGAATGATCACCCGCTATGCGCGCCCTCTGAGCTCCGTCTGGAGGCTGGGGACCCAATAGGGGTCCCGCGGCGCCAAACGCTGCGTCTCGGAGAGTCAGCCGGTGATGACTGCTTGCAACTCGGCGGTTAGTGCTTCGGCTTCCTCGGGTCTGCCGTCGAACCGGGCAGGTGTGTTCTGGAAGTGAACGATGCGCCATTCGCCGCCTCGCCGGGCAGCGACCATTACCTGCCTCGCGTTGAGCTCTTGTTCGAGTTTGCCCTGACCGACCGGCAGCATTCCGGCGACACTTGTCAGCACCGCGCCGTCTGGGCCGAGGGCTCGGATCTCGCGGACCTTGGCGACGTACGTGGGCGGCTGGTGATCGTCGAAGATCTCGGCGAGGTGGTCCTTGATGAGGGCGGCGGAGTGCACCGATGTTCCATCGAAGCCAACCAGACTCCCATCGTCCCTGAACAGCAAGGCGACGCCGGAGGAGTCGCGGTTGTTCCAGCAGTCCAGCAGGCTGACGTAAAGCGTCTCGACCCCACACTCGTTCATGGCGGCATTGCTACCCGCAGCCGCGTCGAACCAAACGCGGATCATTCGACAAGGCGTAGCGCCAGCAGCGCTTGCGCATTGGCCACCTCGTCCGGCGACAGCTGGCCGCTGGAGCTGAACCAGTACGCGGGCTGGTTCGAGATGGCGAGGACCGCGAACGTTGCCATCTTCACGTCGCCCGGATGGAAGGCACCGGACTCAGCCCCCTCTGTCACGATCGAGCGAATGATCCCCTCGTATTCGTCACGCATCGACAACGCCTGCACGGCGTTGTCGCCAGTCAACGAGCGCAGTTCGACGTCAGCGATGATCGCCAGTTGAGGCGCTTCGAGGGTGATCATCACGAATCGGCTGACCGCTTCGAGCAACTGCCGTCTCGGGTCACCTGCGAACTCCTCTTGCACCCGCTTTCCGCTGGCGATGAGGGGGGCCAGCGCGTCTGCCATCAGTTCGGCCAGCAAATCTTGCTTGCTGGGGTAGTAGTGGTACAGCGTCCCCAACGTGATCTCGCTCGCCTTGGCGATCTGTCGCAGGGTGGTGGCGTGGTAGCCCTGGCGGGCGAACACGTCGGTGGCGACCTGCCGGATCGTTGTCACGTTCACCGCCGTTCACCCCCCGGCGGACGTGCCCGCAAGATGAGCTCACGTACCTCGGATGCGATCACCTTGCCGTTGTCATTGCGCGGTAACTGGTCGACCCGCACGATGTGCGACGGACGCTTGAAGTCGGCCAGCGATCCATCGAGGAACCCATCGAGGTCGCGATCGAGGTCGACAGAAGCTGTTGACCCACTCGTCACCACGGCTGCTGCGACGATGCTGCCGAACTCGTCGTCCGGCAATCCGACGACCGCCGCCTCGACGATCGAGGGATGCTTGCGCAACGCCTCTTCCACCTCCAGCGGCACCACCTTCTCGCCACCACGGTTGATCACCTCGTCGACCCTTCCGTAGACGTGCACCATCCCGTCGTCCGAGCGCGAGGCCAGGTCCCCGGTACGCAACCAGCCGTCTGCGAACTTCGCCTCCGTCGCCTTCGGGTCGCGGTGATAACCGACCATGGTCGTTGGCGAGCAGATCAAGAGCTCCCCCGATGCCGAGATCCGATCGATGGTGCCGGCGACAACGACACCCACCGCGGTGGTGGAGCTCTCGCCACGGAGGAAGTTGATGTGAGTGATGCTGGTGGCCTCTGACAATCCGTAGCAGTTGGCCAGACGCGCCTGCGGGAACTGCAGACGCAGCCGGGCGATCAGTTGCGAAGGCATGGGTGCTCCGCCGAAAGCGAGGCACGGCGCGCGTTCGCAAGGCGGATCATCCACGAGATGGTCGAGGATCCGGTGGTACATCGTGGGCACACCGATGAAGAACGAGCATTCACCGTTCTGCAAAGCATCGGCGATTGCGCTCGCCTGAAATCGTCGATGCGGTTCGACGCTGCCGCCCGCAACAAGCGCGTGGCCCAGTTGGTCGATGAAGCCCGTGTTGTGGCACAACGGCACAGCGATGATCGTGTGCATCGCCGGCGTGGAGTGGAACAGCGAGGCGTACGTCTCCGACGAGCGGGTCATCGCAGCGTTGCTCAGCACAACACCCTTCGGCCGGCTGGTCGTGCCGGACGTATAGGTCAGGCACGCCGGCGCTCCACCGTCGGTAGGAGCTCTGCCATGTTCCACGGCTGGCAGATGTGCATCCGAAATGAGGACCGAACGTTGGGCCCAATGATGACCGACCGCCGGAACGAGGGCCGTGTCGACGGCAACGAGCGCGGGATCGGCGTCGTCGAGCAGCACGTCCAGTTCGTCGGTGGACAACCGTGTCGCAAGAGGAACGGCCACGAGTCCTGACGCCATTGCGGCCAGAAAGGCAACGATCCACGCCGAACTGTTCTCTGCAAGGACCGCGATCCGTTGCCCTTTGGCGGCGCCTAGTCGGTCGAGCTCGGCCGACAGAGCCCGTACCCGGTCGGCCATTTCGAGATAGGTGAGGCGGACGCCGGAACTGTCGGAGGTGAACAGCCGGTCGGGGCTGGTCGCCTCCCAGTGCCACAGGTAGTCGACCAGTGACTGAGGTGCGGCGGCTTCGCGTGTCACGCCAACCGGCTCTTCGCGAACGAGTCGGGAAGCTCGTGCTCGACCCACGAGTAGCCGACCTCTACAGCGGCCAGGTTGCGGCTGATCCGGTCGGCGCGATGGGCAGGCACCACCTCGGTCATTCCGCGAGCGAGCGCTTCGCGCGATGCCAGCCCGGTGAGCCGAGCCACGACGCCGGCGATCACCATGTTCCCGGCGCGCGCGTCGCCCGCTTCCGCCGCCATCTGGGCGACAGGCACACCGAGATGATCGATATCACTACGACCGAGCCACGACTCGTCGATGTTGGCGATGTCGTAGGCGAGCAGAGCGCCTGGGACGAGCAACGGGTAGTAGCGGTCGAACCAGTCGTTGTGCATCGCGCACATCAAGGAGTAGTCGCTGCGGAGCGGCACGCCGGGGTCTTCACGCGACGCCGCCAGCGAGCAGGCAATCTCTCCTCCGCGTATCAACGCCCCGTAGACGCTGTACTGGATCGGGTTGTATCCGTCGGCCGAGGCCGACCACGCCAGCAGCTCAGAGCTGAGTTTCACGCCCTGGCCGCCGCGGCCGGTCAACACGATCGACAACACTTCGCTCATCCGTCGGTGCCTCGCGTGCGATCGGCCAGCACGCCTGTCGGATAGACGCTGCGAACTGACTGAGTGATGTACTCCCACGACTGAACAGTGTCCATTCGCCAGTGCGTCGGGCATGGGCTGAGGACTTCGACGATCGACAATCCGAGACCCGAGCGCTGAACGTCAAATGCTTTGGCGATCGCTCGGCGAACGCGGCGTATGCCCAGCGCTGAATCGATCGCCACGCGTTCGGCGTACGCCACACCGCTGAGGCTTGACAGCATCTCCAGGAATGGCAACGGCGGGCCGTGTTGCGGCGCCCGGCCTTCCGGTGTCGTACTGGTCGCCTTGCCCGCCAGGGTGGTGGCAGCGAGTTGCCCACCCGTGTCGGCCAACACTCCGTTGTTCAGCACGATGATCGTGATCTGCTCGCCGCGCACGGCTGTGTGCAACGACTCGGCAGCACCCAGGCCCATGAAGCCGCCGTCACCCTGAATCGCGCAGACCAGACGGTCCGGTTGCATCCGTTTGTATCCGCTGGCCAGCGCACTGGTGCGACCGTGCGGGCCCATCAGCACGTCGCCGGGCATGTGCGCGGTCATGAAGTCGACGCAGCCGATGTCGACCATGAAGACAGGTTGCTGCTGCAGGCCGCTGACCACGTCGGTCAGCGCGAGGAGCACGGATCCGTAACCGCAGCCCGGACAGAAATCGAATCCATGTGGCGCCAATGCCTCGGCGCTCGGCTCGGCGACCACCTTCATCGCACAGCTCCTGACTCGAGTTCGCCGAGACGCTCGGCGACTCTCGTGGCAAATTCGTCGGTCGACGGCGCTCGCCCGCCCAGCCAGTTGACGAAGTGGTCGGGCTTTCGTCCGATCGCCTCGGAGACGTCGTGGATCATCTGTCCCATGCTCAGCTCGGCGACAACGACGGTGGCCGCATCCGCTGCGGCGGCACGCACATCATCGGCGGGGAAAGGCCACAGTGTGATCGGACGAAGCACACCAACGCGAAGACCGCCCTCGCCCAGGTGCGGCCCAATTTGGCGCAGTTGTGGCATCGCGTATTCGGCGATCCGCGCCAACGATCCGTACGCCACGATCAGCACGTCGATGGCTCCATCGTCGCCGCAGCGCTCGGCTCTCGGCTCATCGCGTTCGATCGAGGCGAACTTCTGCTCCCACCTTCGGCCCACGCGTTCCAGAGCGGCGAAGTCGCCGGCCGTCTCGTCGACGGCAACCAGTTCGGGCAGGACCAACCCATTGCCCTGGCCGAACTCGACCGTCCGCGGCGGCCGCTCACATGGCGGCGGCACCACATACTGCTCACTGGCAATCGCCAGCAACTGATCGCCGAGCACCAGCACGAACAGACCGTACTGATCGGCCAGATCGAAGGCCTCCATGGTCAGGTCGACCAGCTCTTGCACGTTCTTCGGGGCGAGCACGATCATCTTGAAATCGCCGTGGCCGCATGCGCGTGTTGCCTGGTCGTACCCGTCCTGCCCGGGCCCGAGGCTGCCGTCGCCCGGGCCCCATCGTTGCTGGACGACGACGACACCCGGCAACTCGGTCATTCCGGAGAAGAACGACAATGCCTCGGACATCAGGCTCAGTCCCAGGGGGGCCGTGGCAGTCATCGCCCTGAAGCCGGCCAGGCTGGCACCCGCGACCATGTGGATCGCGGCGATCTCACCTTCGGTCGGCACCATCACGCGATTGTTCGCCGGAAACTTCTCGGCGGCCGCCTCGAGGATCTCGGTAGCGGGCGTGACGGGATAGCCGGCGAAGAAGTGGCAGCCGGCTGCCAGAGCAGCGTCGATGACGGCCTCGTTGCCGCTGGCGAAACGTTTGGTGGTCACACGTCTGCTTCGATCTTGCGGGACTCTTCGCGGTAGACGGTGAAGACTCCGTCCGGGCAGACGTCCGCGCAGAGCGTGCACCCGGTACATCCCTCGGCGACCAATGCGACCACAGGCCACCCCTTGCTGTTCAACCTGTCGGTCATGGCCAGAACGTGTTCGGGACAGACGACGACACACAGGTCGCATCCCTTGCACAGGTGTTCGGCGATGGCGACGGTTCCAACGGTTTTCGGCATGGTTCAGTCCCTCTCGAAAGTCAGCAAAGAGATGTGCTCGAGTCGAGCAGAGCGCGACCGATGATGACCCGTTGTATCTCGCTCGTGCCTTCTTCGATGGTCTCCAAGCGGGCGTCGCGGAACCACTTCTCGATGGGGTGGTCTTCAACGTATCCGTACCCTCCCAACACCTGCAGGGCTTGGCTCGTCGTTGCAACAGCGTTCTCCGAAGCGAACAACTTGGCCATCGAGGCTTTGGTCCCGAAAGGCTCGCCACGATCCGCAGCACCCGCCGCGTCCCACGTCAACAGCCGCGAGGCGTACAGGCGTGTGACAGCGTCGGCCAGCGGAAAGCTGACACCTTGGAATCGGGCGATGGATCGCCCGAAAGCCTGACGTTGGTTGGCATAGTCGCGTGCGTACTCCAGCGATGCGCGAGCAACACCGATCGAGCAGGCGGCGACTTCGATCCTGCTCAATTCGAACGTGCGAACCGCGCCGGCAAACCCTGTGCCGACGTCACCGATCACGTCCTCGTCGGGAACGAACACATCATCGATGAAGACTTCGGCGTTGGTGGATGCACGCCAGCCCATCGTTCGGGCGCGCGGGCCGTAGCCGAGCCCGGGAGCGTCGCCACGGACGGCGAACATGGTCAGACCCAAGCGGTTTTCGCCCTCTACCGCGTCGGCAACGATCATCAGTGAATGCGCCAGACCTGCGTTGGTGATGAAGATCTTCTGCCCGCTGAGCATGTAACCCCCATCGGCCTTGCGCGCCCTCGTGCGGATGCTCGAGACGTCGGATCCACCACTGGGTTCGGTGCACGCGAACGCTGCCGTGCGAGGACCATCGGTGCACAGCGGCGTGAGCCACCGTCGCTGCTGATCTTTCGTGCCGCATTCCATCAGCGCTGCGACGAACATGTTGGTGCCGCTGAAGTAGGAGTACACGCCTATGCATCCCCATGACAGTTCCTCGGCGACGATCGCCTGGGTCAGCGCTGACTCTGCACCCCCGCCGCCGTGTTCCACCGGGATGGAGAGCGTCAACAAGCCGACGTCGTAGGCCGATTGCAGAACGTCGAGCGGTTGTCGCCGCTCCTGATCGTTGCGAGACGCGGTTGGGCGGATCACGTCTGCGGCGAAGCCGTGAGCCCACCGCTGCACATCCCGGTCGTCGTCGCCGAGTTGACAATCACTGACGAGTTGCACCGGCGCACGACCCCTTTCGCTACTGGCTGTATTCAGTCAGACGGACGACCGACTGTCAATCCCTGTGCAGTCCCCACGCGGCGCACAACCCCAGGCAGACAACTTCTTCGGGCACAACAAGACGGTTTGGACTGCGACGCCGTGTGGTACGCCCAAGACCTCGTCGGCCCAGCCGTTCATACCAGTCCCGCCATCACTCAATCGAAGGATTCTCGTCATGCCAACGAAGCCAACACCTCGCCAGGTCGCAAAGTCCCCCGCCAAGGCCGTCACGCGTCGTCCCCGCGCGGTCAAAGATGACGCGTATGACGTGGGGAGCGGGGGTGAGACCCATCAGCGACGTTCGTCCGGCGAGGCCGCGCTGACGACATCGCACGGCGTGCCCATCTCGGACGATCAGAACTCCCTCAAGGTCGGCGAGCGCGGACCGACGTTGCTCAACGATCTCGTGTTGCGGGACAAGATCTTCCACTTCGACCACGAGCGCATTCCGGAGCGAGTGGTTCACGCCCGTGGCTACGGGGCCCACGGATTCTTCGAGACGTTCGAGGACCTGTCGGACCTGACGAGGGCTGACCTCTTCCAACGCCGAGGGCAACGCACCCCCGTGTTCGTCCGCTTCTCCACCGTGGTCGGCAACAAGGGCTCCTTCGACCTTGCCCGCGACGTCCGCGGGTTCGCCGTGAAGTTCTATACGCAAGAAGGCAACTGGGACCTCGTCGGCAACAACATTCCGGTGTTCTTCGTACAGGACGCGATGAAGTTCCCCGACCTCGTTCACGCCGTGAAGCAGGAGCCGGATCGCGAGTTTCCGCAGGCCGCCTCCGCTCATGACAACTTCTGGGACTTCGCCTCCCTCATGCCGGAAACGACTCACATGTTGATGTGGGTCATGTCGGACCGGGCGATCCCGCGCAGTTTCAGGTTCATGGAGGGGTTCGGCGTGCACAGCTTCCGGTTCGTGAACGCGGCCGGTCAATCGAACTTCGTGAAGTTCCACTGGAAGCCGAAGCTCGGCATGCAGTCGGTCGTGTGGAACGAAGCGGTCAAGATCAACGGGGCGGACCCCGACTTCCACCGGCGCGATCTGTGGAACGCCATCCAGAGCGGAGCCTTTCCCGAATGGGAACTGGGCATCCAGGTGTTTGACGACGCGTTTGCCGACCGGTTCGAGTTCGACGTTCTTGACGCAACCAAGCTCATTCCGGAAGAGATACTTCCGATCCGCCGAGTCGGCCGTCTCGTGCTCGACCGCGTGGTCGAGAACTTCTTCGCCGAAACCGAGCAGGCGGCGTTCTGCACCAACAACATCGTGCCGGGCATCGACTTCACCAATGACCCGCTTCTCCAGGGTCGCAACTTCTCGTACCTCGACACCCAGTTGAAGCGACTCGGCGGCCCCAACTTCACCCATCTTCCGATCAATGCACCGAAGTGCCCGTTCGCCAACTTCCAGCAGGACGGCCACATGGCCATGCACAACCCGATCGGGCGTGCCAACTACGAGCCGAACTCGTGGCCCGCGGACCAACGCGGACCGCGTGAGGATCCTGTCAACGGGTTCCAGTCGTTCGCTGCCGCCGAGGCAGGGGAGAGTCGTCGGGTGCGCGCTGAGCTGTTCGGCGACCACTACAGCCAGGCACGCTTGTTCTTCCTCAGCCAGACCCCAACCGAGCAGACGCATATCGTCAACGCCTTCGTCTTCGAGCTATCGAAGGTGGAGCGTGCGGACATCCGAGCCCGAATGGTGGCGAATCTTCGCAACGTCGACGAAGGGTTCGCCACAGCCGTTGCCGACGGGCTCGGCCTGCCGGTGCTGCCCGAGGCCTCGATACCCGCGCGGTCGCCGATCACCGACCTGCCGACCTCTCCGGCGCTGAGCATCATCGGGAACTCGCCGATGACGTTCAACGGTCGCAAGTTGGGGATCCTGGTCACCGACGGAACGGATGCCAGACTCCTTGCCGGTCTGACCGCCGCGGCCGAAGCGGAGGGCGCGGTCGTCGAGCTGATCGCACCGAAGATCGGCGGGATCGTCGCCAGCGACAAGGCGCAGTACCTGGTCCACCAGAAGATCGACGGCGGACCCTCAGTTCTGTACGACGCTGTAGCAGTCATCCCGTCTGCGGCCGGGGCAGCGATGCTCGCATCCCACGGACCGGCCAAGGACTTCGTCAACGACGCCCATGTTCACTGCAAGTTCGTCGGCCACAACACGGCCGCACAAGCGCTGTTCCAGGCGGCCGGCTTGGGTGAGCTCATGGATGGCGGATACGTCGCGCTGGACGCAAAGAAGACGACCGCCACGAACTTCATCAAGACGTGCAGGCAGTTGCGCTTCTGGGACCGGGAGCCGACGGTCCACGCCGTGTGATGCCGTCAACCGAATGCTTCGGTCACGGCCATGTCGTGCAACTTGCGAAGGATCTCTAGTTGCTCGTTGGCTTCCACCGCCAGTCTCGTCAAGGCGGCGCGGTCCAGCCGTTTGTCGATGTCGGCCAGCAGCAGCAATGACTGCCAGAGCCGCAGCTTCGTCATCACCCCGCCCGACAACGCCTCGAGCTCGATGACCCTGCTCAACGGCGAGTAGTGAATGAGGCGTCCGTTGAGCTTGAGACGACCGAGCGTCGCACCGAGGACAGCTATTCCGCGACGGGCGTTGCTGGTTCGCACGTAGAACTGGCGACAGATGTGGCGTAGCGCATCGCGGTCGGAGCGAATGTCGGTGGTCAATCGCTGCAGTTCGGGTGCGTAGGCCGTGCCCCGATTGGCCTGCCAACACCGCCGGCTCAACTGCAGACCACCAGCGGCGGCGGCCTCGTGATCGCGCAGATAGATGCGCACCAGGTCGGCCTGATCAGCGCCGGTTGTCGCGCGCGAGTGGGATATCACGCTTGTCATCGCGGGCGCACCTCCACCTTGGCGTCCGTGACGCGGACGTCGTACGACGGTGCGGGGACGGCTGCCGGGCCGTGCACGACGGATCCATCTCGAAGGCTGAACACGCTCTGGTGCCACGGGCATCTGACACACGGTCCCGCCGTGCTCGACTCGAAGAACTCGCCCTCGTTGAGCGGTCCACCGGCATGCGAGCATCGGTTGCTGATCGCGTAGCGGTTACCACCCGATTTGTAAAGCAGCGTGGGAACGTCATCGAGATCGACGACCTGTGGCTCGCCCTCCACCAGCTCGGCGTCGGTGATCGCTGTGATCCAGTCCTTCGACGGGTCCTCCATCATCGTCTTGTTGACGCCGACGCCGCGAACGAGTGTGAGGTGCCCACCCAGATACCCGCCGAGCGACATCGTCCCCATGCCCATCAGACGGAGTGCGGTCGCCGAGAACCGGTTGCCTCGCCGCCTTGCGGAGATCGACTTGGCGTAGAAAGCAATGCCCACCACGTTTGCAACCGCGTGAACAACTCCGATCCGGCGTCCGGGCCCGTACGTGTCGGACCAGTCGGCGAATCCTGCCGCAGCGGTCGGCACAGCCGACAACACCCCGACAGTGGCCAGAAGATTGGCTGCCGGCCGGGCACGCCGGCCACCGACGAGATCGAGAAGCGTGGCGCTGGTGAACGATCCGATCGGGATGTCGGTGAGCATCGGATGCACTGGGTGACCGAGCCAGGTGCCGCTGAGCAGATCCTTGAGACGTCCGGCGGGAACCAGCTTCTTGACAGCGGCGCCCAAGGGCTCGGCAACGCGGTCGAGACCTTCGATCCTCTCGATACGGATCGCGAGGTTGTGCAAGCTCATAGGAACCTCCAGGGGTTCTCCGTACCCGACGACGCATCCATCTAAACACCCTGGCGGGCGCGACATGACCTTCAGGAAGCGTGACATGCGCCGATCTGAGAGTGGGTGATGGAGGCGCCGGCAGCGCCGAGAAACGATGAGCTCAATATGCGATCCGTCGTGGAGTGATCGAGTGCGTTGTCCATGACGAGAGCACCCAGTGATGCTGCTGGCTCCATCACCAGCACCCCTCCGGCGGGGCTTGCGCGACGGAGTTCACCGAGCAGACGCTTCGTAGCGAAGATCGATGACGCCCGGCCGATCGCTGAGCGCGAGCCGGTTCCACTCATCGGGGAAACGACGACCGTGACGGTGTCTTCGCGGTCGTCGAAGGCAAGGTCAGCGTTGGTGGGGGAGGCGACGCCACCATCGACGAGGACGCGATCGCCGATGGTCACGGGCCGGATGACGCCAGGGACAGCACACGACGCACTGATCGCATCTGCCAGATCCACGCCACTCTCCCGGTTGTAGACGACCCGCTCGCCAGTGGCATTGTCCGCGCAGCAGACCGACAGACGCCCGGCCGTCGGCCACTCGAGGGCAGGAACGAAGGGCAGCTGCTGGCTGAGGTCGAAGGTGCCAGGCCGAACGCAGTGGAGCCACAGAGCTCGATACCGACGGGTGGCGGCGAGGTTTGCGGATCGGACCACGTCCTTCGGTCCCATCGGCCGGACCACGTAGCGGAGCTTCGGGATCGGCGGCACTTGCTCGCCGTACTCGAGACGGTACGAGCCGACTGCCGGCGACAGGCACTGCGGCGTGCGAGCAACGACCGCGGCCAAGTCCTCGCTGTCGAAGCCCATCGCGATGAGGGCCGCGATGACTGAGCCCGCGGACGTCCCTATGAGGTGCGAGGCATTCCGCAAGTTGATTCCGTGATCGGTGGCCAAAGCCAGCAGCACTCCGGCAGTGAAGGCTGCGCCGGTTGTGCCACCCGCGCCCAGCACCAGTCGGAACCTCGACCAGTCGAGCTGCTTCAACTCCGACCAGTTGGTGGGCCCGTCGTCACCATCGGTCATCCACTTCAACGAGACTTCGTGGTGCGGACGCGCTGACCGCGAAGCCCGACCCTTCGGAAGTTCGCACAACGTCACACGTCCGACTCTGCCCACCCTGCTGACATTCCAATCTTCGGCTTCGACATGTGCTCAGGTGGTGCGACGTTCGAAAGGTCTCATGACGCGGGGTCACCGGGTTCATCCGTCCAGAACGGCCGAAGTTCGAGCCGCCCGAAGCGGGACATCGGGTGCTCAGCGGCGATCGCGATCGCCTCGTCGAGATCCTCGCACTCGAGTGTGTCGAAGCCGGCGATCCACTCCCGTGTCTCGGCGAACGGCCCGTCGGTCACGACGAGCTTGCCGTCGCGGCGGCGTACGGTCGTTGCGTTCTTGACCGGGCGCAACCTGTCGCCCATGACGCGCTTGCCCGAGGCCTCGTGCCTGTCCACCCAGTCTTCGACGTTGTCGTCCGACGGGTCGTACTTGTCCGCTGCCGGGTCGGTCGCGACAAACATCATGTATCTCATCGTTGGCTCCCTGTATTGGTTGGAGGGCTGGTTGGAGGGTTCTGGCAGTGCGACGAACGAGATCGCCGGAATCCGACAAAATTTGTTGTCGAGCGTGTTGGACCCTGCCAGCGAGTACGGTGCTGCGTGCATGGGTGCCTTGGTCGGGATTGGTATTTTCTTGATGCTCGTCGGCTTCGCTCTCGTTGCACCCAGAGGTGCAGGCTCCGGATCGGTCTCTCATCGGAACATCCGAATAGCACCCACGGCGTTCACCACTACCCGCGGCTACGGGAACGAACATCGAAGCGGGCACGGATCGGCATCCGGTTGGTCGGCCTGGCGATGTTGGCCGGCGGCTTGCTGATGATCTCCCTCGCCTCTCACTAGGTCCCGGGGGGAATTCGTTGATCGAAATCCCCTCTGTCGTTCGTAACAAGGCCATCGCCGTCGGTGCCCAGCGCTGGCTGGACGACTTGGGCCTTCTCATCGACAGCGTCGAACATGATTGGGACCTGCGGATCGGCCGGGTGTTCCCCGACGCGTCGGAAGCCCTCGTCGCCGAGACCACGTTGCAGGATGGTTCGGGCGCGGTGCTCAAGTTGATCGTGCCGCGCGAAGGCGACGCGGCCAGGCACGAGATCACCGTGTTGCAGTTGGCCAACGGTGAAGGCTGCGCCCGGCTCCTAAGATCCGACGAAGCACGAGGAGCGTTGCTCCTCGAGCGCCTCGGCCCATCGCTCCACGATCTCGGGCTTCCCCTCGGGCAGCGGCTGGAGATCCTGGTCGAGGCCGCGGCGAAGGTGTGGCGGCCGGCCGTCGACGCCGCCCTCCCGACAGGTGCGGACAAGGGCCGCTGGCTGAGCGAGTTCATCACCAGGATGTGGGAAGAGCTCGACCATCCGTGCTCTGAACGCGCCGTCGAGCATGCGCTCGGATGCGCGGCGCGGCGCATCGATGCCCACGATGATGAGAGGTCGGTGCTCGTCCACGGCGACGTCCACGAATGGAACGCACTGCAAGCTGTAGATGGCTACAAGCTCGTCGATCCCGATGGCTTGCTCGCCGAGGCGGAGTACGACCTCGGCGTTCTGATGCGCGAGGACCCTGTTGACCTGCTCGCCGGCGACCCGTTCGAGCGGGCACGTTGGTTGGCGGCTCGTTCAGGGCTCGATGTCACCGCGATATGGGAGTGGGGTGTCGCCGAACGCGTCTCGACCGGCTTGCTGTGCACGAGGGTCGATCTGCAACCCGTCGGGCGGCAAATGCTTGCCGCCGCCGACTTCGTCGCGGCGTAGACGGTCGGTCGAAGGTTGACTGATTGACCATGACACGACTGTTCATCGCAGTGTGGCCACCTGAGGAAGTGGTTGCAGAGCTGACGTTCTTGCGTCGCAAGGACCAGCGCGGCGTGCGCTTCGTCCGCCCCGAGAACTGGCACATCACGTTGCGCTTCTTCGGCGAGGCCGATTCTCAGGAAGTGACCGACGCGCTCGCGGGTGCCAACCTGCCGCCGGCCCGAGCACACCTCGGACCGGCGGTCGACGTCATCTCCGAACGAGCGCTCGTCATCCCCGTCGCTGGGCTGGATGCACTCGCCGAAACCGTGAAGCAGCACACCGGCCGGATCGGCGAGCCGGACCGCAAGCGATTCGTCGGCCACCTAACAGTGGCGCGCGTCAAGCCGCGTTTCCCGATGCCTTCGACGCTCGGCTCCCTCGTGAGCGCAGAGTTCGAGGTCGAAGAGATCGCGCTTGTCCAGAGCAGGCTGCATTCTCAGGGCGCTCGATACGAGACGATCGAGACCTGGTCGCTCGACTGACCGCGCGCCGCCATTGGGCGGGCGGCCGACCCGGACCTACGCTGCGTCGATGACAAACGATTCGTCTGACCAGCACCCGGAGCCCGTCGTTGTGGCGACGTACCGCGACCGCGGCGAGGCGGAGGTGACCAGAGCACACCTCGTCTCGATGGGGGTCGAGGCGTTCGTCGTCGACGAAGTAGAGGGCGGAATGTTGCCGGTCGAGGGCGAGTCTGGTGTCGGTGTGCTCGTCCCGGCGAAGGACGCCGAAGCGGCCCGACGGGTGCTCGGGTTCGACGACCAGAGCTGACGGACCGAACTACCCTTCGGCTGGTATCGGATCGATCAGATGATCGCGCGGCGGGGACGACCAAGCAGCAGGACACTCGGCGCGATCGCAGTTGCCGTCACGATCACCGTGTTCTCGTTCGCATCGACGTTGGTGAAGCGCGCCGATACACCCGCTGAGCTCGTCGCCTTTTGGCGCATGGTGATCACTTCCCTGGTGTGGAACGCGATCTCGATCCTGTCCGGGAAACGGCCGAGCTGGCGAAACATCCGTCGGGCCGCACTGCCGGGAGTCTTCTTCGGCCTCGACATCGCGTTCTTTTATCTCGGCGCGACACACAACAGCGTCGCCAATGCCGAGATGATCAGCGCGATGACGCCGTTCATCGTCGTTCCCCTCGGCGCCAAGTTCTTCGGCGAGCAACTGAACTCGCGTGCGCTCGTGTTTGCCGTGTTGGCCATCGGTGGTGTCGCGATCGTGCTCTTCGCCGCACCCTCAAGCGGCGACGCCTCGGTTCGCGGCAGCATCTTTGGCCTGCTCGCGCTTGGGTGTTGGGCCGGCTACATCGCCGGCACGCGACGCGTCCGGGGGGAGATGGACGTCGCCGGCTACATGGCAGCGATGACTCCCGTGGCGACGATCGCGGTGCTACCGCTGGCCCTGCTCCATGGCGACATGCTCTCGATCACGGCCCATGGATGGCGGTACACGGTGATGCTCACCCTGATGACCGGCGTGCTCGCTCATGGGTTGATGGTGTTCGCGCAGAGCACGATCCCGATCGGCACCATCGGCATCGCTCAGATCGCCCAGCCAGCGCTCGCCGCGCTGTGGTCCTTCCTGCTGCTCGGTGAGACGTTGCGCGGATGGCAGGTGATTGGGATGGCCATTGTGCTCGTCGGCCTGCTCGGATTCGTGCTGTTGAACCAACGCAGGAACTTCCAGACCGGCACGCTGGCCGAGCCAGTCTCGGCGACAGAGGACTTCAGCGCCTCTGCTTGAGAGCCACGGTCCACAAGGGGGAGATTGGGCTTGTTTGTATTTCAAACGGTATCGCTGCCAGGGACTTTGGTCTCTGGTGACGGAGCAAATCACTGTCGATACTGTCTATACGGACGCCAAAGACGCCCTCGAATCGAATGGTGGCGCGTCGACATGACGATGTTGGAGAACGAGAAGTACTACAAGGGCATCGCCGAGGTGCTCGCTGTCATGCCAGAACGCGTCATTCGATACCGGGTCCCTGGTCTCACGGTCAGCTATTGCAACGCGGCCTGGGCTGCAGGCCACGGTCTCGCACCGGATGATGTGATCGGTCACCAGCTCGATGAGTTTCTGTCCGAAGACGAGCTAGAGGGTCTCGAATCCCAGCTTGCCCTCCTGAGCCCCTCCAATCCTGTTCTCGCCGATGAGGTCGCCCGGCCTGCTCCCAACGCTCCGGGGCAGTGGGTCGAGTGGGTCGATCGGTACCTTCCGGGCGCAGATGGCGCAGAGGTCCTTGCCGTGGGCCGAGATGTCACCGGCCGTCCTTTGCGGAGTTGAACCTGGCGGCCAGCGAGGCCCGGTTCCGCAGCCTCGCCGACAAGTCTGCCGATGTCGTGTGGCGGTTCGTCGTCGACCCGCACCCGCGCTTTGACTACGTGAGCCCGTCGGTCGAGCGCATCCTCGGGTACCCGGCATCACTGTTTCTCGATGACTTCACCCAGTTCGTCGCCATCCTCGATGACGACAGCAGGGCCGCGATCGAGAGGGCCTTCCACGGCGAGCCACTGCCCGAGCGCTGCGACTTTCGCTATCGCCACGCCAATGGCTCGATCGTGATCGGCGAAATGCAGACCACTCCAATTCGCGGTGGCCTGCAAGGCGTCAGCCGCGACGTGACCGAGTTACGCCAACTGCAGGAGAAGCTGACGGCTCTGGCTTTGCGTGACCCCTTGACCGGACTAGCGAACAGACGACTGTTCAACGAGTTACTTGATGTGGAGCTCGCACGTACGCAGCGAAACGGCCTGCTGCTCGCTGTCGCCTACCTCGACCTCGACGGCTTCAAGACCATCAACGACACGTACGGCCACGATGCCGGTGACATCGTGCTGTGTGAGACAGCTCGCAGGCTCCTGTCGATCGTGCGCGGCGCCGATGTCGTGGCACGCTTCGGCGTCGACGAGTTCGTGATCGTCTACGAGCCGACCGGCTCGGGCACCGACAACCTCGTCGCCCGCGTGCAGCGAGCCTTGTCCGTTCCCATCGACATCGCCGCCGGCATCGCCGTCAACTGCCCGGCAAGCATCGGCGTGTCAGACACCCTCACTTCTGGACACGACGCCGCCGCCCTGCTGACAGCAGCCGACGATGCCATGTACAAATCGAAGAGAGCTCGTCAGCGCGATCGAGATGCTGGCGTTCCGTGGCAGGAGCAGCCCGCGTTTCGGTGAGATCGTCCGGAGACCCGGAGGGGTCGTAGCACCAATGTCCAATGTGTTCGGCACAGGGTTGGTGGGACAGTGATTCGAGACCGACGGACTGGAGGACTCCCGTGAGGTTCCTGCGCGTGATGCTACTGATGACCTTCTTGACGACGGCATATGCCCCCGCCGCGCAGGCGGCCGCTCCCGTGGGATCGCTCAAGCAGTACCGCGTGCCCACCGCGAACAGCAAACCGAGGTACATCACCAACGGCGCCGACGGCAACCGATGGTTCACGGAGAGCTCGGAGTTCCTGCCCCCGGCGATCGGCCGCATCACACCGGCCGGCGCCATCACGGAGTTCGCCATCACCTGCAACTTCTGCATCCTCAACGACATCATCCAGGGGCCCGGCGGCATCTTGTACTTCACCTCGAACGACGCGTTTCTGGGCCGGATCACGACGGCCGGCGCTCAGTTGGCCGACATTCCGATACCCAACTCCGCTGCCTTGGCCGGCAATCTCGATGTGCACGGAAGCGACATCTGGATCACCGACTTCAACAACAACAGCATCTGGCGATACAGCATCGCTACGGGCGTGTTCACCCAGTTCCTCGTGCCGACGCCGGCGGCGACGCCTGCTGACGTGGTCGTCGATGCGGCTGGCATCGTGTGGTTCACCGAATCGGGAGGCGGCAATATCGGGCGGCTCAACCCGACGAGGGGCACAATCACCGAGACCGCCACGGGGGTCTTCCCTCAAGGCATCGCCATCGCTGCCGATGGCCAGATCTGGTTCACCTCCCGCTTCGTGCCGGAGGCCGTTGGCCGTCTCAACCCGGCGACCAATTTCGTCACGGTGTTCCCGGTCACGAACACTGGTCCGCAATCCATCGCTGCTGCGCCTGACGGCTCGTTGTGGTTCACGCAGACCACGGCAGGCAACATTGCCAAGATCGGCAACAACGGTGTCATCAGCGAAACCAAAGCAGTGAGGGGCAGTGAGCCGTTCGGGATCACGGTCGACTCGGCCGGCAACCCCTGGTACACGATGTTGGCGGCCAACAAGATCGCCGAGTTCCAACTGCGGTAGCCAAACGGCCTCACAACCCTCGACTTGAGCCGCTCCGTAGCCCGATGGCAGATCGCTGAGCCACAGAACGATTCCAGTCCAAGCAAACGTCAGTAGCACAACGCCGCCGGCGGCCACGCCGCGCACCCACGCCTTCGACGACGCGACATTCATCGTCCAACGGGGCATGGCGGCTCCCCGTCACCGACGTTCAGGGATGCAAGTAGAAGACCTTGCTGAGAATCTTCCACTGGTCATCGATCTTGACGAGATTGAAGAAATCGGTGAAGCGGTGACCCGTCCAGTTGTCGACATCCAGCCGCACGCTGGCTGCGGTGCCAACCACGTCGATACTGGTGAACCGGGTCTCGATGTCCGTTGCCGGACCATTGCCGTCATTCCAGTCGTAGAGATCCTGAATCGGTCCGACGAAGAGATCGGGGCCGACGTAGCCACAGATCGTGGCGTCGTCATGGAACGCGGGCTTCATCGCCTCGCCCTTGCCGGTTCTTGCACCGTCGATGTAGGCCTGCATCACCTGAGTGATCTCATCGACATCGTTGACGTAGGTGGTGGTCGTGGTCTCGGACATTGTTTCCCCTCGCTCTCCTCGTACGGAAAAGGCTTGGATCGTGTGTCATCAGCGTGATCGGAGCTGAGGCAGGCAGCAATCGAAGCTGAAAGAGTGTAGGTCAGTTCGCGCGATGGCTGAGAAAGACGAGCTCACGCCCGGGCCTGTCGGGAGCGTCACGGATCTCTGTCAGCTCGTACCCTTCTCGAACCAACGAGTCCTCGATCTCAG